>JBFZEG010000021.1:0-4561 GCA_041306975.1 Gammaproteobacteria bacterium | reverse complement strand
TGCTGGAACGGAAATTGGCCCATTCACTGAGATTGGTTTTGCCAAGGATAACGGCGCCGGCATCACGCAGTTGCTGCACAATAAAGGCATCGCGCGCCGGAGTCGGTGCGCCGAGCAAGGCCAGACTGCCCGCCGTGGTCTTCATATCATCAGCGGTGTCGATGTTGTCTTTTAACAACACCGGAATGCCGTGCAGTGGTGAGCGCACTCGACCGGCGGCGCGTTCCTGATCCAGTTGCAAAGCGATGCTCAGCGCATCCGTGTTAATTTCAACCACGGAGTGGGTGGTGCCATCCAGTTTTTGAATACGATCAAGGTAGTGTTCAACAATGGCCACTGCTGACAGTTCGCCATTGGCCATGGCTGCCTGCAGTTCGGCCACAGTGATTTCCTCGGCTATCAGCGTGCTGACCGGATCCGTGGTGGCAGCCGTCTCAATAATCGCGGCTTCAATCGACTCGTTGGTCGTTTCAGGCGCACTTTCACCGCAGGCCGACAGTGACAGCGCAGCCAGAACGGCAGTCGCCAGAATCAGTTTTTTAGCTTGCATAACATCCTCGCAGAGAGCGGTACAACACATACCGGCAGGATAAACACTTCAGCACCAGAAACACCAGAATTCAGGGGGTCGATAAAACGTAATCAAGCGCCCGGCAGCGATGACTGTGCACCAGCAGCCCAGAGAAATCAGTGCAATCACCCGTGCCGGCATCGGCACACTCATATTGTCGGGCAGTAGTCTGACACGGCCAGCCATCAGCGCGTAAAACACTAGCACGTTGATCCCGGCCAGGAGCATCGCCAGCACTTTGATCTGGAAAGCCGGGTTGTACACATACTGGCCGGGATCGCTGACCACAAACATAAAGCCGGTCAGTGAATTTAAAACAAACCCCGCGACACCCAATGGCACCAGTGAATGCAACGCTTTGATTGGAATGCCTTTGCCAAGCCCCATCAATCGTAGATCAAACAAACCCACCGTGCCCAGCAGCAGGGTCAGCCCGGCAAAATGCACAGACTCAACCAGCGGCCAGCCCCACTGCGTATTCATGAACGCAAAAATGCCGCTGTGGTGGCCGATCGCTGTCAGGGTTTCAACCAGTGACACGCATTAACCTCCCGCCGGTAAAACCAACCACGACGCCAGTAACACCGAATGTGTATAAGCCAGAAAACGACCGGCAAAAATCACCACAATCCAGCCCGACAGGCATAACAGAGCAAGTTGAGTGGCAGTGGCAGCGGACCAACGGTTGTTCAGCAATTGCAAGCTGAGCCAGCTAGTCCCGACGAGCACGAGTAATTTAATGTAGAACAGCGGGTTAGTTAGCGCTTTGGCGGGATATCCCAGCAGCAGCACCAGGCCGGAAAAGGTGGCGGCTGCCAGTCCCGCCCATAGTAAAGGTTTAAAGCGCTGCAGCGTGTGCATGGGCAAACTTGTAGCAAAGCCCATCGCACGTGCACTGATCACCACGCCAAATCCCGCCATCATCGCCATCGACAGCGAATGGATCACCAGCACAGAGGGAAACACCCACCATACTTCACGCACGCCGATGCTGAGCGTGGACAGTTCTATGCGTGCAAACCACTCCAGCATCGGCCGATTGTTTCCGTGTTACTGAGCCGCTTCCAGTTCAGCCATGCGTGCCCCAGCCAGCACACCGGGCAGGGCATAGTTGCCCTCATGGCAGGCATACTCAAAGATTTTTTCGCCTGCCGGACGTGCATTAAACATCAGTTCACCTGTCCAGGGCTCGGAATAGACTGTCGGGTCTTCGATGGTAAACGCGTAAAGGATTTCTGCTTCCGCTGTGCGTGTGAAACGCTCGGTAATGGTCAGGTTCTGTGAAGCGCCAAACACCAGTTGCTGAGGATGAAAGCCGGTGGTGGTCACCACGAGGGTGTTGCCTTCCCAGCGTCCTACGGAGTCTCCCATCCATTTCTGCATGTGCAGATCGGGCTCATCATTGAGTTTGATGATGCGGGCGTCGTGATTCATTTCCGCCATGATCATCACGTAGTCGTCGTTCTGCACAATCTGATAATTGTTGTTATACATCACGGGCAACATGGGCGGGCCGGAGTGATTGCCAAAAGACAGCAGGCAGCGCTCTGCCAGCGGCCGGCCTTCCGGGCCATCATTGGCAGAGACACCCTCAGGCAGACGTCTGCGCAGACTGCGGTCGGGGATAAAAGGGATCTGGCCATTGGCAGGCTCTATGACAATAGAAGAGCGGTACTCGCCATTAATCATTTGTATACGATCACCTTCTTCTTTCCAGAACTCGTTGTAACCATCTTCAGTGTTGCCATCGTTGCCCGCCTGTGCGCCGGCACCCGCTTCGCGGTTGGGGTCGCTGGGCGCATATTCAGCTTCCACAAACGCAGCCTGTGCACCCTCTTTGGCAGTCACCTGCTCAGGCGTCAATTGACGCGCATCACCGAGGGCGCGGTCACGTGTAAGAGGCGTCAGGGTTTTATTGCTCCAGATGCCTTGCAGATCAGGCTGGCCATTGGGCAGACGCGGGGTGTCAAATTGCGCACTCGCAGGCGAGGACATCAAGGCAATCACGATACCCAGTGAAGAAAGAGCAAGTTGTTTTTGGGGAAATGAGGCGTGTTTCATTGTTGTTTTCTCCGCTTCTAAGTGTCAAAACATGACTTATCCGGATTATTCAGCAACAGTTTGTAACAAACAAGCGTCATACCGCAAAAGTCAGGAATTCAGTAGGTAAAATGCATAGACAAATGCAGCGTTGGATGGCAGATTCCGGTTCCAACGATAAAACCGAATAATTTAAGTCTCTGACAGGAATGTTGTTTTGAAACCTTTGTACCGCCTCTCCCTTGCTGGAATGATTTCCTTATTGATGACACCGGGGGTATTGGCTCAGCCATTAACCACGGGTGTTAATTTGAATGACGGTAGTTTTCAGGGTCGTGTTGGCCGCGAACTGAAACTGCAACTGACTGAAATGTCCGATGACGTTGCCATCGATATTGATGGCCGGCTTGATGACGCTGTCTGGTCACAGATCCCGACCTTCAGTGGTATGGGTGTTGTAGAGCCCGAGACGCTTGGTCCGGCTCCTTACGACACGCGCCTGCGGGTGTTTTATACCTCGCGTGGCATCTACATGAGCGCGGAGATGGATCAGCCGCCGGAAACACTGGTGCGCCGCATCAGTGGCCGCGATAACCGCGAGCTGAACCGTGACCGTTTGTCGATTACATTGGATACTTCAGGCGAAGGCCAGTTTGGATACTGGGTCAGTTTGGCGCTGGGTGACAATCAGATGGACGGGACTATTTTGCCGGAGCGTCAGTACAACAGTCAGTGGGATGGCGCCTGGTATGGTGCTACCGCTGAGACCGCCACCGGCTGGTCTGCTGAGTACTTTATTCCCTGGGGGCAACTGGCCATGCCCTTTCGCGAGGGGACGCGTGAAATCGGCATTTACTCCGAACGTGTGGTGGCCCACCTGAACCAGAACTACGCCTGGCCGACCATCGCTAAATCCGATGCTATTTTTCTCAGCAATTTTCCTCTGCTGCAGCTCGACGGTGTGAATCCCCGCCAGCAATGGAGTCTGTTTCCGTCAGTGGCATCGACCTATGATGAAATTGACAATGACTGGACACATCGCACCGGTGTAGACCTGTTCTGGCGGCCTTCGTCCAATTTCCAGATGACGGCGACACTGAATCCTGACTTCGGGTCGGCTGAAGCCGATGACGTTGATGTCAATCTGACCGCCAGTGAAACATTTTTCCCGGAAAAGCGACTGTTTTTCCAGGAAGGTCAGGAGGTGTTTAATACCTCGGCGCGCTCAAACGGTAGCACTGGTAAACGCTTTACCATCCTGAATACACGCAGGATTGGTGGTCGTCCGCGTGCACCTGAATTGCCAGCCGGTGTCGCATTGCCCGCACGCGAGCGTTTGCAGACCGCGGATCTGTTGGGGGCCGTTAAGGCCACGGGGCAAATGGGCAGCTTCCGCTATGGCGTACTTGCGGCCAGTGAGGACGAGACGCTGTTCAAGGCAAACAATGGTAATCGCTACACACAAAGTGGCCGCGACTTCACGGCTTTCCGCGTGTTGTATGAGGATCAGGGCGGCGGCGCTGCATACCGGGGACTGGGCTACATTGGGACGCTGGTGGCTCACAATCAATCCGATGCCGCCGTGCATGCGGTTGACTTTAAGTACCTGACGCAAGGCGGTATCTGGAACTTTGATGGTCAGCTGGTGACCTCGGATTCTGATCAGAAAGGGCAGGGATATGGTGCCTTTACTGACATCATTTACACCCCTCGTGTAGGTTTTAAGCACACACTGAATCTGACCTATCTTGACGACACCATTGACATCAATGATTTTGGGTATCAAGAGCGAAATAACGCTGTCGAGGCCTGGTACCGCTTTGAATGGGTTAAAACAGGTTTGACACGTGTGCGTGATATCCGCGTCAATCCCTTCCTGCGTTATGAAGAAAATCTGGATGGTGATCGTACCAATAACGCGATTCCGGTGATGAGCACCACGATTACCCT
>JBFZEG010000158.1:0-3427 GCA_041306975.1 Gammaproteobacteria bacterium | reverse complement strand
GATCACACCGACTTTATCGCCAGCAACCGCGACAACATGCGCAAAGTCATGAGTTTTTTTGACATTGTCAGCAAGCCGTAACGACAGATCAGTAACTGGCCGGCCATTCCGGCCAGGACTCTTCAAGATGCTCATAATCCAGCCACGGCACCTTATGCGACGTCCAGATAGCGCGCAGCGGACGCACGCCAGGATCATCATCCAGCGTTGCCACGCGCACAATCATGTAAGGCAGCGCGGGCTTCTCAGCCACCAACTGCGACCCGCACACCGAACAGAAGTGGCGTATTTTGCCCGGTGATGACTCATAGTGAGAAAGCTTGTCCTCGCCGGACAACCATCTGAAGTGTTCACGAAGAGCAACGCCCGAGGTATTAAACGCCGCCGCGTTCGCCTTGCGGCAGGTGTAACAGTGACAGTGACTCAAGGGTTTATCAAAGGCGTCGACTTCATAGACAACGGCTTTGCACAAACAACTGCCTTTCATATGTTTTCTCCTGTCTCCACCTTGAACCAGAACTCTATTTCGTCAGTCTCTACATCAAAGGTTGCGGCATGCGGCACAAAAGCGGGTACGTGATACCAGTCTCCACAACCATGACGGGTGGTTTTTCCATTCATGGTGAGCTGCAACTCGCCGCGAACAATAACGCCGTAGTTATCGGTGTCATGTTGATGTTCCGCAATATGTGTACCGGCGCTATAGGATGCCAGCAACACATCAGCGCCGTCAGCCGCCAGTTTAAAGGCATCAAAACGTCCGTCGTATAGCGGTAGACTGCGAAATTTATCGGGATATTGACCAGCCATGATGAGTCCTCTAATTGGGATTAGTGCAGCAGTTCGCCACGATCCTGCATTAACAAATCAATTTCTGCTGCGCTGAAATGATAGTCCTTACCGCAGAACTCGCAGGCAATATTCACTGATCCCTGCTCGGCGATAATACTGTCAACCTCGTGTTTGCCGATGGAAATCAATGCCCGCGCCGTGCGCTCACGCGAGCAACTGCACTGATAATGAAACGCACGCGGCGTAAACAATTCGACTTTTTCCTGGTGATAAAGTCGGTGCAACAGATCCTCGTTACTGAGTGCATGCAACTCTGCTGGGGTAATGGTTTGGCCCAGCGCCAGCAGATGCTCCCAGGAGCGTGCCCGCTCATCACTGTCAGTGAAGCGCCCAGACGGCAGTTGCTGCAACATAAAACCACAGACTTGTTGCTCGTCGGCGGCAAAATAAAACCAGGACAGCAATTGCTCGGACTGCTCAAAATAAGTTTTCAGCGAGGCGGCCAGCGAGCCGCCTTCCAGCGATACGATGCCCTGATAGGTATCCGCATGACGGGAATCCACGGTGATTACCAACACGCCGTTGCCGGTTAATGCATCAAAATCCTGCTGCTGCGGCACCTGTTCGTAACGGGCAATGCCGCGCAGCGCTCCTTCACTGGTGCATTCCGACATAATCAGGCTTAACTCGCCATCGCCACGCACCTGTAGCACCAGCCGGCCTTCATATTTAATTGTTGAACCGAGCAAAGCAGCTGCCGCCAGAAACTCGCCAAGCAGTTTACGCACGGCGGGCGGATAGGCATGATTGTTCACGGTATCGGTGTAACTGCGTGTCAGGCGCACGATTTCACCCCGCACATCGGCGTCGGAAAACAGAAATCGCTGACAAATATCTGGCAGGCTGGATTCCGGTTGATCTGTTTCGGAATCGGATTTGAACTGCGACATGAACTTCCCCGGTTATCTTCGTAGAAGCAGCATTTTACGTTGCCGCCAGATCGATTGCACGGCCAGCATCATTCTGCTGTAATTCCATAGACACTTATTTCAGCAGACCCAGCCGATGGCACGTATGTCACACATAACTCGCAATTTACAGATCAGCAAATTACAAACCGCACTGATCAGGCGTTGTGTGGGTTATCTGCTCTGGCTCGCGGCAGCGCTGCTGCCTTCGCGGGTGTTTGCTCATGACATGACTGACATCGCACGCGAGCGCATGGCCGAGGGCGGTTTTCTGAATGTCATGTGGACCGGCGCGGAACACATGCTGAGTGGCTACGACCATCTGCTGTTCCTGTTAGGCGTGATGTTCTTCCTGACGCGGCTGCGCGATATTTTTCTGTTCGTAACTGCATTTACCCTGGGGCACACCATCACGTTGATTGTTGCAACGTTTGCCGGGATTACCGCCAACCATTATCTGATTGACGCCGTAATTGCAGTCACCGTGGCTTATAAAGGTTTTGAAAATCTCAATGGATTTAAACGCTGGCTGGGGTTTAACGCGCCCAATCTCCTGGTGATGGTGTTTATATTCGGCCTGATTCATGGTTTTGGTTTATCTGCGCGCCTGCAGGCAGTCACCTTGGCTGACGACCCTGCCCTGCTCGGCAAAATCCTCATTTTTAATTTGGGCGTGGAAGTGGGGCAGATTATTGCACTGATGATTATGGCGGTGGCTATCCGTAGCTGGCAGCAGGTCAAAGCCTGGCCGCTCATCAGCCAGGCGTGTAATACCGCGCTGGTCATCGCTGGCGCGGGCCTGTTGGTTTACCAGTTAGATGGCTACGTTAACGATCTGCGGCAGCGCTCTGCTCCGTCGTTTGAAGTCTTCACTGACATCGATCAAGTCATGGGACGGCTGATTGCGGCTGACGAATCAGCAGGCAACGCCGCGGTAGCGGATCTGGAAATTCAGGTCTTCAACCTTGACAACCAGCGCACCGAGTTCCTGCGCACAGACAGCCAGGGTTGGTTCGCTTTCAGTGGCGACAGCACAGCTCATTACCAGCTGAGCACCACAGACAATGAAGGTCGGCAAGCGCAAACCGAGGTCATCATGGGCTCCGCCGCGCCGTCACATGACGATGAGCTTCATATTCCGTTTTATGTGTATATCGCGTTACTGATGTTGCTGAGTGCAATTCCAGCGCGACGTTTGCGGCACTGATCGCTACAAGACAATTACGCCACAGACTGAAGTTTATTCGCGTAATCAAGACCCGCTGTTGCAGGTGGTAGAGCTTTGTTGTCTGCCTTGTATAAGCGTATGGCTTCTTCGACGATCATGCAAAGCTCAGTAAAAACTTCCACTTCATCCATGCCATGACAGCCACCATATATCAACCCTGGCGCACTACCAACATAGCACTGGTCCTCTTCGCACCACTCAACTATTTTTACATACCGGGCACTGTCCTTCATTTTTGCGTTTCCTCAATAGCTTTGTTAACTGCCTTGATCTGGTAGATCCGAGCATCATCGCCTTGTTTGCCAGAAATGGTAATTGGTTTTGAGACATCCGGGTGAACAAAATTTCTGTGACTGCCTCTTCCTCCTCGATCCGCATAGCCGGATTTTTCAAGCCTATCAATCAAATCCCTGATTTTTGGCGGCATGTTTTTACTCAA
>JBFZEG010000198.1:0-20403 GCA_041306975.1 Gammaproteobacteria bacterium | reverse complement strand
TCCAACTGCCCGGCACTGTATACACGGTAAGCTGACAAGTGCTCTCGCCATAACGCCAAGGGATGGCGTCGCAGGCTAAGCCCCGTGTGATTGTAGTCTGCTACAACATTCTGAGCTTCGTCGGGCCTTGGCAGCATCAATAAAGCGCCTGGGTGTGCCTGTCCAAAATCATCTGCAGCCTTCGCAAATAAAGGTGGTACGGCAGTCACCGCGCTGGCATCCCAAAAAGCCCGATGGCGATCTGTTGCCAGCGCACTGAGTGCATCCGCTTCCGCCAGCGCATCACGATCGCGTTGATTCAGCCCGGCTCGACGCACCAAGTCAGCAATACTGCCAAACGCTGCCTGCTCACGAGCGGACAATAACTGTTGCGCCGCCACCATGGATAATCCTTTGACCAGACGCAGGCCAAGACGCAAGGCTTTGCCTTCAGGGTGAGCTATGCTGTTATCAATTTCCAGCGTGCAATCCCATTGGCTGATACTTGCATCAACGGGAAAAACCCTGATGCCGTGCCTGCGAAGATCCTGCACCAGCTGCGCAGGCGCATAAAATCCCATGGGCTGGCTGTTGATCAAAGCACATACAAAACTGGCAGGGTAGTGACACTTTAACCACGCTGATACATAGGCCAACAGTGCAAAACTGGCCGAATGTGACTCTGGAAAACCATAGTCTCCAAACCCCCGAATCTGCTGATAAATCTGCCGGGCGAAACTTTCTGTATAACCGCGCTCCCGCATCCCGCGAATCAGCCTCTCTTCAAATGGCTCCAGACCACCTTTACGCTTCCAGGCCGCCATCGCACGGCGCAATTGATCCGACTCTCCGCCTGAAAAACCAGCGGCTACCATCGCAATCTGCATGACCTGTTCCTGAAAAATGGGTACACCCAAGGTCCGCTCCAGCACACTGCGAACACCTTCACTGGGATACACAACCGCTTCTTTACCCTGCCGCCGCGCCAGATACGGGTGAACCATATCGCCCTGAATCGGGCCTGGCCTGACAATCGCAATTTGAATCACCAGGTCGTAGTAATGACGGGGCTGCAGTCTGGGCAACATGCTCATTTGTGCTCGTGACTCGATCTGGAAGACACCTACCGTATCTGCCCGGCTGATCATCTGGTAAACCAGCGGATCTTCCGCGGGGACATCGTGCAACTGCCAGGGCCTGCCATGGATTGAGGGCAATGTAGCCAATGCCTTACGCACAGCGGTCAACATCCCCAGAGCAAGAATATCCACCTTCAGTAAACCCAATGCCTCCAGATCGTCCTTTTCCCATTGAATAATGGTTCTGTCCGCCATGGCGGCATTTTCAACAGGGACCAGTTCATGCAACGGCCCCTCGCTGATCACAAATCCCCCCACATGCTGAGAAAGATGCCTGGGAAATCCACACAACTGCTCAACCAGATCAATCAAGTGTTGCAGAACACGCGGTTCAAGCAATGGTTGTTCTATCTGTACTAACCGGCCCTCACTGTTCATGCGCAGGCAGCTTGTGCAGTGCTCTATCTGATCAGAACTCAAACCCAGCGCTTTGCCCACATCACGGATGGCACTGCGGCGACGGTAACAAATGACAGTGGCTGCCAGTGCCGCCCGGTGCCGGCCATACTTTTTATACACATATTGAATAACCTCCTCGCGGCGCTCATGCTCAAAATCAACATCAATATCCGGAGGCTCATTGCGTTCTTTTGATAAAAAGCGTTCAAACAATAACTGCATACGCGAGGGATCAACGGCAGTGATACCCAGGCAGTAACAAACAGCAGAGTTGGCTGCAGAACCGCGCCCCTGACACAAAATGCCCTGGCTGCGGGCAAACACCACAATATCGTGCACGGTCAGAAAAAAGTGCTCATATGCCAACTCACTGATCAGCGTTAACTCCTTGCTGACCAGCTGCCGGACTGACTCTGGCGCTCCCGCAGGCCATCGCTCCTGCATGCCCTCCAGTGTCAGCTTTTGCAGCCAGCTGGCAGAGGTGTACGCAGCTGGCACGAGCTCGCGCGGATACTCATAACGCAGCTCATCAAGCGAGAACTGGCACTGTTCTGCAATCTGCAGGGTGTGAGTCAACCACTCAGCAGGATAAATCCGTGCCAGCAGCTGACGGCTACGTAAATATTGCTGACCGTTGGCGGGCAGATCAAAACCAAGCTCGGTGATGGGTTTACCAAGGCGCACTGCAGTAATGGTGTCTCGCAGAAAACGCCGCTGCGGGGTATGCATTTGCGCACCGCCGGCGGCACACACCGGCACGCCAGTCTGCGCTGACAACCTCTGCAATGCGTTCATTTTTGCATCATCACCAGCCAGCAGAAACAATTCAGCCGCTATCCAGAGGCGCCCTGCAAACACGCCTGATAACTGCGTCAGCGTTTTGATTGAAGCTTGCTCAAAGGCGCAAGAATCTTGAACATCCTGCGCAGGAATCCACAGCATCAGGGTGTCACTTAGCGGGGCGTCAAGCACCTGCCGAAGTTCCACTGTGTATTTACCCTTATCAGACTGACGACGGCTCGCGGTAATTAACGCACAGATTTGCCCATAACCACGGCGATTACACGCCAGGAGCACCAACTGCTCCTGATGCACACAGGTAAATTCACTGCCAATGATCAGCCTGAAATTGCCCGCACGCTCACCGACCGCCTTTTTTGCCACATGTGCACGAACAACCCCTGCCACAGTGCACTCGTCGGTAATGGCAAGGGCGTGGTAACCCAATTCAATGGCGCGCTCAACCATCTCTTCAGGAAATGAGGCCGCACGCAGGAAGCTGAAATTACTCAGGCAATGCAGCTCTGCATAGCCGGGCATTTCAAGAAGGCTGGAAACAGGGTGGCTCACGGGCATAAAAAAACACCAGAAAAATACTGTTTATTTATACAGTATTCTGCTGGTGTTTTAAAAGCCCGGATTCAACACCGGGCTGGATTTACGCTGTTGCGGAGCCCTTGACTACAACAGATCAATTGATTGGCGTAATGCCATCACCGATCGGGCTACCAGGGGCGCGCAGGTGCCCATACATCAACTCTTCCACAAACTCTACACACTTGAACTCCAGCAGCTTGGTCTCGTCCTGGTTGCGGTAAATGTGCATGTTGATTGTCCAGGGACGCTCATACACGTTAGGGTCATTGATGGTGGCCGAGTACTGGATAGTGTTGCGATCCAGCATGGTATAACGCTCCTGCACATGCATATCCCAACCACTATGATAGTTGCCAGAACGGTCGAACCAGGTATCAGGCATCTGACCCATCACGTCGATAACGAGGGTATCACCATCCCATGAACCCACATTGGTACCCATCCAGGCATCAACCTGTGGCTCCATGTCCGGGGAGTCCATGTGCACGATACGGTCCGCGCCCGCAAACTGATAAGAAATCAGCGTGGCATCCGGAGCCTGGAAAATCTGGAACGGGTAGGGCATGTAGGTTGCACGCGGAACACCTGGCAGTTTGCACTGGGTGGTCGGGTCAAGCTTAAGCCAATCACGCTTGTTCTCTTCCTGCTTGGCGCGCATGCCATCTTTATAAGGCAGCATACCGCCCTCCACCATGCCCATGCCTGGCGGAAAAGCCAGATGAGCACCAGATTGCAATGCCGACATCGGGCCATAACGCGCCTCATGCGGCTCCAGATCCCAGTTGGCGGTATTCATGGTCTGCCAAATACCACTGAAATTGGGTTTGCCATCCGGGGTGCGCGGGATGTCACTGGATGAAGCATTCTGTGCCTGAACAGGCGCATCCTGAACTACCCAGAATGCGCTGACTGCTGCCGCAGTCACTGCGACTGCAAAAAATGTCTTTAATTGTGTTTTCATAAACTAACAAGTCCTAGAGTAGATTAATCGCTTACCGGGGCAACATGGCGCGGCTGTTTTCGTAATCCCAGGTGCCATCTTCTACACGCTGGCCCTGAAGAATATTGATCATGCCGTAATTACCTTCGTGACAGGCATACTCAAAAATCTCGTCTTCAGTCTGGAACATAGCCACCACAGCGGTGAGCTTGTCCGTGTAGGACTTCGGATCAATGACTGTGAACTCATAGTCCACAACGTTATCTGCACGGCGGGTGAATTTTTCAATCAGAGTCTTGTCCGAGCTAACGCCCACACCACGGAAAGTCTGTGTCTTGGAGTTAAAGTTGCGGGTCTCCACAACCAGCGTGTCCCCTTCCCAGCGGCCAATGGAATCACCCGTCCACTGGGTGATGTTTTCCGGGATATGGCTTTCGGCATCCAAACGCACGATACGCGCTTCGTGCACCATTTCGTTAAAAATTACAAAATGATCTTCGGTCTGAAACAGCTGTACGTTGTTGTTGTACATGCTGGGCATAAACGGGGGAACTGAGTTGAAACCCAGCAGGCAACGCTCGGAGATGCCACGATCTTCCGGACCATCTTTTGCAATACCACCCACGGCGACACGCACTGGACGTGTACCATTGTAATCCGGACCCAGACCTCCAAAGGCAATCGGCGCACCCTCGACGCGTCCTGGCATACGCCCGTTCTCCGGGTAAATGAGCATGGAAGTGCGAAGATTCAGGTCAACAGGGTTGCCCTCAACCCAGAACTGGTTGTAACCACCAACACCGCCTTGTGAAGAGTTGCCATCACTTGCTTCAGCAGCTTGAGCCGCACGAAGATCGCGAGCAGCCACTTCTTCCGGCGTATAGTACTGACGATCACCGTACTCACGCGGGCGCTCCAGCGGCGTATTTGAACTGAAATTGAACACACCACGCAGATCCGGTGTACCCCATTCAGTGCGGGGTGCCTTGTAGTTGGGATCAGTTTGAGCCAATGTGCTGTCCATCGCGCTGAGCGCAAATGAGCCCGCAACGGCTGCAGCAATGGCTGCCGATAAATAGGTCTGTTTTTTCACTTTAGTCTCCTCGGAGAACTTCAATAGTCACTGGATGTCGGTATTACCTGAGGCGCTTGTCACACTATCACTGGCGGGAATAATCCTCCTCACCCTCATAAATCCGGGCTTAGCAGGTTAAAGCAGGGTTTGTTATTATTCAAGCCTGTGCATCTGTTATCCCGATATTAAGAGAGTTTTGGGCGTTAGTTCGCCACGGAGACTGAATGATTCGTTATTCAATGTTGGATCTTGCCCCGATTGTACAGGGCAGCAGTGCCCGGCAGGCCTTGCTGAATGCCAGAAGCCTGGCCCAGGAAGCAGAACGCCTTGGCTACCAACGCTTCTGGCTGGCAGAGCATCACAATATGACTGGTATCGCCAGCGCGGCCACGGCGGTAGTAATCGGGTATGTGGCAGAAGGAACAAAAACAATCAGGGTAGGCTCCGGCGGTATCATGCTGCCAAATCATGCGCCGCTGATGGTCGCCGAACAGTTTGGCACGCTGGCATCGTTGTACCCGGGGCGTATTGATCTGGGCCTGGGCCGGGCGCCAGGAACCGACGCTCAGACCATGCAAGCACTTCGACGTTATCAGGACAGCGTCGAGCAGTTCCCGCGTGATGTGCAGGAGTTGCAATACTACTTCCGTGCTGCACAACCCGGCCAAGCTGTTCGCGCAGTACCCGGCGAAGGCTTGGAAGTGCCATTATGGTTGCTGGGCTCAAGTCTGTTCAGCGCACAGTTGGCGGCAGCGATGGGACTGCCTTTTGCATTTGCTGCACACTTCGCGCCGGACCATCTGGCACAGGCACTGGACGTGTATCGCAGCCGTTTCCGCCCGTCTGAGCAACTGTCTGCACCTTATTGCATGGCCGCCATCCCTTTGTATGCCGCTGATACCGAGAGTGAAGCACGACTGTTGATGAGCTCCGTACAGCAACAGTTTATTGCACTGCGCCGTGGTACGCCCGGCCCGCTGAAACCACCTTTGGCGGATATACAACAGCATTACTCCGCTGGCGAACTGGGGGGTGCAGCGCATGCCTTGCGAGAAGCGGTCATCGGCAACCCGCAACAGGTTCAGGAAGGTATTCGAGCCTTTATCCAACGCACAGGGGTGAATGAAGTCATGTTCAGCTCGCATATATTCGAGCATCAGAAGCGACTGCGCAGTATTCAGATTGCAGCGCAGGCGTGTAGTGATCTGAGCAAAGCGGCCTGAATACCAGCCGCTTGTGCAGAGTCAATGGCAGATAAGCAGCTAGATTACTCGCCGCCAGACCGACACCTGACTGACAACGTATTCATACTTGCGCCGGTGTTCGCGGATCATAAACGGCAGATCCTGCTGGTGAACCAATTCGAATCCGGGTAACAATGCCGCCAACTGTGCCAGTGTCTCATCACTGTCAGCGCCATCCAGAAAATGGTCGCGTGGTGTGTATTGTTCCATCCAGCTGTTCGGAGACGCCAACACCAGCACTCCGTTGGATTTAAGCACTGACGCAGTTCCGGTGAATTGTCTTAAACATGCTGCCGGATCCGGCAAGCGGCACATCAGATTGCTCAACAAAACCGCATCAAACTGAGCTGGCGCTGCAAGCCCTGCCGCATCCAGATCTGCTGCATCACCTACCATAAACGCCACCCGGCTGCGGTCGATATCAGGCGCCACTCTGGCAATGAGCGCAGTGTTATGACGCCCGGTTTCCAGGCGCTCATAAGCCATACTCCCCTGGCTCTGCATTAACGCTGCCGCACGGATAAACGCTTCGCTGTAATCCACACCGGTCACTTTATTGAAATGACGCGCCAGCTCAAAGCTCGCCCGGCCCGTGGCACAGCCAAGGTCAAGTACCTTGTCAAAGGACGATGCAAACTGCTTTACCAGCGCTGCCATGGTATCCATAAATGGCAGCGTCTGCGGGTGACCAACATGCCCGGTGATACTGTCATCGCGCTGCTCATTGGCTGATCCGAAGTGAAACAGCATGTACTGATTCAGCAGGGCATCGGATTCGTAACGTCTTTTGCCCTCTGAAACACTGTTTTCGTCGCCCTGAACCAGGCGGAAACCGGCGTTCTGGAAAAAATGTGGGCGGAAGTGAAAGCGCGCAAACACACTGGCTTCATCGCCGGTGCTGATAAACGAGCCTCCCAGTATCATCTGGTGTTGTCCGTCATAACAAGGCGTACTGAAATCAACATAATAGGGGTGAATCGCAAACCCCGGGAGCGGATGGAAGGCATCTTCACACCACTGCCACACGTTTCCAAACACGTCACTGAAACCTTGTGAGCTCAGTGCAAACCGGGTTACCGGACCCTCGCTGCCCAACTGTAAGTTGTGATTAATGCGAATACCGTGCTGATCCATGCGGGTCATTACCGGATCTACGGTCAGCGCAGAATCGTCACCTGCACGCCAGTCAATCAATGACTGCTGTGACGGGTCACGCATCGCCAGATGCTCCTTTTCCTGCAGCAAGCGATACGGTGTTTTTACGCCTTCACGCGCCGATCTCCAGGCACAGTAGGCTTTGGCTTCATAAAAATTGGCAACAACCGGCCAATCCCATTGCATGGGCTGTACGCTGAAGGTCGTGCGCAATTTGTACTGATGTAAACCCACCGGACCATCCTGCACCCAGAAAGTCGGCCAGCGGGTATTGCGGAAACGCCGCCATTGCCAACCTTGAACAGACCAGTACTTCTCCTCGAGATACGCGCCAGAGCTTACAAATTCATAAAATTCACCATTGCTGATCAATTGTCTGGAGGCTTTAAATGCGGCGACCTGGCGGCGGTCACGTCCGTATTCATTATCCCAGCCAAAGGTCGGCCAGCTGGCAGGTTTGCCAGCGGTGACTGTCGTGCCCTGCACCTCAATCATCGGGTTCTCTGCCGGAAAATCGATGCCTGCCCGCGGTCGTGCAAATCTGTCAGACGACTGCGATGGTGTCAGTGGTAACGCTGGCCACTGCTGCGGCTGTTGCACATACTTAACTGGCAATTCGCGCATCAAAACACTGGAGGTTTCAAGGTGGATACGTTCATGCTCAAAACACATGACTAACGCCCAACCAGGAGAATCCATGGTAACGGGCTTGTCGAATTCCGGATGCGAGAGGATCACCTCCCGCACCAAGGCATAAACCTGGTCCCGATACGCTTTGACCTGTGCTACCGCTGGCCAAATATCCTGCTCACCCTCGTGCAGGTCATCCCAGCTCATCTCATCCACGCCTGTCTCAAAGAGGTTTTCGAAATGAGGATTCAGTGGCTGCTTGATTAATCCGGCTATCAACAGCTTGTTGACATAAAAAGTGACTGGATGTGCGTAATAGAAAATAAAAGGATGACGGGTCTTATGATACGGACGCACATAATAAGCCTCTTCGCTGACAAGGGCTGAAAACAGTGTTTCCGTCAAGCGCCAGGTGTTCTCAAAATAGGCCAGCAGCGCTGCGCGACCCGCACGAATATCCAGCAATGGCATGCTGGCCATCCGCCTGTCTGGCCAATGGGGCTCCTGTTGTGGATTGCCCGGCATAGGGTATTGGTCAATGACCGTGTTCGAGTCGTCTTTGGCAGCGGAAGACAGCTGCGCACGGGTATTTTGATTCATGCGTAATTCCTGAGCAGTCGTGTAAAATCCGGGATCATGTTGTCGGATCCCTGCCCTGGGGTTTCAGCCCTGGCTTTCGATAGAGTATATAAAGAGGATATTTTTTTGCGCAGCAAACTTCCCCATGTTGGCACCACCATTTTTACGGTCATGTCGAGGATGGCACAGCAGTATAATGCCATCAACCTGTCACAGGGATTTCCGGACTTTGATTGTCCGGCAGATTTGCAAGAACGTGTTTCTTTTTATTTGAATAATCGCCGCAATCAGTATGCACCAATGACAGGCGTTGCTGAGCTGCGGCAACAAATAGCCCTCAAACTGATTGATCAATACGGTTGCCGTCTGGATGCAGATCATGAAATCACAGTGACCTCCGGCGCAACTGAGGCACTGTTTGATGCCATTCAGGCAACGGTGAGCCGTGATGACGAAGTCATCATGTTTGACCCGGCCTATGACAGTTATGACCCGGCGGTTCGCCTTGCCGGCGGGAAACCCATCCATCTGCGGCTACAACACCCCGCTTATCAGATTGACTGGCAGCAGGTTGCCGAGCATATCAACGATCGCACCCGCATGATCATCATCAACTCGCCGCATAATCCCAGCGGATCAGTTCTGAGTGCTGCTGATCTTGATGTTTTGGCCAGTCTGATCCGCAATCGTGACATTTATGTGTTATCAGACGAAGTTTACGAGCACATGGTCTTTGACGGCGGGCAGCATGAAAGTGTGCTCCGGCATGCGGAGTTGCGTGAAAAAAGTTTTGCAGTATTTTCTTTTGGAAAAACCTACCATGCCACCGGCTGGAAGATGGCGTTCTGCGCGGCGCCAGCAGTCATGACTGCGGAGTTTCGCAAGGTTCATCAGTTTGTGACGTTTACATCCACCAGCTTCCTGCAATATGCCATCGCTGACTTCATGCGTGATTGCCCGCAACATCATCAGCAGCTGCCCGCTTTTTATCAGCAAAAGCGCGATTATTTTTGTGAGCTTATCCGTGACTCCCGATTTGAGTTTACGCCCTCGGCCGGCACCTATTTCCAATGTGTTGATTACAGTCAGATCAGCGATCTTGATGATGTTGCCTTTGTTAACTGGATGACTCAGGAAAAAGGTGTGGCGGCCATCCCGTTATCGGCCTTTTATGAAAGTCCGCCAGAATCCAGAGTGATCCGGTTTTGTTTCTGCAAAGACAACAACACGCTGGAACAGGCTGCAGAGATTTTGCGGCGGCTGTGACCATGAACCCGCAATCCAGCTTTACTGACAAGGCCGCCATAAACCCTGATCAACTGCTGGTGCTGATCCGGCAATGGGCGCAAGAATTGGGTTTCCAGCAGCTGGGTGTTGCTGATATTGACCTGAGCGCTCACCAGCCACACCTGGATGAATGGCTGGCTAACCATTTCCATGGCGACATGCACTACATGCAACGCCATCGTGACCTACGATTGAACCCGGCACAGTTGCACCCCGGAACTCTGCGCGTACTCAGTGTACGCATGGATTACAGTCTCAGCCTTGAACAGTCACTTGCGCCGCTGCAGCAAAAACACAAGGCCTATGTGTCTCGTTATGCACGAGGCCGTGATTATCACAAACTGATCCGCAGGCGATTACAACGACTGGCCGAACGCATATCCGCAGAGGTGGGGGATTTTGGTTATCGCGCCTTTGTTGATAGCGCACCGGTGCTCGAGCGGGCACTTGCGGAGAAGGCAGGTCTTGGCTGGATCGGAAAAAACACCATGCTGATTAATAAACAAGCAGGTTCATGGTTTTTCCTGGGTGAGTTATTTACCGATTTGCCTCTTCCTGTTGATAAGCCTGCCAGCGCACACTGCGGCACCTGCAGCGCATGTCTTGATATTTGCCCGACACAAGCGTTTGTTGGCCCCAACCAACTGGACGCCCGGCGCTGCATCTCGTATCTCACCATTGAGCTAAAAGGCACTATTCCTGAAGAGCTGCGTGCGCCTATGGGCAACCGTGTGTTTGGCTGTGATGACTGCCAATTGATTTGCCCCTGGAACAAATTCACACAACTAAGCGGGGAAGCGGATTTTTCGCCGCGACACGGGCTGGACAGCAGCGAATTAAGTGTCCTGTTCCTGTGGACGGCGGAAATGTTTGAACAACGCACCGAGGGTTCAGCAATTCGGCGTATTGGTTATGAGGCCTGGTTAAGAAATCTCGCCGTGGGTCTTGGCAATGCACCTTCAACCATCCCGGTGCTGGAAGCCTTGCGCCAGCGCGAACATCATGAATCCGCGCTGGTTCGTGAACATGTGCAATGGGCATTGCGACAACACGGTGTTACGACATCCTGAAAAAGTGCTCGCGGTAGTACTTCAACTCATTGATGGATTCATGGATATCATCCAGCGCCTGATGGGTTCCGGTTTTAACAAAACCAGCCGGCAATTCCGGGCGCCATCGCCGGGCGAGCTCTTTGACGGTGCTGACATCCAGATTTCGGTAGTGAAAAAACGCCTCCAGTTGCGGCATGTAACGCACCATAAAGCGGCGGTCCTGATGGATGCTATTGCCGCATAAAGGAGAACTGCGCGGATCAGCGTATTGTCGCAGGAATTGAAGTGTCATTTGCTCTGCCGCAGCATCGTCTGTTGTGCTGGCACGCACACGTGCGACCAGACCCGATCCGCCATGCGTTCGCTGATTCCACTCATCCATGGCAGCTAGTGCTTCATCACTTTGATACACCGCCAATACTGGCCCCTCTGCGATGATATTCAGATCGGCGTCTGTCACCAGCGTTGCAATTTCGATGATGCGATCAGAATCCGGCTCGAGTCCGGTCATTTCCATATCTAACCAGATCAGCGTTTTGCCTCTGTCTATCTCGGCACTGGCCATAATCAGTTTCCAATATCAATTGTGGGGCTTGGGGAGGCGTTAGCGCCTTTTGGGGCGACATTGTAATAGAATGCTGACCCATGACCAAACGACGACTTAACCAACAGCAACAACGACGCATCTCCGGAAATCAACAGGCACGGCAAGAGCGTAATGCGCGGGATGTGGTCGCCAGAACTTCTGATATCTCAGAGCCGACAAACGAAGCGGAAACCGCAAATAGCCTGGAGGGCTTGATTGTCTGCCACTATGGCCAACAGATCGATGTTGAGTCCCGCGATCCGGATCATTACGGAGAGATATTCCGCTGCTTTCAGCGCAGCAATTTGCCAGCCATGGTAACCGGAGACACCGTGTTGTGGCAGATTGAATCGGGCCTCAGCGGAGTCATTGTTGCCCAGCAGCCACGCCACTCAGCCATGAGCAGACCCAATCACCGCGGCGAACTGCGCGCTATTGCAGCCAATGTTGACTGCGTAGTGGTGGTTATTGCTCCCAGACCAGAGCCATTCGGCAATTTGATTGATCGATACATGGTCGCCATTGAGCACCTTGGTCTGCGCCCCCTGCTGCTGTTAAACAAATCTGACCTGAGCACAAAAAGCAGCATCAATGTTGACGCGTTGTTACAACGTTATGCCCGCATCGGATACGAAACACTGCGAGTCTCCAGTCATAATGGAGATGGCATGGATGCGCTGAAGGCCGCACTGGCGGAACAGACCGCAGTTTTTGTTGGCCAATCCGGGGTTGGAAAATCCTCATTGATTAATACCCTGCGAGGCGTGAGCGACGATGATGACGAGCACGCAGCCGATGTTGGTGACTTATCGGCAGGCCGGCAAAAGGGTACTCATACCACGACTGCGACAAAACTTTACCACTTGCCCGGCAGTGGCGATCTTATTGACTCTCCGGGCATCCGCGAGTTTGGTCTCTGGCACATTGAGCCCGATGCATTGATGAATGGTTTTATCGAATTCAGACCTTGGGCAGGCAGATGCCGATTTCGCGATTGTCACCACCAGCATGAGCCGGACTGCGCGTTACTGGAAGCGGTAAAACGCGGAGAAATTGATCCTGCGAGGCTGGAGAGTTACCACCATATTCTGATCAGTCTGAATGAGCGCGCCTGACTGCGCCCGCGTCCGTCCCACGTGTCAGAATATTTCAGGAATCGGCCCGATTGGCTGAGCCTCATCTGGCGGCGTGATGCCATCACGCTCACTCTCAAGCGTGCCCTCTCGCAGATTTTGCTCAGCAATCTCGTTGAGCACCATGATCACAATACGTCGATTGGCCTGGTTGGTGGTATCAATTTCATCAAATGGCATGGAAGCTCCCATTCCAATAATCTGAGCAAATCGATTTTCTGGCAAGCTGCCTTCTGCCAGCGCCCGACGCGCAGAGTGGGCGCGATCAGACGACAGCTCCCAATTGGAATAGATGCCGCCATTTGCACCTAATGGCACGCTGTCGGTGTGCCCGTAAATGCTCACCTTGTTAGGCACTTCCGCCAAAATCCGCGCCATCGCCCACATGATTTCAAGAACATAAGAACGCATCCGGGCAGAACCGGAATCAAAAATGGGCCGGTTCTCGCGATCTACAATCTGAATGGCCAGACCTTCGTCAGTAATTTCCATGCTTGCACTTTCACTGAACCATTCAAACGTCTGGTTTCCGGACACCAATTCTTCTATCTCGCCTCGCATACTCTCCAGGTTTTCGATGTTGCGAAGACGCGCAAGTTCGGCAATTTCCGGATTATCCAACTCTTCGGTTTCCTCAACCCTCTGCTCCAGATCATCCTGCACCAGCGTCAGATTCAGGCCCTGATTTGCGAGTGACAAGGGACGTCCGCCCAAATCAAGAACGTACGGGGTACCCCCGTCACCAGCGTCAGCAAGACTGCGCGGATCAGAAAAGTATCCGGCAATCACCAACTTTTCAATTTCAGTTGTGCTCTCCATCAGCCACATCACCAGAAAAAATGCCATCAATGCCAACGCGAAATCAGCAAACGCAATCTTCCACGCGCCACCATGGTGACCCGCAGCGTACTTTTTGACGCGTTTTATGACGATGGTTTGTTCTTTCTTTTCCAAGATAATCTCTTAACTGAATTGGCGAAGCTGAGGATTAACGCGAACGGATATGCTCGTCCAACTGGGCAAAACTTGGGCGCTCGCCTGAATACAGCGTCTTGCGGGCAAACTCCACAGCCAGTTGCGGTGGCAACCCGTTGGAAGTCGCGACAATGGCAGCCTTAATGCATTCGAACATCTTGATCTCTGAGTGCGCCACTTCTGCAAGACGCGACGCTATCGGGCCAACAAAACTATAGGCGACAAAAATACCCACAAACGTTCCAACCAAGGCTGCTGCGACACTTCTACCCAGTGCGTCGGGTGGCCCACCCAGCTTTTGCATGGTGATTACGATACCAAGTACCGCAGCCACAATTCCAAATGCCGGCAAACCATCAGCAATGCGGGTCATGGCATGGGAGGGCTCGCTCAGTTCGTGCATCTGTGTTTCTATCTCTGTATCAATCATGGCTTCAATTTCGTGCGGCGCAAGATTGCTGGTAGTCATAATCCTCAGATTGTCTGTCAGAAATTCGACAATTCGTGCGTTTTTAAGCAGGGAAGGGTAACGGGTAAACACACTGCTTTCAGCCGGAGACTCAATATCGTCTTCGATTGACATCATTCCTTCCCTGCGCGCCTTGTTAAAGATATCAAACAACAGCCCGAGTAAATCCAGATAGAGTTTCTGGCTGGTGGATTGCCCAATAATGGCTGCGGGCAGATTCTTTGCGGTTGCTATCACCGTGTGCAAGCTGTTGGAGATCAGGAATGCGCCAAATGCCGCACCCAGAATGATGAGTAATTCTGCAGGTTGCCACAAAACCCCGAGAATACCGCCGTGCCAGATGTACCCGCCCGCGACACTCCCTAACACCACCAAAACACCCACTGCAAACAACATGACCTGAGAGCCCCCTATCGGTGTAAGAACTTTTGCTGCGTTTTAGATACATCGGTCGATAACCGAAAATCATGAATAAATTTGCGTTTTTTTCGGCAAAACTTGTTTGCCCGCTCACCCTTGATTAAGCTGCGGCTTGCATTTTTATCAATACGACCCACACTGGATCACTGAATGAGAGAAAGCTTGTTTGTTCTAATGCAATATCTGATACCACAAGATTTGCTATCGCGACTGGTCGGCAGACTCGCGAGCAGTCAGCAGCCATTTGTCAGGACGCTTTTTATCGGCTGGTTTGCCAAACGCTTTAGCGTAAACATGGCAGAAGCTGAGAAATCTGATCTTTCTGCTTATATATCGTTTAACGAGTTTTTTACCCGTTCGCTCAAAGCGGATGCCCGACCGTTATCCGCAGGAGAAAATGATGTGATCTGTCCGGCGGATGGTGTCATCAGCCAGCTGGGGCATATCGAGCATGGAAAAATCTTCCAGGCCAAAGGTAAAGACTATTCTGTTGAAGCTCTGCTGGGCGCAGACCTGGCGCTGGCACAGGCATTTACAGGAGGCTGTTTTGCGACTGTTTATCTATCTCCCCGTGATTATCACCGCGTTCACATGCCTGTCAGTGGCCGGCTGCGCAAAATGATTTATGTGCCCGGCAAGCTGTTTTCAGTCAATAAAATCACCAGCGAACGTGTGGATAGTTTGTTTGCCCGCAACGAAAGACTGGTCTGTGTATTTGATACCGAGAACGGGCCGATGGCGCTGGTTCTGGTCGGCGCGATGATTGTTGCCGGAATAGAAACTATCTGGAGTGGACATGTGTGCCCGAACAATGACTTATTGTTTGAAGTTGATTACTCCGACAATACAAGCCCGGTTGTGCTGAAAAAGGGCGACGAAATGGGACGTTTTAAACTTGGCTCAACGGTGGTCGCCGTGTTTGGAGCAGGCATACTGGATTTAAACCCGGATCTTGCCGCGGGCTCTGCCGTTAATATGGGACAGAAACTGGGCGCTGGCAGATAACAAGCTAAATCGCTAGAATCCGCCCCGCATGTGTTTCCCTACAAGTCATGATCAGGCGGCAAAAGAAGAGGCAAGACAATGAGTAAGTTTGAAAATGTATCCGTGATAAAAGCAGCCAATATTTATTTTGATGGCAAAGTCACCAGTCGCACCGTTGAGTTTGCCAATGGCGATGTAAAAACCCTGGGAATCATGATGCCAGGTGAATACCGGTTCGGAACGGCCAAAAAAGAAATCATGGAGATAATATCTGGCCACGTTGAGATCCTGCTGCCCGGCGAAGACCTGTGGCGGAAAGTGGTTGGCGGTGACAGCTTTGACGTTGTGGCCAACTCAGCATTTGATATCAAAGTACTGAGTGTGACCGACTACTGTTGTTCGTACATTGGTTAGACGGCACGATCGGGTCAGGGCGCGAGAAAAGTCTGGTAGGCAATATTGCCGGTTTCTTCCTGAAACGGGTACGTTGTCAGGCGCAGGAACTCACCAACTTGTGGGCTGTCCTGCGCTGGGTCTCTCAGGAAACTCAAAGCGAAAGACGCGCTCATTGGCTATTTCCACACCGACCAAGATCTTGGCGGATGCGGTATCGCCAAATCGGTAATTGAACTCAGTGACACTGCGGCGCCCGAGGATTTTGGAAAACCGTCTGAAACTACCCGGCTTTTCATCCAGCGTAACCGCCAGCACAGCCTCACGACTCTCGCCCAATTCGGCTCGCTCGGAGATATGCTGCAGCCACCTCGGGCCCGAACACCGTCGATCTTGATCGCAACATCATAGACCCGCGCAGAGAGGATCTCCTTGATGTACTCTTCCATAACTGCGTTCGTACCAGTGTCCAAAAACAGTTGGTGTTTTGTCCGGCAGGCGTCATGGTCGGGTATACTTTGCCGGCTTCAGGTTTTAGATCAGCAGTTTAACGCAGCACTCAACAGGATAGCAGCATGGATCAGAATGAACTTAAAAAAGCCGTGGCTCAAGCCGCTGCGAATTATGTCCGCGATCGCCTTGATGACCGCTCGGTTATTGGCGTTGGCACGGGCTCAACTGCCAACTACTTTATTGAGTGCCTTGCTGCGTTTAAACATGACATCAGTGCCACTGTTGCCAGTTCCGAAGAAACTGCTCGTCGCCTGAAAGCATTACAAATTACAGTGATTGATCTGAACTCTGCACCTGAGGTCAGCATTTATGTCGATGGCGCTGACGAGGCTAATTCCTTCCTACATCTGATAAAAGGTGGCGGTGGAGCACTGACCCGCGAAAAAATCATTGCCGCCGTTGCAAAAGAGTTCGTGTGCATCGCCGATGGCAGCAAACTGGTAGATGTGCTGGGGAGATTTCCCTTGCCGGTAGAAGTGGTGCCAATGGCACGCAGTCATGTGGCACGACAGATAGTAAAACTGGGGGGTGACCCGGTTTACCGCGAACGGTTTATCACCGATAACGGAAACATAATTTTGGACGTCCACAATATGAGTATCGTGGATCCGCGAGAACTGGAGACGCAACTCAACCAGATTACGGGTGTCGTCACTAATGGACTCTTTGCCCTGAGACCTGCAGACAAGCTGATACTCGGGACAAAAGACGGCATTAGAACCCTGACACGTTAAGTCAGAGCTTTCACAGAGTAAGGCTCACCCACACACAGCCCGAATAAAAAAACGCAGGGTGTTTAAGCCCTGCGTTTTTGTATTACAGAGGAGTGACGTTCTCCGCCTGAGGGCCTTTCTGGCCTTGAGTCACTTCCATCGTGACTTTCTGACCTTCGTGCAGCGTCTTTCTTCCAGTACCGTTAATGGCACTAAAATGGACGAATACGTCCTTTCCACCTTCCTGTTCAATGAAACCAAAACCTTTCTCGTCATTGAACCACTTAACGGTACCTTCTACATGCTGTGCCATATTGCTCTCTTGCTAATTTCCAAGGGACAAACCAAAACAATGTTCGGCTGCTCCCAATATTTATTTTCTCAGTTGACAAATGCGCCAACTGCCGGAATCAACACCGACTCCTTTCACGAGTGTACCGCTATATTTTGTTGGTGGGAATACAGTTTTTGCCTAAAAATCGGGAAATTTCCGGTTTTTAACCAAATCGAAAGTAAATTTTTGTGAAGCGCACCATAACTCAAGCGGCGATTTTTGAAATTAATCAAAAATCTTTCCGGGATTCATAATGTTATTTGGGTCAAATACCTTTTTGATTGATCTCATAAAACCGATTTCAACGTCAGTGCGACTGTACTGCAGGTAGGGCTTTTTCAGCAGCCCGACACCATGCTCGGCAGAGACGCTGCCGTGATAGCGCCTGACCGCATCGAAAATGCCATAACTGACTTCTCCACACTGGCGGAAAAAAACTTCTTTGGGAAGGTCATCGGGCTTGAGAATATTCAGATGCAGATTGCCATCGCCAATATGGCCGAACCAGATTATTTCAAAATCCGGGTATCTTTCATTCACAATGGCATCAACTTCTTTAAGGAATGCCGGCACTTTGGAAACCTTAACGGATATATCGTTCTTGTATGGCGTAAACCTGGAGATTGTTTCGGAAATATCCTCGCGCAGGCGCCACAAGGTTTTAGCCTGGGTCGAGTTCTGGCTCATGGTACCGTCCAGAGCCCACCCTCGCTCTACACAGGTCTCAAACGCGGTCATGGCAGCATCCATTACAGATTCGCTGGTGTTCTCAAATTCAATCAATGCGTAAAAATTGCCAATAGTCTGGAATGGTCGTTGCAGACCTTTTTCAGCCATCACATGGACAAGCGCTTTCTCCGAGAAAAACTCAAACGCACAGATACTCAATGCAGACTGAAAACACTGGAGCACCTGCATGGCAGAGTCCATATCATCCACCGCCAGCACCAATACAGTCGGATCCACTGGCGCTGTTGCCAGGCCCATGGTGAGCTCAACAATAAACCCGAGCGTTCCCTCTGAGCCCACAAACAGGTGGCGCAGATCGTAGCCGGTAGCATTCTTAATCAGGCCATGATTAAGCTCTAACAGTTCACCTGACCCCGTAACCACCTTCATGCCCATTACCCAGTCACGCGTCAGCCCATAGCGGATCACCTTGATCCCGCCGGCATTGGTTGCCACATTCCCACCAATCTGACTGGATCCTGACGATGCAAAGTCAACCGGGTAAAACAGACCCTTGTCTTCTGCAAACAACTGCAACTGCTCAGTCACCACCCCGGGCTCACAAACAACCTGACGATCTATCGGATTAAAGTTGAGGATACGATTCATACGGTCAAAGGCCACAACGACCTCTCCGTTACTTGCCACCGCACCACCGCTCAAACCCGTGCGTCCTCCAGACGGCACTAACGCAAGCCCATGCTCGTTCGCAAGCCTTACAATCGCCTGCACCTCCGCCGCATTGCCCGGAAACACAATAGCCGATGGTTTTGGCTCATATACTTTGGTCCAATCTTTACCAAAATTCTGCAGAGAATCGGCATCTGTTTTAACCCGTTCTGCACCAACCACCCCGGCAAGGGCGGCTTCCAAAGCCTGCTGCGTTAACTTCATTCGGTCGATTACCTTTGATGTTAAAGATCGGGCTTATGGTAACATAGCCCGCCTTGAACGGGAGAGATCCCGTAAAAACCTGTAACGAGTGCCAAAGAGCTTATGAAACCTACATCCCTGGATAAAAGTAAAATCCGCTTCCTGTTGCTTGAAGGCGTACACCAAAGCGCTGTCAAAACGCTGAATGATGCCGGCTATACCAATATCGAGTACTTAAAAACCTCGCTCTCCGAGGACGAACTGGTTGATAAAATTAAAGATGTCCATTTCATTGGCATCCGCTCCCGCACACAACTGACCGCCAGAGTTTTTGAAGCCGCAACTCGCCTGCAGGCTGTCGGTTGCTTTTGTATCGGCACCAATCAGGTTGATCTTTCAGCCGCGCTTGCTAAAGCGGTGCCTGTCTTTAATGCACCTTATTCCAATACACGCAGTGTTGCTGAACTGGTCATTGGTCAGACTATTTTGTTATTGCGCGGAATCCCCGAAAAAAATGCACTGACTCATCGCGGTATATGGCAAAAAGTTGCAACTGGCTCTTTTGAAACCCGTGGGAAAAAACTCGGCCTCATCGGTTACGGCAATATTGGATCACAGCTCAGCGTGCTGGCTGAATCCATGGGTATGAAAGTTTATCTGTACGACATAGTCACTAAACTGCCTCTTGGCAACGCCACTCAGGTCAGCAGCCTTAAAGAGTTGATGGAGATCTGTGATGTGATCAGTCTGCACGTCCCTGAAACAGCGCAGACAGAAAATATGATTGGTGCTGAACAGATCAGCTGGATGAAAAAGGGCAGCATTCTTATCAATGCATCACGCGGCACGGTTGTTGATATCGATGCGCTTGCTGCTGCGTTAGAGTCCAAACATCTGTCCGGCGCTGCGGTGGATGTTTTTCCGGTTGAGCCACATGCCAATGATGAAGAGTTTGTATCGCCTCTGCGAAAATTTGAAAACTGTATTCTGACACCACACATTGGTGGCAGCACCATGGAAGCGCAGGAGAATATTGGTTTCGAAGTAGCAGAAAAGTTGATTCGTTACAGCGACAACGGATCTACACAAACTTCTGTCAACTTTCCTGAAGTGGCTCTGCCATCACATCCGGGCATGCACCGGCTGCTGCACGTGCACGAAAACGTGCCAGGTGTCATGTCTCAGATCAATCAGATATTTTCTGCCAGTGGCATTAATATCCGATCGCAGTATTTGCAAACCAACGACAAGATTGGTTACGTGGTGATGGATATTGCCGAGAAGGACAGCAACATTGCGCTGGACAAACTTTATGAAGTCACTGGCACGATCAGGTGTCGGGTGCTTTGGTAGTTTCTGGCTTGTGCTTATCTGCGACCGGAGGTCGCTGCGGGTAAAGAGTCTCGTTCTGCCTCCGGAGGTTGC
>JBFZEG010000168.1:0-6873 GCA_041306975.1 Gammaproteobacteria bacterium | reverse complement strand
CCATTGATCAGCTTGTGCATGGCATCGATGAAGTTGACCGGTTCGTCTTCTCTCAATTCGCTGACAGCCGTGCGCAGATCGCTTAATAACAACTTGCCCAGTGCCAAGGCCTGTTCAACTTTCTGCCTGCCCTGCCCGTCAGTCAGATGTGTTGCGACTTCCAGTTGAAGAATTTGCGCGGTCAGATGGTGCCCGAGCAGATCATGCAGGTCGCGCGCAATACGCAGTCTTTCGGCCTGGCGCGAGTGTTCGGTAAGCAGTTCCCGGGTGGCCAGCAGCTCCCGGTTCAGCGCGGCTGTTTCTTGCCGCAATTCCTGTTCGCGTTTAGCCCTGTGTGTTGCAATCACCGCAAAGAGGTGAAAAAGCCCCAGCGTGATGGAGCCGGTGATGGTCAGCATCAGGCTCGAATCGCCCCAATGAATCAATTGACTGATGGTGTACAGACTTACCACACCTAGCAGTAACCAGCCGGTTGTGCGTATCGGGTAGGTCTCGGTGATCTGCACAATCCAGACGATGCCGAGGATGGCGACAAAACTGATACTGACCAGAAAATACAGCGAGGCAATTGCCGCAATTTCTATACAAAGCAGAACAAACAATCGTTTGCGTGAGTTAAGCGCCCATTCTGATGTAAAGATGAAATAACAGGTAATGTGCAGCAGGAACAGGGCACTGATCAGCGTGAGTTGTGGAGTCCATTGCTGAGCGTTCTGCGCCAACAGGTAGACCGACAAAGAACTCACGATCACCAGCACCACCGCGCCGGTAAAATTCTGGGTTTTGTTACTGCTCCAGAAATCGTCCATATTGTTGTCTCCGGGGAGCCTTCTGCGCTGTCAGTCAAGGTTGGCGATGTGTTATGACGGTTCAGCTTACCACTGTCGATTTCAAGAAAGAAACAGCCTGTTGAACCGTTCATGGCAGTGCTTTATGCTGCGCGGCACTTTATGAGCAAACCCTGTCCCGACAAGCTGTCCAAACCCCGTTCGATGTGTAAAAAGCGAGCGTTGTTTGTTATGGCTTTACTGTTGCTGTCGGCCTGCCAGTCAACAGGTGTGACCCGCGCAAGTTTTCAGGCGATCGAACTGGCAGCTAGAGTGCCGGGTGACGGCCAACTTCTGCTGGCAGACATTGGCGGTGATCTGCGCGCCGATGTAGTGCTGATGAGTCGGCGCCCGGGTCGGGTCTACTGGTTTGAAAATCCATCCTGGCAGCTGTACCAGATTCCTTTGATGGCCGATGAGCTAACTGCAATCGCCACGCACAGTCTGCCTGCTGGATCGCCGGCCAGTCTGACGCTGGCAGGTCGCTTTTCTGTACCTGGCTCGGGCACACGTGATCAGCTTATCTGGTTGCAGAATCCCGGACGAGAGCATACTCATGACGCCTGGACTGTAACAGACATCCGCACGGATGTTACACCTGACGCGTTATTGTGGGCGGATTTGTCGGGTACCGGGACGCGGGTGCTGGTTGCTTCTCCAGAACTTGAAGTTTATACGCCAACACGTACGCGAGGCTGGAGTACGATGTCTTTGCTGCTCGAATCCACGCCACCCATTACCCGTCTGCGCGCCTATGATTGGGATCACGATGGCCGCGAGGAGCTGCTTGCCGCAGGGCCGTCGGGTGTTGATGTCACGGAGCTGGCATCACGCGGGCAGTTTGTTGATGAGTTTTTGCTCCTGCAGGCATCCGGCTCGGGCGGTTTTGTGGATGTGGCTGCTGGACAGTCAGGGCCATCACCTCAAGGGGGGGAGGCAGACTTTGTCGCCGCACTGGGCGCGGATGCTCTGCAACTGTACGTTTTCCGGCCAGCGCCTGAGGTCGTCAGCGGTTGGCGTATGGAAATTGTGCCTGTTCCGGGTTCTGGTGCGCACGTGCTGCAGATTGCGGATCTCAATCAGGATGGTATTGATGAAATCATTGTCGGGGGTCAAAGCGGTCTGCAGGTTTTCTACTATCAGTCAGAAGCACCGCGTTGGCAGCGTTATGTGCTGGCTGCCAGTGCGATGTCGGATGTACAGATAGCGGATATTAATGCCGATGGTTATCCGGACATCGTGTCGGCACCCGCAGAGCCCGGCGCCTTGTTGCTGTTTCAGAACCGCGGGCGACGTAATTGATTACCCGCTATCCAAACCTGCTCAATGGAGCGGGTGTTGCGGATGTTTTCCAGCGGATCCTCGCTAAGTACCAGAAGATCTGCCCACTTGCCGGGCTGCAATGAACCTGTATCACTGAGGTTCATGCAGGCCGCAGCATCGGCAGTGGCCGACTTGATGATCTGCATCGGTGTCATCCCGGCGTCTTGCATCATCCACATTTCCAGATGCTCAAAATAGCCCTGAAAACGTGCGGGTGGACCGCTGTCCGTACCCATGGCGATACGCACGCCGGCATCGGACAACAGTTTAAGATTGGTCATCGCAATTGGCAGCGCTGCCTTGTATTGCTGCGCCGCCTCATTTTGCGCCATGCGCTGCTGGCGCTCGGGTTCTCTGAGTGTGGTCAGCACCTCAGCATCAACACCGGCCAGAAAAAATGCGTCAGAGAAAAATTCCGGCTCACTTTCATAAACGTAGGTTGATACTTCACGCGTCAGCGTGGGTGTGTAACAGATGTTGCGCGCCATCATCAGCTGGATGAATTCTTCATCAACATGCGAGTCTCTGATGCTGTGAGCAATATGATCCGCACCGGCGCGCAACAGATCTTTGGTGTCTTGTTGATAAAAGGTATGCACGGACAAGGCGATGCCATGGATATCCGCTTGAGCACTGACAGCCTGATAAACCTCCGGTGGCATTTTGGGTGTACGGCCGAGATTGTCATCAACCCGGATCTTTATAAAATCCGGGTTTAACGCAGCTGTCTGATCCACCATGGTGACGGCCTGCTCGGTTGTTGCTGGATTCAGCACCGGGCCGGCCACAAACAGGCGGGCACGATCCAGATCAGTTGTGTTTTGCTGGTCTCGCAGCTGAAATCCCTCTTCTTCATCGTCTCCCAGACTGACCACGCTGGTGATGCCATAACTAGCATACAGTGCCAGTTGCCGCAGCAGGTTCTCTTCGCTGTAATGACCGGTTTCCAGGCCGCGGACGCCACCTGCGTGACCGTGAGCGTTGATCAGTCCCGGCATCAGGGTTTTGCCGTCCAGAGAGATGATGTCTGCTCCCTCAGGAACCTGCACATCCGCTGAGGCGCCCACAGCAACAATCCGTCCCTGATCCATAATCAGTGTGCCCGGAAAAACAACCGCAGCACCCGTGCCATCGATGATGCGCGCATTGGTCAGCGCTACCGGCTGCGCAAATGCTACAGAGACCGTCAACAGTCCCGCCACCGACAATATTGCCGACAGCGCGCTTTTTTTGCGGCGCAGGCGACAGGACAACGAGTGTTGTTGAAATACGGTTGGCAGAACCAGGGATATCAAACGTGTTTTGAGTGTCAACAGCATAGGAGAGACCTTTTCCGGCAGCGTTGCCTGGCAACATTAAGTGTTGGCATTATGTGATTCGCGGCTGTGAATGGCAATCATCGCGTCCAGCCCTCGCAACGGGCATGCAGGCAGCGTGTTTGACATGTTCGACAAACCTGTAGGTTAATACCGCCCGTGAGCTGTCAGGGTGACTCTGGCTGACTGTAACGGCAAATGGCGTGCCCGTAAGGGTTTCAACGGATAACAAGGAGTGAATAAATGCAATCAACCCTGAGCAAAATGGCTTCAATCGGGATGCTGGCGAGCGCACTGCTGGCGGGCGTGATGATGCAAACGACAGCGGTTGCAGCGCCTTCCGGAATGGTATCCACCGGGCAATTGGTGCAGGAAACCCGTGTCGATCAGCAGCGCAGCCACGTCGGCGCGTTCCTGAATCGTGCCGAGGTACAGTCGCTGCTTGAGGCCAGGGGTGTTGATGTGGCCGATGCCCAGGCGCGTATTGCCAGCCTGACTGCCGGTGAACTGGCGCAGCTTGCGGCACAAATAGATACCCTGCCCGCCGGAGAGGGAGCACTTGAAACGCTGATCTTTGTGCTGGTGGTGTTTATGTTGCTGGATATTGCCGGGGTCACCGATATCTTCCCGGGTCTGTGATATGCGCTGCTGCTTGCAACACAAGTCTGTGCGCTTGTGTCTGTTTGCAGCGCTGGTGTTCTTTGGTCTGTCAGCGTGTCTGTCAGCACCCCAAACCAGACTGTTACAAGAACAACAACCGGCGCGATTGAGTTCGCCGGTGTTGCTTGCCGATGTCGGCTTTTTTCCGCAAGAAGCTTATCAATGTGGCCCGGCGGCTCTGGCCACCGTGCTTGCCTACAGCCAGCAGCAAGTGACTGCGGATGAGCTGGTATCACAAGTGTATATTCCCGCCCGCCAGGGTTCTTTGCAGATAGAAATGCTGGCGACAGCGCGCCGTTACAACAGGCTGCCGTATGTGTTGCCTGCCTCTCTGGGCAGCATCTTGCAGGAAGTGGCGGCAGGTCTGCCGGTCTTGGTGATGCAAAATCTTGGATTGTCGCGCTGGCCACAATGGCATTATGCGGTGGTAGTCGGATTTGATCTGACCGATGGCACCCTCACCTTGCGTTCGGGTACTCGCAGCGACTATGTGATATCGATGGCTGTATTCGAGCGGACATGGGCGCGCGCCGCACATTGGGCGGTGGTTATTCTGCCGCCCGGACAGATGCCGCTTGACGACAATCCGACCCGCTACTTTCAAGTGCTTGCTGATGCGGAGCCGAGTTTGCGAGAAGAGTCTATGACAACTGCCTGGAGAGCCGGTGTTCAACGTTGGCCTGCGAGCGACCTGTTGTCATTGGGCCTGAGTAATCATCTTTACGGGCAGGGGCTGGTTCAGGATGCTGCTTCGGTGTTGGCGCAGCTGCTGGCGGTTGATGCCTCGTCAGCGGCGGCGCACAACAACCTCGCCTGGCTGATGCTGGAGCTCGGCCAAACCGAAGAAGCAATACGCCTGGCCAGTGAAGCTGTAAGGCTTGATGCTGCATTCACACAAACACTGGCGGATATTCAGTCAAAAATATCCAGCGGGAAATAAAAACCTGCGCGCAGACTTTTGCTTTTCTGGTTGTAGCTGATCATGGCCTCGCCGTAACCATCCTGGTATTGAACAAAAAACGCGCCGTTGACGTTAGGGCGACGGTAGTAAATATCGAATACATAACTCCAGGTTTCAACTTTGCTGCCGCGCATCAGGCGCCAGCGTAAATTGGTTCGGTCATTGGGCTGGAACATGATACTGAGCATGCCATTGCCCAGATAATCGCGGATGTCGTCATTGGTCAGATCTTTACGCAGGATATTCCAGACCTTTAAACCAATACTGAGTTGAGGCAGCAGATAAAACTCTTTCTGAACGTAACTTCTGTCCCAGCTACGTGAAAAAATTCCGGCCTGACCATTGGATTGATGCTCAAAACCAACCACATCAACAAACGGAAATTTACCCAGTAAGGGGCGATCGGGTTGGTTGAACAGCCAATAAATCTCGGGGTTGTAGTTGTGTTCGCTGAAGGGGGCCGAGTCTTCGGCAATGTTCCACCAGGATTTCTGTGAGTAACCCACGTGCAGGGGCGCGAGGAACTGAAAGTCGCGCCGACCTTCGAACAGGCTGAAGGTCAGTCCCAGCTCAAACTTGGTATCCAGCGTTTCGCCGCTGAAAGGTTTGCTGTTGTTGTCCATCTCCATGCGTCCGAACACCAGATAATTGTCTTTGTAGGGGCGAAAGAAACGCAGCGGCGTCTGGTTGCCTGATTCATCTATGGAGCTGAATTCTGACTCGCATTGCGCGCGGAGTTCGGCAATTGTTGCATGCTGGTTCAAAGGCTCCAGCACCCGTTGCTGAAGGCAGCGGTCGATCGCCGGATCAGACACTGCCTGCTGTGAATACGCAAAGTGACTAAAACAGCTGACTGACAAGGCTATCAACAGAGGCAGGTGATTACTGACAAAGGGTTGGCGGAACACGATCATGGTCTCGGAAAAAAACGCGCATTTTAGCCAAACTCGCGATGCTCTTCAAAACATGCTATAGAAGTCACCTGCAAAAAAATCTGCCAGCAAGGGCTATGTTATGACAATCAAATTCAAATCACTGTGTCTGCTTCTGATCCTGCATGTTCTGACTCCGGTGCATGCTCAGGATAATGCACCGGTAGTGACAACAGCGCAGGGCAAGCTGATGGGTGAGTACTCCAGTCGCAATAATCGGGTCTCAGTCTACAAAGGTATCCCGTTTGCCGCGCCGCCTGTGGGCCAAGCACGTTGGACTGCCCCTCAGGCGGCTCCGGGCTGGACGGGTGAGCGACTGGCAACAGATTTCGGGCCTGACTGCATGCAGCAGCCCTATCCGGAAGGCTCATTTTTTTACCGGCCAGCACGTGTCAGCAGCGAAGACTGTCTGTTTTTGAATGTGTGGACCGCAGCCGAGGAAAATGCCAATAAACCTGTGATGGTGTGGTTTCACGGAGGGGCTCTCACCCGGGGATCAGGGGCTATAGAGACTTATGACGGCAGCGAATTAGCACTGAAAGATGTTGTGCTGGTCACCGTCAATTACCGTCTGGGTGTGTTCGGATACTTTGCCCACCCGGAGCTGATTGCAGAGTCTGAGAATTTTTCAGCGGGCAATTACGGCATCCTTGATCAGATACAGTCACTGCGCTGGATACAGGAGAACATTCGTGCCTTCGGCGGGGATCCATCAAATGTGACCATTTTTGGAGAGTCGGCGGGTGCCTGGAGCGTGCATTTTCTGACAGCAAGTCCGCTTGCCACGGGTTTGTTTCACAAAGCCATCGCACAAAGCGGGGCGCGTATGGATACGCGGGTGGCACTGGATCAGC
>JBFZEG010000141.1:0-7638 GCA_041306975.1 Gammaproteobacteria bacterium | reverse complement strand
TGCTGGTTCATTCTGACGGCAACGACGAGCACATCATTGAGCATTCAGATTGTTTTGAAACGCTGCTGCGGCTCAAAGAGGAGGGACTGATCCGCGCCTTTGGCCTGTCAGGTAAAACCCTTAGCGGAGGCCTGCTGGCGTTACAGCATGCCGATGTAGTGATGGTGACATTTAATCTGCAGGACAACAGCGAACTTGAAGTGATACGCACAGCACATGCACATGGCAAAGGAGTGCTGATCAAAAAGGCCTTAAACAGCGGCCAGGCGATCAGGGAGGCAACAGCCACGGATCAGCCGATTAACCAGCACCCGGCTGCTGAGAGTCTGCGTTTTGTATTGTCAGAACCCGGGGTAAGCTCAGCGATTGTGGGCACCATCAATGCCCACCATCTTGCTGCCAATGCAGCGTGTGTTATCGCTGATTGATCCGCACAAAAACAAGCAGGGCGGGCAGCTTCTTGCAGCTGCCCTGCCTGCCTGACAGCTTACATGGTGTAACCTTTTTCGTTGTGGTCAGTGATGTCCAGACCTGTCATTTCATCTTCGGTGCTGACACGGTTACCAGACGTGATCGCGCCGACAACCTTCATCAGAATCACCGTGACCACCAGTGTGTAGACAGCGGTTGCCAGCACGCCCACAACCTGAACGCCCAGTTGTGAACCCAGCGCCATGCCTTCAGCATAACCGTTGCCACTGAACACACCCAGATCGCCGGAGATAAACACCGCTGCCATCAACAGGCCCAGCATGCCGCCCACACCGTGCACCGGAAACACATCCAACGAATCGTCAATCTTGAGTTTGTTCTTCAGGTAGTGCGTGGCGAAGAAGCAGACAAAACCACCCATAATGCCAATCAACATACCACCGGCAGGTCCTACTGACCCGGCGGCTGGAGTAATAGTGGCCAGGCCGGCAATCAGGCCTGTGGCAGCACCCAGACCACTGGGCTTGCCGTGACGCACCCATTCAATCGTCATCCAGGTGAGGGCACCGGCCGCCGCTGACATATGTGTGACCAGCAAGGCCATGGCCGCGTTGCCGTTTGCACCCAGCGCGCTGCCACCGTTAAAGCCATACCAGCCTACCCAGAGCATACCTGCGCCGGTCAAGGTCATGGTCAGGTTATGCGGGATCATCGGGGCGACCTGGAATTCCCTACGCTTGCCCAGCATCACCGCCATCACTAACGCAGCGACACCCGCAGTGACGTGCACGACTGCGCCGCCTGCAAAATCAATAAAGCCCATCTGGAATAACCAGCCATTGCTGTTCCAAATCCAATGGCAGACCGGCAGGTACACCAGTGTTGTCCACAACACAACAAACACCATGATTGAGGAGAACTTCATGCGCTCGGCAAATGCTCCAACAATCAGCGCGGGAGTAATGATCGCAAACGTCATCTGGAAGGCCACAAACAACGGCTCAGGAATATCACCCCACACCGAATCAATGGTGATGCCTGACAGGAACGCCTTGCTCAAGCCACCCCACCAGCCGCCGTCAGCGGGCCCGAAAGCGACGCTGTAGCCGTAGACCAGCCACAGAATAGAGACAACGGCAGCAATGGAAAAACATTGCATCAGAATAGAGAGTACGTTTTTGCTGCGTACCAGACCGCCGTAGAAAAGTGATAGACCCGGCACTGTCATGAACAACACCAACGCGGTGGCGGTCAGAATCCATGCGGTATTTGCGCCGCTGATTTCATCCTGTGCGAGGGCAAACGCCGGCGCGAGGGACAACACGGCTGCAACCACCGTTAACAATTTGTGTTTTATGGTTAACATCAGGTTTTCCTTATACAGATATTTTTATTTGAGTAAGTGCGTTAAGCGCAGATCACCCGATCAGATCGCCGCGTTTCCGGTTTCGCCCGTGCGAATACGCACCACCTGCTCAACCGGAATGACAAAAATTTTGCCATCGCCAATTTTCCCGGTCGCTGCCGCTTTGCAGATTGCCTCAACCGCTTGGTCTGCAAGCGAGTCAGGCACAGCAATTTCGACTTTGGTTTTTGGCAGAAAATCGACAACGTACTCGGCTCCACGATACAGCTCGGTGTGTCCTTTCTGCCGGCCAAAGCCCTTTACTTCTGTCAGTGTCATTCCACTGACTCCCAACTCACTCAGCGCTTCGCGCACATCATCGGCCTTAAAGGGTTTGATGATCGCAACTATCAGTTTCATGGCGGTTCTCCCGGTCAGCTGCACTTTAAAAAGCGCACGCTACTTTTCATTTTAGGGTGATGAGACACACAGATAACGCACAAAAACGGAGCAAAAACCAGATCAGTGCGCCATTATGGGGCGCAAAAATCAGCAAGCACTGCGTTATTTAACGTATACCACTGCCTCGCGCTTCAGACTGCAAAATTCGAGCCTGACCACGGACACAGCGTCAATCAGGGATCTTCGCGCAACCATTCGCGCCAGATTGCCACCAGCAGAGCCATCAGCACCGGACCCACAAACAGCCCGACAACGCCCATGGTTTTAACGCCGCCAATCAATCCAAAAAAGGTCGGCAGAAAGGGAAGTTTCACCGGACCACCAATCAAGGTTGGCCTGATGGTTTTGTCGACAATAAACAACTCAACACTGCCCCAGACAAACAGGCCGATACCGGCAATCATGTCACCGGTGCCTACCAGGTATAAAGAGATGAGTGTAAACGCCAGCGGCGCTCCCCCCGGAATCAGTGCCATAAACCCGGTAATCACACCAAACGCGACAGCGGATGGAACGCCTGCGATCCAGTAGGCGATACCCAGCACAATACCTTCGCCGATGGCGACCAGTGTCATTCCCACAACGGTGGCGCTGACGGTTGCCGGTACTACGCGCGAGAATCGGTTCCATCGCGCCGGCAGAATGCGTTCACCGACGGTATCCAACTGGGTGGCGAGTTTTTCACCATCACGATACAAAAAGAACAAGGTAATCAGCATAAACAACAGCGTCAGCATCATTCCCGCAGCTGACCAGCCGAAACTCAACAACCAGCGCGAAATGCCGCCCAGCTGCTGGTCACTGACCAGATTGAACAATTGCCCAAGCTGATGGGGCTCGCTGAGGTAGATAGCCCACTGCGCTTCCAGTGCTTGCCCGACCCCCGGCATAGAGCTGATCCACGCCGGCACCTCGGTACCGTTTTCATTGGCTTCAATGAGCCATGCTATAAAAATTCTGGCTTCTTCAAGGGTATAAGAAATAACCGCCACCAACGGAGCGATCAAGCCCAGAATGATGGCCAACAATGCAAGGCTGGATGCGATGGTGGAGTTGTTGTTACAGCGTTTTTTCAGTCGGCCAAAAATTGGCCAGCTGGCAAAACAGATAATCAGCGCGGCGAGCACCGGCACCAGAAAACCGATAAAAAAGAAAACACCGGCGGCAACAACCAGTAACAGCAGGATGCGACTGAGCGCGGTATTGCTGATGAACTGCGACATACATCAATGTCCGTGAACGCGGGAGCGCTATTCTGAGCGCGTCTCTGCAAAATTACTATCGTGCGTTTAAAAAAAGCCAGCCATTAAATCCCATCACGCAGTATCTGGAAACGCTGATCCTGATGGACGCTCAATTCTGCAATCAATTGCGACACACCAGCACCATACACTTGCTTGTAGTGCTCACTGATACGCTGTTTTTCTTCCTGCAGGGCGGCTAGCAGATCGTCACGCATCTGTGAACGGTTGATTGACTCATCAAATTCATTAATCAGAAAGTCCGTACCGAGCCAGGTCGCCACAAACAACACTGGTGCGCATACCGGGGCCACTGCACCGCAGCTCAGTCCGAGGCTGCTGGTACCGGCTGACTGCAGCATTTTGCCGGAGACTTTGGCAACACTGGCACTGGCGACACGTTTACTGGCATTGCGTGTCAACACCTTTACGCCGACCTGTGCGCCACCCCTGACGGCCAGCCGCCCGGCCAGCAAACCGAGCACAGGCCCCACGCCCACGGCTGACTTATTGATCAGTTCCGGCATGCCCAGCGGTGATAGCGCTGGCAGCAGGCAGTGGCTGGACGCCATCAACTGTTCCAGCTCGACCGTCTGCTGCAAATAGAACTGCTGAGCTGAAGCGTCAAACTGCTCCAGCAGATCCTGGCTTGCCTGCATCAGCACCGGCGACAGCTGCGGACTTATCTGCTCGTCTATTTTTGAGCTGATATACGCAGCAAACGCCTGATCAAGGGATTCAGTGCTGCTTTGCTGCAAACCTTTTTCGACCGCAGCGACGGCCATAAATACAAGTTGCTGATACTGCCCCAGGATACTGAAGTTCCAATCCAGATAGGCATCAACGGCAGGCTCCAGATTCGAAAAGGCGGTATCCAACGTGGCGTCCACCTGCTGCTCGATGTCTTGCTGCCATAACACACTGGCAGCGACCATGGTGTCGCGCGAGAGCTGATCAAGCCGCGCCAACTCTAAGGGAGCCAGTCTTGCACACGGGTCCGCTGCCGGCATTGGCAGCGCGCGCATGGATCTGTCGGCAACGCGACTCAAAAAAGACGACACACCCGGTTGACTGACAATCAGGCTGACAATCGCTAACACGCTGACACCGGTTACAAAGTGTGTGCCGGACTTTACATCAGTCAACAAGCGGTCTCGCCCCTGGCTGCCATCCAGCAACCAGCTTGACAGCCCCGCCAATACAAACCACACCAAGGCAGCACGCAAGGTGATAAACATCAGGAACGTCAGCCAGGCCAATAATTTTAATGCGGCGGATTGCTCGCTGAGTGATGAAGCCTGCTGCATCAGATACCAGACGGTATCGTTGAGGACAGCCTCAACCGCCAGCAAGATGCCGATCACCGGGATGTCACTCGCCGCGCTTGCATTGACCCACGACTGGGTGATGACCGCAGGCAAACTCATCTGCCGCGTATCCGCCACCCCCTCGCCCAACACTTGCGCAGCGGTCAGTGCCAGTGCGCAAAACACCACCGTCAGATAAACAGCCACCCGCAACGCTAACGGCAAGTGATAATGCTGATCAGACTCCGATCCGCTCCAGCGCAGAGTCACTGGAATCAACAGTAACAGCAACGGAATGCTGCACAGCAATATCAACCACTCCAGCGTAGAGAAATGATTACTGAGCAGCAGCACACCCAGCGCCAGCATCACACACCAGACCAGCAGCAGGAACCGCGACCAGGCTCCATTCCACAACCACCGACGCAGGACACTGTGACTGCTGGTCATGTGCTCCAGCAATGCGCGCCGGCGAATCAGATGCAGCGGCAAAAAATAGTGGTACAGGCACCCGCTTAATGCCAGCACCATCAGTGCCAGTCCGGGCATATTCAGCGTTGCAAGGGGAAAATAGTAAAGCACGGCAAGGCATGCAAGCAGGCAAGGAAACACCTTCAACCATAAGTCGCGATGACCGGGCGAATGCGTGTGTTCTGAATGTTCCGGCAGCGAGCTCATGATCACACTCCTGTAGTCAGCCCGCCTGACCGATCACACAGATCGGACTCACAGACCAAGACTGGAGTTTAGTCGCAGCTCAGCCAGTAAAGGTTTGCTGATCAAAGAGCTGACAGCTGATCAGTAAGCGCCCAGGCAAGCATCACAGACTGTAATCATGCGTAACCGGTCATGCCTTTGCTCACCCGGTAACAGCATATCCAACATGGCCTGCCAGTGCTGGCGCAGTGCCGGCGGCAACGCAGACAGCGCAGCGCCCCAGAGTGAATCAACCGCTGCCCCGCCGGCAGCACCCGCCGCCAAACCCAGCCTGTTTTGCACGGCAGCCTGTATCTGAGCGGTGCCCATGGTATCGATCATCTGGATCAGAAACTGCTCGCCCGGGCTTAACTCCCGATGCAAATAGACACTTTGCCACTCATTCAGACCCGCCAGTTGCGCAGCTGCATTAACTGCCTGGTCCAGGTCGCCCAGCGAGTCCACCAGACCCAGACCCAGTGCCTGCTCTCCGGTCCAGACGCGGCCCTGCGCGATGGCATCAACTTCGGCAACACTCATGTTTCGACCATCCGCAACCAGTTGCAGGAATCGTCGGTAGGCATCTTCAACATTACTCTGGAAAATCAACTGCATAGTCTCATCGAGACCACTCAGAGGGTCGCCGGATCCGGATAGCGCAGTTGTCCCAACACCATCAACACCCACACCCAGGTAAGCCAGTGCATTTTCAAACGTCGGGATCACGCCGATCACACCTATTGAGCCGGTGATGGTTGCAGGCGATGCCCATATTTCATCAGCGGTTGCAGCTATCCAGTAGCCTCCTGAAGCGGCCGTTCCGCCCATGGAGACTACCACCGGTTTACCAGCCTGCTGCAACTGAACCAGCGCCGCCCTGATCTCTTCCGAAGCGATGGCGGAGCCGCCAGGCGAATCTACCCGCACGACTACCGAGCGGATCGCGTCGTTTTGCTGTGCCTGACGGATCAACTCGACTGTGGAATCCGCACCAATCAATCCCGGGGCCTGCTCGCCGGGCATAATGGTTCCCTGCGCCACAATAATACCCACCTGATCGGCTATCACAGGTTGCGCCGTGGCACTGGCGAACAGATAGTCCTCAAAATGTATTTGTCTGAAGCTGCCATCTTCAACACCTACAGTTGCTGCAACTTGACGCCGGAAACTGTCAGCCCCCGCAATGTTATCAATCATTCCGGCTTCAAATGCCACACGCGCCATGTCGCCGTTTGCGCTCACCAGACGCTGGGCGTACTGGTCGGCATAGGCCTGAAAAACCTCAGCGGGCATCTCGCGGTTGGCAGCAACGTTATCAAGGTAACGCCCCCACAGCGCATCGACCAGCGCCTGGCTGTCTGCGCGCGACTCCTCGGACATATCCATACGGGTATAGGGCTCAGACGCGGATTTAAACTCACCCACCCTGAACACATGCACCGTCACATTCATACGGTCCAGCAGATCACGGAAAAACAGCTGGCTTCCGCCATAACCATTGAGCATCACGCTGCCCATGGGGTGCAACATGATGCTGTCAGCGTGGGATGCCAGCGCGTATTGCTGCTGGTTAAATGACTCTCCCCAGGCGTAAACGGGTTTGCCACTTTGCTTGAACAGTACGATGGCGCTGCCCAAAGCCTCCATCTGCGCTGGGCTGATACTGAGCAGATCGCGGGTATCGATGACCAGCGCCTTGATACGGTCGTCCGTTGTTGCTCTCAGCAGCGCCTCTTGCATGTCGCGCAGCAGGGAGCCACGCATAAAACTGCTGCCCAGAATCAGATCTGTGGCATTGGCGATGGGCACCTCTTCGCTAATCACACCGGCAGGCGCCAGCACTAGGGCCGATTCAGAGGGTACCTGCGGGGAATCTGGCTCAGCAAAAATCATCAACAGCACAACCACCAGCAGCATCACAATCAGCAGGCGTCCTACAAACAGCCCAAATGTGTCAATGGTCCGGCCTAACAGGGATAGTATCGCTCTCATTACGGCTCAACTCTTTATTGGGTACGCATCTAAATGGGTACGCATCATTATCGATATTTCCGATCAATTGTCGGGGATATTTTCATCACATCGAAACCATGGCTGCTGCAGTTGCAGCGGGCGCAGCCGGCGTTGCTGGCATTGAGGTTACCATTAAACGCGT
>JBFZEG010000112.1:0-3375 GCA_041306975.1 Gammaproteobacteria bacterium | reverse complement strand
GGCTGCAAGCTTGAATTGTTACAGTATGTACTAAGATTGAAATGAGTGAGGTGCCCGCGGTTGACCCAGTGATTTTCACAGACCGCAAGCCCGGTTTTTATCGTGGCTGTTCACTATTTGTGTTTACTCCCGCACAATCACGACCAGACAACTCTATTCATGCGGGGAAATAATGACAGCAGCACAAGGCGATTCGCCGGACGTAATCATCATTGGAGCCGGGCTATCCGGCGTCGGCGCTGCTGTGCATCTGCAGCGGCATTGTCCGGGAAAGTCTTATCTGATTCTGGAGGCGCGATCGGCCATGGGTGGCACCTGGGATCTGTTCCGTTACCCGGGAATACGTTCCGATAGTGATATGCATACACTTGGGTATAACTTTAAACCCTGGACTGCCGCCAAAGCCATCGCTGACGGGCCGTCAATTTTATCTTATGTACAAGAAACGGCACGTGAGCATGACATCACGTCGCATATCCGCTTTGGGCATCAGTTATTAGCTGCGAACTGGTCCGATGAAAGCGCTTGCTGGACATTAACGGTCAGCACCGCGCAAGGTGAGCAGGTGCTTACATGCAGAATGCTGCTTATGTGTTCTGGCTATTACAGTTATGGTGACGCCTATACGCCTGAGTTTGACGGCAGGGCGCAGTTTAAAGGCCCGGTCGTGCATCCGCAGCATTGGCCCGATGACCTGGATTATCGCGACAAAAAGGTGGCGATTATCGGCTCTGGCGCAACCGCGATGACGCTGGCGCCGTCAATGGCCGAGGCTGCGGCACAAGTGACCGTGGTGCAGCGTTCGCCAACCTATGTTGTGTCACGTCCTGATCGTGATGCGATTGCCAATACGCTGCGCAAATTTCTGCCGGAATCCTGGGCATATGCCATCACGCGTTGGAAAAATGTGGCGCTCAGTCAGTTTGTGTACCGGCGCTCGCGCAAGCAGCCAGAGAAACTCAAACAGCAGTTATTGGGCATGGTGCGCAAAGAGCTTGGGGATGACTACGATGTTGAGAAGCACTTCACCCCGCGCTACAACCCCTGGGATCAGCGCCTGTGTCTGGTGCCTAATGCAGATCTGTTTAAGTCGATCAGAGCCGGCAAAACGGTGATGGTCACTGACCAGATCAAGGGGTTTAACGCACAAGGCATTGAACTGCTCAGTGGCGAGCAGGTACAGGCGGACATTATTGTGACAGCAACCGGGTTGACCCTGCAGGTGCTTGGCGGCGCACAATTCAGCAAAAATGGTCAGCCATTGGACTTTGCAAACACCTGGTCATACAAAGGACTGATGTTTTCAGGCGTGCCTAATATGGTTTTTACGTTTGGATATATCAATGCCTCCTGGACCTTGCGCGCGGATCTGATCGCCGAGTTTTTCTGTCGCCTGGTTAACGAGATAGACAAAGGCAATAAACGCGTCTGCACACCTGAATTGCGCCTGAGCGACAGGGATATGCCAGCCAGACCCTTTATCGATGACTTTTCAGCGGGATACATGCAGCGCATGATGCATCGCTTTCCAAAACAGGGCGATCGGGCGCCGTGGCTGAATACGCAGAATTATGCCAGTGACCGCAAAATGTTACGGCATGACTCGCTGCATGACGGAGTTCTGCAATTCAGTTGAGGTCCTTGCAGTGTCGGGGGCGATCAGCCTGCGGCATCAACGGCGCTGGATGCTGGCAGTGGTGCATCCAGCGCGCCCTGATAACCTTTTTCGAACGCATCCCAGTGCCGGGGTTCAAAATGAAAGCCGGGCTCGCGACTTTTCCATTTAATCAGAGATCGACGCAGCCGGTTGAGGTTGCCAGTGCACCAACGATCATCGCCGGACTTGTGCATGGTGCTTTTGTCAAAGTCGATCAGAAAAATCTGTCCTTGATTGTTAAGCAAGATATTGCTCGCATTAAGGTCGCCATGCTCGATCAAGTGGCGATGAAACCGCCGGATAACCATGCCGATGGCTTCCCAGGTCTTTTCCGATACGTTTTCACTGCGCAGAATTTCTGACAGTGTGCGCGAATTGGCAATGCGCTCGGCAATGATTTGCCCCTGATAACTTAACAGCGAGCTGCGTTCACAGCGCACGGCCACTGGCTTGGGTACGGGCAGTCCGAGTTCGCGCATGGCCGCCAGTAATTCAAATTCTCGCCACATGCGGGTACGGCTAAGCCCGATATAAATATACGTGCTTTTGATCAGTCGCCCGAGCAGGCCACCACGATGGTAGCGTTTGAGAACCAGGGGGTTTTGTTCGTGTTCGAAGAAAACGACCGTGCCGCGGCCTTGGGAGTTGGTGGCTGCCGATTCTGAAGAGGACGCCTGCCGGGAGAACAAGTCTTCCGGGAAGTCGCTGAAAACCGACTGGTTATACAGCACGTGGGTATTTTTATGGCGATATTGTGTAGTGCTCATCACGTCGCTTGTTACGTTGGATACAACCGATGCTGCAGATATTCGACAGACCGGAGATTACCTCGGCTTTTTCCGATAAGATAGCGCTTTTTTACACAAAGCAGAGTGAAGTGGATCAATATCAAGTACCTGAGCCGCGCTGGAGCGATGGTTTGCAAGGCCGCTTTTTACGTCTGGCTGCTAGTGGTTTGCTGCCTGCACGCTGGTTTCTGGCGGAGTTGCCAGCGCAAGAGCAGCGCGCCGCAAAAACCGGTCATCTGCAACTGGAGATCGTCAGTCACTGCTGGAAGTACGCGCATATGCTGGTGTACCAACTCAGTTCGCTGGTGCTGTTTCCGCCGCAGTCCTGCACCGTCACCATGACGGTTTTTTATGGTGAAGAAGACTCAGCAACCGTTGCGCTGCTGGCGTACTTTGGCGAGCTCAAGGTGCCCAATGTGGTCTGGAACTGGCAGTGTCTGCCACGTCAGGCGCTGTTCCGTCGCGCGATCGGCCGTAATCTGGCCGCTCGCAACAGTCAGGCAGATTGGGTCTGGTTTACAGATTGTGATTTATTGTTCCGCGCCGGTTGCCTTGATGGGCTGGCTGCAGCGTTGCAAGGCCGGCAGGATGTGCTGGTCTACCCGGCACAGGAATATTGCACCGGATTACTGCCGTATGACGCTGCTATTTTGCAGGCTGATATAAGCAGCCCCGCTGTGCTGGACGTTGACGAGTCATTGTTTTCCGTGTTTCCGCGCAACCGTGCAACCGGACCTTTACAGATAACCCATGGGGATGTGGCTAGAGCGGTGGGCTATTGTGAGAGCCTGCCTTACTACCAACGGCCCTCAGACACGTGGTGCAAAGCCTATGAGGATCGCGCGTTTCGCTGGCTGCTGCGCTCGCAAGGCGTGCCGCTGGATGTGTTGGGGGTGTTCCGGATACGGCATGTCGCCAAGGGCCGCTACA
>JBFZEG010000097.1:0-13057 GCA_041306975.1 Gammaproteobacteria bacterium | reverse complement strand
TGCACAGCCGTTAATGAGCGCGCTGGAATACTGTACACCTCATCAAGCTGATGAATCCGGTGCAAATGTGGATCTACCGTCAACAACCAGTCCATATGCTGGCTGATGAGGCGTGCAAAATAGTGCGAGCTGACTCCTTCCCCCTTGTTAAAGCGTTTATCCTGGCGCATGTAAGCTAGATAGGGTGCAATCAAGCCTACACGTGTTGCACCCAGATCCCGCAGCGTATCGGCCAGCAGCAACAACGGCAGTACCCGACTGTCGGGCTGATGTAGCTGGCATAGAATAGCCACATCGCGGCCCTGCACGTCATCCAGCACACGAATATAGGTTTCACCATCCGGAAACTGACGCAGGATCATCTGTCCGGCAGTCCAGCCGCTGCGCGACAGCAGGCTCTCTGACAGCACTTGCTGACCCGGCATCGAGAATAACAAAGCACTCATACCACCTCTTCCTCAATGTGCAGTATCTGCGGATGCGCGTTGTAAAAATCCAATGCGTACTCCAGCTCCCCCATGGCCTCTGCGTGCAAGGTCATCAGCGGTTGACCAAGGTCAACCACATCACCCAGTCGCACATGCATGCTGATGCCGGCGGCCGGTGCATTGGGCGCTCCCGCCAGACTGGCAAGGCGTGAAATCACCCGATTGTTGAGCATGGCAACAACACCTCGCCTGGTCGCCAATAATGTCCGGGTGTGCGCCGCCACCGGAGGTACCTTCATACCACCCTGTGCGTCACAGATCGCCTGAAACTTCTGCCAGGCAAGGCCGCTGTCCAGCGTCTGGACTGCCAGCGCCATACCGCCGCCCACTTCACACGCATTACCCATCTCCAGCAACACTGCCGCCAACGCCAGTGCACGCTGGCGCAGTTCCTGAGACGACTCGGGTTTGTTTTGCAGCACAGCCAGCAAGTCGCGCGCTTCCAGCGCGGGACCTATGCCAACACCAACCGGCTGCGAGCCATCGGTCAGCATGGTGCGCACAGTCAAGCCTAATGCTGCCCCTGTAGACGTCAGTTGCATCGCCAGACGTTCAGCCAGCACGTTACTGCGTACTTTTGCCGTGGGTCCTACCGGAATATCAATCAGCACGTGCGTTGATCCGGCAGCTACTTTTTTGGAGATAACCGAGGCGACCAGCTGCCCTTCACTGTCCAGATCCAGGGCTCTCTCAACGCGGATAATGATGTCGTCAGACGGGCTCAGGGATACCGATCCACCCCATGCCAAACAACCGCCTTGCTGATCAACAACTTCGCGCATACGGTCAAAATCAAGATTGACCTCGGTCAGTGTCTCCATGGTATCGGCAGTGCCTGCAGGGGACGTAATGGCCCGCGAGGAGGTTTTTGGCATCGTCAGCCCGTTGGCAGCAACAATAGAAACAACAATCGGCGTGGTACGGTTGCCCGGCAGACCGCCAACGCAATGCTTGTCAACAATGATGCGGCCATCTCCCCAGGCAATATGGCGCCCGACGTCAACCATGGCACGGGTGATGTGAATAGTTTCCTGCAGACTCAGGTTGGAAGCTGCACACGCGGTGACGTAGGCAGACAGTTGAATATCAGAATAACGCCCGGCGCTGATATCGCGGATGATGTCTTTGGCGCCATGCTCAGTGATTGCTTTGCCATAAAGTTTGCCACGTACATAACTCATGGAATCAACGGGCGGTGCATGACGGAATGTGGCTTTTTCACCTTCCGCGGCCTTCAACAGCAGCCATGCGGCTTCACTTAAGCCTGCCTTCTGATGACTGAGCAAATCCCCTTTGACGATATCCAGCGTGGCGATGATGGATCGGTCACCCGCGCATATCTGCACGCGCCCCTGCGCATTAAATCCCTCCGAACGGCACACGTGACAGTCTTCACGCATGTAAACCACCGGTTCCTGGTGGGTATCAATGCCCAGTCTCGTCAGAGTCAGAAAGTGCTTCTCCATTACCGCAGTATATCCGGATTACCGTCACCGGTGGCAGCGTCAAGGTAAGCCGGCTCCAGCCAGTCATGGGCATCGCGCCCGAGCAAGGCGGCTACTTCCATCACAATGTGCGCCCAGGTCTGACCGTTTGCGTACATCATGCCAAACGGATCCAGGGTGCCACCCAGATTCCGGTATCCCATAAAACGACTGTTGGATGCCCCGGTATCGAGTCGGCGCAGAATGCCTGAAATGATCTCTGCGCGGGTATGGGAGACAAACACACGCTTCGCGACCAGCGGAATAATCTGTGTAATCTGTTCAGGCGTCCACACAAAAACCGCCTCCATCGGATCGCGCGGCTCGCGAAAACGTCCGGGCTCGAGGATAGCAACAACCGAGCAGCCCACCGAATTGCTGCGCAATAACAGCGCGGCGCGCTGCACTGAATCGAGTTGCACAGCGCCCAGCGCCAGCAGTTGAATTTGTGGGTCATGGTCGTGGCTGATCACCAGAGCGCCGTTATGCACAGCCTGTTCTGCCTGTACCTGATCAGTGACAACCGGCACCTGCTCGTGCGGTCCGATCACCACGGCAATGCGGCCGCGCTGCTGATACAAGTGATGCAACAAGGTCACTGCGCAATTGCTGTCAAACGGAAAAAACACCGGCGCCACATCAGACATCTCACCCAGCCAGGCCTCACTCAGCACTGGGTTCTGTCGAGAGATGCCATTCTTGCCGTTTTCCCAGGTATGGCAACTGACCAGAATGGGCACCGACAGCCAGTTGACCTCTCGCCCGGTAGCTGCAAGATGGCGGGCAAAAATCACCTCCTGACGCATGATACCCAGCATCTTGATCGCAAACGCTTCGTGGCAGACAACCAGATTGATGCCCTGCTTGTTGGCCAGCACGGCGCTGACCACCGCCTCTTCGTTCAGCGCTGTAATCACTACGCCGTTTAATGATTCGTCAACAGCGGGCTGCGGACCCGTCACCCGATGGCGCAGCATCTCCAGGGTGTTATCCAGACAGTTATTGCGGATTTCATCCGGGTTTCCGATTCGTAGTCGGTGGCTGGGATTTATGCCGGCAAATTGCACAAACCACTCGTCAACCCGCTGCATGGGTGAGGAAAAACTGCCTGGCATCCGGTATTGAATAGCTGGCAACTCCGGCAGGGACACGTGTAAGTGTCTCAGCCAGTGATCTTTCTCAGTGCGGCGCTGCGACTGTGTATGATTGTTGAGTATGCCGATGGCGTTATCCAGTGCAGGCTGAGCAACAAAGTATCGCGAGACAGCCGTGTTATAGGTTTTGCGTATCGAGTCATACAGTGCAGGATTGCCGATGTTGGCCAGATCATTTGCCGCGACACCTTCCTTGCCAAATACCGACGTGGTTTCTGCAATGGCGTAGGGCAACAGCACCGGGTAACTGCGCTCGCCAACAATGATCTGCCTGTGCTGCTCCTGCAATTCAATGCCCATGCTGATGATCGCCCAGGCGATGGCGGCAGGATCAAGTCCATCAACCTCCACGGGCATAAATCCGTTTAGCCGCAGGTGATCCCGAAACCATGCAATGCCGCCGTTCTGGGTGAGCGTCGAACGCTGTGCCGCCCTGCCGCCGTTGACAATCATCAGCGGAATAACCAGGCCGCTGTCTTCACCTCGCCACCAGCGGGCAGCCCAGTCGCTGCCGCGCTGCTCCTCAAATGCCACATCACTTAAAAACGCCACCAACTCCTGCCCGGGCAAAGGCATATGCACAAATTGCAGCTCAGCCATACCCGGATAGGCGCCGTCCCCTACACAGCCAGCGCAGAAAACGCTGTCATGCACACCGAGCGGCGCCGCTGCCTTTCCGTCTGCAGCAACCTGATAACTGTAAAAGTCGCGGCATAAGCGGCTCAGCCCTGCGTCTGTGCGCGGGTAGCGCTTGTCCTGTTCCGGCTCCAGATTGCGCACCATGACATTCACGGCATCAATGGCAGCAACACAGTTGCCGTGCCCCATCAACCAGGCGCGGGTTTTCCCGGTCAGCGCATTGGCCAGCAAGTAACCCACGTAGGCCGGTACCATGTTCATTGCGCTGACATTGCAGCCATCAGGGGTATAGCGGAAGTCATCTGCCTGCAGCCTGCGGCCGTCCAGATAGACATTTTTGACAAAGCCCATCTGTGCGCTCAGCCACATGCTCTGGCTGCAGACCAGATCCGCAGCCTGCAGCAGAGCAAAACTTCGCGAAGGCGCGCAGATGCCATTAATCTTCAGTGTTTTGATCAGCTCACCGATACGCTGCCGGGTTGTCTGATGATGTTTTATGGCGCCTGTTCCGTGCGCCCAAGTCTGAAACTCCGAACCCATGGTGGGTCTCCATGCTGACTGACACGGCCGGATAATTCCGGCTCAAAGGTCAACAGTCTGCATCAGCATGGATTTTTTATATTGACCGGAGTCAAACACATGGCACTGCAACCGCGTGAGTAATAGCGGCTACAGGACCGGGCGTTATAAAGCCAGCACAGCAGCTGGCTGAGAAACAACCCTTCAATCGCCGATGCGGCGCCAGGTCAATGTCCCGGTAGTACGCCCGCTATCGTCGCGAATGGATAGTTTCAGCAAACCATCACTGGTGAATTCGTAGTAACGCACATTGTCTTCGCCGACCCAGCTGCCCCGGGTAGGAGAGCCTTCCACGCGATGAGTGACCTTGTTCTGATCGATATCCCAGGTGACCGGGCCCCAGTAAGCGAATCCGCCGCTGACATTGGTGCTGCTTTGCGCGGCACGCGTGGGCAGATCTTTAGGCATCCCCTGCGCGGACATCTGATCGTGCTCGTCGTACATAATGCGGCCGATATAGTTATTGTCGACTTCACCACCCTCTGCCGGGAAGTTGATGAAGCTGACCAGTTCGTAATGACCTACAAATTGCTGCTTGACTGCCGCCAGGGCATCGTCGGCAGCGTCCACGTCCGGCTGCTGCAACAGAAAAGTGCCAAGCACAAGAGCGCCCAGCGAAGTCAGACCCAAAAGTGTGCGATTCATGTGATTCTCCTGAGGTAATTACTTGTTGTTATTGTTGAGACGTTGCCGCCGATCATACGCCGGGCATGCAGAGAGGGTAAAGTCCCGGCCAACAAGTTGCCGGGCCTGGTCAGAACTATCTTTTGTCAGGTCGGTCTTTTGTCTGATCGGTCTTTTGTCTGATCTGTCTTTTGTCTGATCTGTCTTTTGTCTGGCCTGTCGTTTGTCAACGCTATCAGCAACAGTTGCGCTGCTGCTAAACTGCCGCTACACCTTTCGCTTGTCAGTGACGGATCAACACCATGGATGCACAGGAAAATCTTCAGCTCGCGCAGTTGTTTAATCATCTCGAGCTGGAAACATTGGATGAAAACCTCTATCGCAGCGCGCACAAAAATGAAGGCTGGATGCGGGTTTATGGTGGTCAAGTGCTGGCTCAGTCCTTGCTCAGTGCCAGCCGTACCGTGCCGGAAGACCGTCATGTACATTCCCTGCATGCCTATTTTCTGAGACCGGGCGATCTGAAACACCCGATCATTTTCCAGGTGGATCGCATCCGTGATGGCAAGAGTTTCACCACCCGACGCATTGTTGCCATCCAGCACGGTAAAGCCATTCTGAACATGTCCTGCTCATTTCAGGTGCCCGAACAGGGTTTATCACATCAGGCGCCCATGCCCGATGTGCCGCCACCGGAACAGTGTGCGGATCGCAAACAGATGGCAGAACATTTCCGTGGACGCATCAGTGAAGCACTGCTTGAGCGGTTCTCACGGCAATTTGCCGTGGATCTGCGTCACGTGGATGTCAACAGCCTGTTTGACACCACGCCCAAGGAACCGGTTACCAGTGTCTGGTTCAGGCTGAACACCACATTGCCCGAGCACTATCCTTTTCACGCTCACCTGCTGGCGTACGCCTCGGACATGACCTTGTTGCAGACCTGCCTGCGGCCCCACGGACAAAGCCTGTTTGATCCCAAGCTGCAGGTGGCCAGCCTGGATCACACCATGTGGTTTCATCGGCCTTTCCGCATGGATGACTGGCTGCTGTATTCACAGGACAGCCCCTCATCCTCGCAAGCTCGCGGTTTTAACCGTGGCAATATCTTCACGCGCGATGGCATCCTGGTGGCGTCAGTGTGTCAGGAAGGTCTGATCCGCGTGCATAATGAAAACAACCCTGCCTGAGCCTTGGGCTCAGACTCAACCCTGCTCCGGTTCCGGTTCCGGTTCCAGCGCCAGAGACAATTGATCAGCGGCACGGTGGTCAACGGGCAGTAGGCGCAACCCTACACCCATCAGCCGCACCGGCCGGTCATGGCGGTAAAACGCCTGCTCAAGCAGATCTGCAAACAGTGAGGTCTCGCTGTTGTCGGCAGATTGCTCGGCGGTGGTTGAAACAAAGTTATTGAACTTAAGTTTCACAAACTTGCCACCAATCCGGTAGCGGCCCGCCATGGGTTGCCAGCGGCGTTTCATGTCCTCATACAAGGCTGGCAATTCGTTCAGACAGGCCGCCAGATCGGGCAAGTCGTGCACAAAGGTGGTTTCCACACTCAATGACTTGCGCTGGCGCTCCACTTTAACGTCACGCTGATCAATACCACGGCTCAATTCATACAGACGCGCACCAAAACTGCCAAACCGCGCCTGCAGCGCCTCCGCTGTCCAGACACGCAGATCTTCACAGGTCTGAATACCCATCGCATTCAGCCGCGCGGCTGTAACAGTGCCCACGCCGTAGAGTTTTTTCACCGGCAACTGCAGCACAAAGTCATCTACCTGCTCAGGACGAATCACAAACTGACCATCGGGTTTGTTCCAGTCACTGGCGACTTTAGCCAAAAATTTGTTCGGTGCAATGCCCGCCGAGAGGGTGATGCCCAGAGTCTCGCGGACACGGCGACGGATCTCCTCAGCAATCAGCGTTGCGCTGCCGCGACATGCGAGCGTCCGGCTCACGTCAAGATATGCCTCGTCCAGCGACAGTGGCTCAACAAGATCGGTGTAGTCACTAAAAATCGCCTGTACCTGACGGGAAACTTCGCGGTACTTGTCCATGCGCGGGGGGACTACTATCAGATGCGGGCAATGGCGCAAGGCAGTGGCCGTTGCCATCGCCGAGTGCACACCAAAGCGGCGCGCTTCATAGTTGCAGGTGGCCACCACGCCGCGCCGGTCACTGGCGCCGCCCACCGCCAGGGGTTTACCGCGCAACTCAGGGTTATCGCGCATCTCAATCGCCGCATAAAAGCAGTCACAGTCGCAATGAATAATCTTGCGCTGCAAGGGAGCGGGGGCTGGCGTAAGGCTTGATTCAGACATTGAAGCATTGGCCATTGGCGACGATGGGGGTATTATCACACAGCCGACCCACTTTGAGTTCTGGTCTCACCCATGCACACTGAATCACTGTTTAAAGATCATATCAATCAACAACAACTGGAATGGACAGACGCGCTTGACCACTGCGGATACGCCGGTCATGCCGTACTGATTTACAGCGGAAAACTGCATTATCACTTCGCCGATGATCACGCAGGCACGTTCAGAGCCTGGGGACATTTTCTACGCTGGATTCCTGTCGACCGAGCGGATTTTTTTGTGCTGCTGCGCGCAGGACACGCCCCGCAATTCCTGCCGGTACTGCCTAAGGATTACTGGCACGATCAGCATCTGGAGATGCCGGAGTGGTGGGCATCATCGTTTGATATCCGCCCCCTGTTGTCTGTTGCCGATCTCGCCAAAGCGCTGCGGGACGCCGGCGTCAACGCTGATCAACTCATTTTTCTGGGTGAAGATGAACAGCTGGCGGCCACCTTAGGCTGCGGCACTGACCAGGTCAATCCGCCCAAACTTCTGACCTGGCTGGACTACCAGCGTGCCTACAAAACAGACTATGAAGTGCATTGCCTTGCCGATGCCAGCGCATTGGCACTGACCGGCCATCAGGCGGCTCGCGAGTGCTTTCTGGCTGGCGGCGACGAGTACGATATTCACATGGCTTACCTGCAGGCCTGCCGGGTATTGGACTCGGAACTGCCCTATAACAACATTGTGGCACTAAACGCCAATGGCGCTATCCTGCACTACCAGCATAAAAAGCGCTTCACAGCGACACACGCTCAAAAGGCAGCCAACCAGGTATTGCTGATCGATGCCGGCTGCCGCTGGCACTCGTATTGCTCGGACATCACCCGCACCTGGTGTGCACCCCACGCGCAGGCAGATTTCCAGGCGCTACTGGCAGGCATGCAGACTCTGCAGTTGGCAATTGTTGATGAGATCCGCGTCGGTAGCAGTTTTGTTGAGTTACACAAGTCAACCCATGCAAAACTTGCGCAGCTGCTGGTAGACAGTCGGGTTTGTTATGGCAGCGCTGAACAACTGCTGGCCAAAGGCATTACACGTGCGTTTTTACCACATGGTCTTGGCCACTTGCTGGGCCTACAGGTTCATGATGTTGGTGGGCGTCTTGCTGATCCTTATGGCAATTTTGCGCCACCGCCAGCGGAATTTCCGACACTGCGAACAACCCGCGCCATTGAAGAGCGCATGGTGTTTACCATTGAGCCGGGGCTGTATTTTATCCCGGTGTTGCTGGATACCCTGCGCTCAGGCGCCGACGCCGGATTGTTAAACTGGCCGCTGATCAACGAGCTGCTGCCGTTGGGCGGCATCAGAATAGAAGACAATATCTGGGTCGGACCACACGGCGTGCACAATCTGACGCGGCGACCGTTGATGCAGGGCAGCTGATAAAAATAAACTCAGGTCGGCAGCAAGCTGTCGACCAAGGTAAATATGCGCTCGAGGGCGCCGCGATTCGCGGCAACAACCTCTTTGCCGGCGTCCCCCATGGACTTGAGCTTTTGCTGATCAGTGAATAAATCAATTACTGCAACCGCAAGCGCACGCTCATCACTGACGGTCAGCAAGGCCCCATGCTCAGCCAGCCGCTCACAGATGGTCTGGAAGTTGTATTGTGAAGGCCCGGTGATGACCGGCAAGCCCAGGGCAGCCGGCTCAAGAATGTTATGGCAACCGGTAGCCACCAGACTGCCGCCAACAAAAGCGAGCTGCGCCAGACTGTAGTACACCAGCAACTCGCCCATGCTATCGCCCAAAAACACCGACGTGTGTTGATCGACGCGCTGCACACTGCTGCGCCGGACAACACCCAGCTGCTCTTTTTCACAGAGTTTTTCTGCACTGTTAAATCGTTCCGGATGCCGGGGAACCAGCACCAGCAATACATCAGGGATCTGCTTTTGCACCAGACGTAATGCAGCGAGCACTTTTTCATCCTCGCCCTCGCGGGTGCTGGCGGCTATCCACACCGGGCGCGAACCGTCAATGCGGGCACGCATTGCGGCACTGGCTTCCGGTAAATTTGGCGGTAATTCAATATCAAACTTGATACTGCCCGTGACGCGGATTGTGGCGGCCGACACACCCAACTTTTCAAACCTGCGCGCATCGCTGTCCGCCTGTGCAGCGATACAGTCAATCTGTTTGAGCATGGGCTTGCCCAGGGCTGGAAATTTTTCATAACCAAGGTACGACTTCTCCGAGAGCCGGGCGTTGGCAACCATGATTTTTGCCCCACTTTTTTTGCTGTAATGCACCAGATTTGGCCACAGCTCGGTTTCCACGAGGATCAACAGCGCAGGCTGGAAACAGTTGAGAAAGCGCTTTACCGCACCGACATAGTCGTACGGTGCATACACATGACAGACATCGTGGCCGAACAATTCGTCAATGCGCTCGGAGCCGGTGGGCGTCATGGTGGTTACCACAATCCCCCATTGTGGACGTTCGCGGCGCAGCTTAAGAACTAGGGGGGATATGGCAACCGATTCACCAACCGAGGCAGCATGCACCCAGATCCACTGCGTCTCGCAGCGATCAGCATTGGCCCGATCGACAAAGCCCAGTCGCTCGCCCCACCGCTTGGCATACGCCGGCTCTGGCAGAAACAGCGCGCGCCACAACAGCCTGAGCACAATGATGGGCAGTAGCAGATAAAACACAAAATTATAGATGGCTCTGTTCACAAATTCCCTTTCCCCGTGCCCATTCTCACCGGTGAGTGCAGCGGACAGCGGGCGTGTTACCATGACACAACAACGTTGGGAATGATTGCAGGATTCCACCCTATGTGCAAATCCTGACCATCGACATACCCTGAACCCAGGCAAAGGTTAACAATAATGTCCAAGGACCATGCGGCTAAACAAAAAACCGGGCTGATCAAGAAGCGCGGTAAAAAGGTCGGTGCCGCGCCCGGCACACTGGTGCACATCGGCGACATCAGCAATGCGCTTACCGAAATTCACTATATCCGTTACGATCAGGATGCTGTTCACGAACAGGAAATTGTGGATGTACAGCAGTGCGCCCATGAGACAACTGAGCAACAAACCGGTTGGATCAATATTGACGGACTACACAACCCTGACGTTGTGCGCAGCCTTGGCGAACGATTTTTAATTCATCCGCTGGTGCAGGAGGATATTCTTAATACCGATCACCGTCCGAAAATTGAAGTGCACGATGACTATCTCTACATTGTTATCAAGGCGCTGAGCTTTAATCAAACCAGCCAGCGCCTGCAGGCAGAACAAATCAGTCTGATTGTTGGCGATAATTATCTGCTGACCTTCTGCGAGCAACCCGGGACAGTGTTTGACGGGGTGCGCGCCCGTATCCGCAGTGGACGCAAGATCCGGGAGCTGGGCTCGGACTATCTTGCCTATGCACTGATTGATGCAGTGGTTGATAATTATTTCCTGCTGCTTGAACAACTGGGCGATGCCATCGAAGACCTGGAAGAGGAATTGATTCAGCGTCCAGCGGCGAACATTGTGCATCGCATACACCACTTCAAGCGCGAGATGTTGTTATTGCGCAAGGCTGTCTGGCCTATGCGCGAGGTGCTCAGTAGTCTCAGCAGAGACGAGGCGATTATTACGAGCCGTGATATAAGAATGTATCTGCGCGACGTGTACGATCACAGCATCCACATCATCGACAACATGGAAACGCTGCGCGAGTTACTGGCAGGCATGCTCGACCTGTATGTCTCGTCGAGCAGTCAACGCCTGAATGAAACCATGAAAACCCTGACCCTGTTTGCCAGTATCTTTATGCCGCTGACCTTTATCGCCGGTGTGTACGGAATGAATTTTGATTACATGCCAGAGCTGCATTGGCGCTGGGGATATCCACTGATCATGCTGGTCATGGCAGGCTGTGGTGCCGGACTGCTTTATTATTTCAGACGGCAACACTGGTTATGAGCACGGCAGACGCCAGGCCACACAATAACATCAGAGTGGTGTCAGCTCACATAGTGATTATTGGCGGAGGTATTGCAGGGTTGTGGTTGCTCAACCGCCTGAGCAACCGCGGTCACGATGTCGTGCTGCTGGAAAAAAACGCACTGGGCTATCACCAAACGCTGGCATCACAAGGCATCATTCACGGCGGCCTCAAGTATGCCCTCAACGGCGTGCTAAGCCCTGCCAGCAGCGCAATCGCTGACATGCCGGCGCGCTGGCGCGCCTGTCTGGAAGGTCGCGGTGAAATTGATCTGCGTGATACCCGTATGCTGTCAGAGCACTACTACATGTGGTCAGCCGGCAGCGTGCGTTCGCGTTTGAAAACCTTTCTCGGCAGCAAAGCGCTGCGCGGCAGAATCGACTCGCTGGTCCCGGCTGACTATCCCGCGTTTTTTGCCGAAGGCCTGGCTTCGCAGACTGACACTCCACGTGGGACACTGTATCGGCTCAGCGACTTTGTGCTGGATACCCCTTCTCTGCTGCAAACACTGGCACAACACTGGCAGGACCGCATTCTGCACGCTGCGGATATCAGCATCGCTGCGGATCCGCATAAGAACAACAACGCTGCCTGTGTTCATGTTCAGGGTCGGGATGGGCGTATTGAGATATCTGCGGCGCATATCATTCTGTGCGCCGGAGAAGGCAACGAAGCACTGCTGGCAGACTGGCAGACATCTGAAGCGCTGAACAAACCGCTGATGCAACGCCGCCCGCTGCACATGGTCTGTGTGCGTGTAAGACACCCGGCGCCTGCATACCTGCACTGTATCGGAGACAGCATCGGAATGACGCCGCGCCTGACCATCACCTCGCATCCCTGCCACGATGGACGTCAGGGTGAATGGATCTGGTACCTGGGCGGTGAACTTGCCGAGTCAGGTGTCCACCTTGATGGCGCAAGCCAGCAAACAAGGGCGAAAGCTGAACTGACAACGCTGTTCCCATGGGTAGATTTCTCAAGCGCCACCTGGCACAGTTTTATGATCAACCGGGCTGAGCCGCGTATCGCTGACCTGCAAAGGCCAGACAATGCCTTTGTCAGTTGCTGTGCAAACCTTATGGTCTGCTGGCCGACAAAGCTGAGCCTGTGTCCCAATCTGGGCGATCGTGTTTGTGAATTGTTACCCGACACGTTGTCAGGCCAGCGTCATGCCATACAAGGCCCTGAACTTGCCACTTTGTTGGCTCCGGCAGATCACGCCAACCCGCCCTGGGAGATAATCCGCTGATGTACGAACCGCAATCGTTGCTGCCTGTGCGCGCGCTTGGCAATACCGGGCTGCAGGTATCCTGTCTGGGACTGGGTACTGTCAAGTTTGGCCGCAATCAGGGTCTCAAGTACCCTGCTGGTTTTGAGCTGCCCGATGACAGTCAGTTACGCAATCTGTTAGACACGGCGCGTTCCTTGGGCGTCAATCTGATTGATACCGCGCCAGCGTACGGCAGCAGCGAAGAACGTCTTGGCCGGCTGCTGCACAATCGCCATGAGTGGGTGGTGTGCAGCAAGACCGGTGAAGAGTTTATAGAGGGTAAATCCCTGTTTGATTTCAGCGCAGCACATACGCGGCTGAGTGTGCAGCGCAGCTTGCGGCGTCTGCGCACCGACTACCTTGATGTTGTGCTGGTTCATTCTGACGGCAACGACGAGCACATCATTGAGCATTCAGATTGTTTTGAAACGCTGCTGCGGCTCAAAGAGGAGGGACTGATCCGCGCCTTTGGCCTGTCAGGTAAAACCCT
>JBFZEG010000086.1:0-31347 GCA_041306975.1 Gammaproteobacteria bacterium | reverse complement strand
GGCCATACCAATGGCTGCCTGAGTTTTGTGCTCTCCGATCAAAGTATGGTGTTTACCGGTGATGCCCTGTTGATTCGTGGCTGCGGGCGCAGCGATTTCCAGGAAGGAGACGCAGCACGCCTGTTTGATTCGATCACACGTCAGATTTTTGTGTTGCCCGATAACTGCGCAATCTACCCGGCTCATGATTACAGCGGGCGCACACGCTCATCCGTGGCAGAAGAAAAGGCGTTTAACCCCAGAGTCGGTGGCAACGCCAATGAACGTGATTTTGTGCAGTACATGAATGCTATGCAGTTGCCGCATCCAAAAAAGATCGATGAGGCCCTGCCCGCCAATATGCGCAGCGGTATGCCTGCCGATGGCAAGATGCCCCTGGAACCGGACTGGGCAGACATCCGCGTCAGTTTTGCGGGAGTTCCGGAGGTAGAGCCAGAATGGGTCATGCAGAATCAGCCCTCGGTGACTATTCTGGATGTGCGCGACGCTGACGAAATCGATGAATCGCTCAGCGGATTGCTGAATCTTATCCATATTCCACTGGCGCAGCTGCGAGCGCGTGTTGACGAAGTCCCCAGAGACAAACCGGTGGTGACCTTATGCCGCTCCGGAAAACGCTCGTCGCTGGCCCTGGGCATCCTCAAAGCCGCCGGGCATTCGCAAGTTGCCAATATTCAGGGCGGCATGCTGCACTGGCATCAACAGTAATCACATTCAGCATGAGTTAAGACTCGCGGCCTTAATCTGAAACCGACTTGACCAATCAGGTCGGACGGATTTGGGAGATAAAACACATGCTGAACTTCAAACACCTTTGTCTTAGTGCGGCCCTGTTGACATCAACATTGGGCTCAGCGCTGGTCAGCTCCGGCGCACATGCTTACAGCAGCGCCGTTTCCAGCAGCTGTGCCAGCCTCGAATTTATGGCCAAAATGCTGGAACTCAATGTACTGCTGCCTGCAGGACGCGACCGTCAGAGCGAGATGACAGCCATGCGCGAGCACCTGCTTGAGCTCAATCGCCTGGCCTGTCAGCCGGTATTGTTGAGTGAATCTGCGCGCTTCAACAGCCGCTATAGCAACGGCCGTCGTGTCTCTGCCGATCTTTATGACAGCGCATGGCACTTCCCCAACGGGCAGCTGTTCACCGCCCGCGCCGGCCGTGACACGACGCTGTACTATCCCAATGGGCAAGTGATGGCGCATCGCTGGATGCGTGGCGGACAAACCATTTACTGGCCAAACGGCAATCCCGCCACCTTGAGCTTCCGGACCATCAACGAGCCCTGGTATTACCCGGATGGTCATATCGTGACCTATCTGGCCGGCGTTAAAGGCGCGCGCTGGTTTTACCCCTTCGCGCGACTGGATGGTCTGGTGGGTCAGGAACTGATCTCGAACAAGTGGGGCGAAGACGGCGAATACATCTATCTGATTCAGTATACCGACCGCGGCATGATGTACCTGAAACGGGAGCGTATCAGGGACAAACTGGTGCTCTCTGACGAGGAGCTTCTGGATGTTCCGGGCGTGCTGCTGATGATCACGCGCATGTATCAGGCGCCTGACGATGCACGCTTGTTTATCCCGGGTGACGGCAGTATCACCGGGGCGCCCTACTGACACGCAGACGCGCCCATGCTTGCAGGGCAATCACGGACGATTGCCCAATGCCCGCTGCATGACCTCATACTGACTGGCCATAAAGTGACCTACGGACCGGCGCCAGTATTCTGAATTGTGCCGACCGTGAGCCTGTTTGAATTCAAAGGGCACATCATTGATCAGCAAAATCTGCATAAACTCCAGCGCCGTGTTAATCAGATCATCCTCCATGCCACTGTCGATATAGATGTGCGGCAGGCGGGTCTTTGGTACGTTGTAGATGATCTGAAACGGATCGTGGGCCTGCGCTTGTTCTACGGTCAGAAAATCAATGCCGTCCGGATGGCGGTCATCCTGTTTGCTGAATCCGGGAATATCAATAATGGTGGAAATAAACGCATCGGCCTGCGCCATCTGTTCGGACTCGGCGGTGCTGCGAGGTCTGGGCATGGGTGCACCGGCGGCGATTGCAGTCGCGCGGTTACGGGCATGGGCCAGAGCGCCACTGGTGCTGGCCATGGAGACAAACAAATCCGGATGCCTAAGCGCCAGCGTGAAAGCGCCATAACCACCCATGGACAGACCCGCAATGGATCGCCCGGCGCGCGAAGACTCGGTCCGGTATTGGGCATCGACGTAGGGAATCAGATCCTTGATCAGGTGATCTTCCCAGTTATTCTGCTGGCCGTTATTGTTCTGCGCCCAGTTGATGTACCAACTGTTGCCGGCATCGGGCATCACTACAATCAGGTCGCCCAGTTCTCTGGCATAAAACGCAGCGGCCAGATTTCTGCCCCATACGGTGTAGTTCTGCATAAATCCATGCAGAAGATAGATCACCGGGTAGCGCTTGTCTGAGGTGCTGTAGTCAGCAGGCAGAACAATATCGAACTTCATCTGCCGGTTGACGGCGGGACTGAAAAAGCTGACCGTGCTGAGGCCCTCTGGCAACGGGGCTGCTGCCGGGGTTGCAGCAGGAGTGACAGCCGTGGGCTGCGCGTGAACGGGCTCCGCGGTGACAGTCAGCAGGCCACAGAAGCACAGGGCAAGACACAAGAGATAAGGTTGATACAAAGGCTGGCTGAAGCGCATAGAAGTGATCCGGAACATAAAAATGGCAGGAGCAGTGCACGTGTGATTGAAATGCTCAGTTGAGGGCAATGGGCTGCGTAAACTGCAGCCGATCCGCCTCATTGGCTTCTTCCCGGCACTCGCCGCGCACCGAAAAACTCTGGAAGGTCTGCTCGCGATACAGTTCAAAAAATCCTTCACGGCAATACCCCGTCGCCACCATCACCAGCTCGATACGGGATTCGATCTCGAACTCTCCGATACGCACGCCGCGTTCAATCTCTGGCTGGCCACCCGTCCTGAGACCACCGGGGATGACACCCACATCCGCACCCTGACCCGGTTGTGGCCTTAGATAGTCGCGTTGAAACACAAAAAACTTGGTGCCATCGGCCTGTATTTCCGGAACAAGGCTTTCGCGGGCAGGCGGCGCCTGCCAAGGCTGACCTCCCCCGCAACTGAGCACAGGCAGTATCAGCAGAGCACCAATGACGTTTCGCAACATGGGACAGGTCCGGAATGGTGATAACAGACAAAGATAGTAAAAAGCACACCGCTGCAAGTCAATCGATCATCGCCTGCCAGGCCAGGGACTTGAACAGAGAAGACAGGTTAAAAGCACCTGACGGTTGTACCTGCATCATCAATACGGCACTCATACCCGTCTGCGGATCTGCCCAGGAAAATGTGCCGAGTGATCCATTCCAACCGAATTCACCGGTATTGCGCACAAATCCGCTTTTACTGCCATCGATCACCACACTGAAACCGTAGCCCCAACCCAGGTCAGCCATCGCTGCCGGCGGGTTGAGACTGATGGGCAGCACAGCAGCAGGTAACTGATCGGTCAGCATGAGCTGCACAAGGTCAGGGCTTAATACCCGGGCTCCATCGAGTTCGCCACCATTTAACATGGCCTGCAGAAAACGCAGATAGTCAGGCACGGTGCTCACCATGCCCGCTGCGCCTTCTTTCAGCGGTGGATCCACTGTGATGGGGACCTCCATCTGTGGCTCAGGTACCAACACTCCCTCGCTGATGCGATAAACTTGCGTTAACTGTGTGAGTTTGTCCGGCTCAACATAAAAACCTGTATCGGACATGTTCAGCGGCGTCAGTACCTGCGCCTGCAAGTAGTCATCAAAATCCTGCCCTGACACAATTTCTACAATGCGCCCCAGCACAGTTGTAGAAATACTGTAATTCCACAACGTACCGGGTTCTGCAATCAACGGCACCGCGGCAACTTTCTCGACCAGTTGCGTCAGCGTATCGGCACGCGAGCGTACCTGCCGGCTCTGATACAGCGGACGGTCACGATGGCTCAAGCCACCGAGATGCAGCAGCAGATCTTCGATGGTGATCTCGCGCTGTGGCTTGTGCGTGGTGCTGTTGAAATCCGTAGGATCATCAAACACTTCCATGTCAGCGAACGAGGGGATGTATTGAGACACTTTGTCGCTGAGGTTTAATTGCCCCTGACCGATCAACTGCATGATCGCCAGGGAGGCGATGGGTTTGCTCATCGAGCGTATCTGGAACATGGCATTGTCCCGCATCGGCTGTTGCGCTTCGATGTCTTGCCAGCCAGCGCTTTGCAGGTAAACCAGCTTGCCGTGGCGCGCGATGCCGGCGACAAATCCCGGCACATGGCCATTATCCACATAATGTTTCAGGGTGGAATCAAGCAGTGCCAGACGTGCCGATGACATGCCCGCCTGCTCAGGCTCAACACGCGGCAAACCCTGTGCCGACACCGACAGGCTCAGGCTTGCCGACACCACGCACAGGACCGATCTCAGCACACCAGAGACAGCAGCCCTGTGTTTGCCTGTTGAATCATGCGTACTCATGCAGTCACCTTTGTGTATTTTGTGCTCAGGGAGCATTAATATTCTTGGATCATAAATAACCAGAGATCATAAATAACCAGAGATCATAAATAAAAAGGGGAGCCGAGGCTCCCCTTTTTTCTACTGCAGTCCTTTCCTTCAGAAATTACTGCGCAGCGCTGACCAGATTGGCGTCTGCTTGCTCAGCAGTTGCCTCGGCAGCGTAACGGCTCTGATCGACAAACTTGTAGTACACCTGGCCGAAGAACATCTCATCCCAGCTCTGGTCGCCCCATGGTACGTCGCGAGCCGGATCAGGGTTTGCTTTGTTCTGGACAGAGTTGTCAAACGCACCTGTCACCACAATGCGTGTACCGGCCGGAACCAGTTTCTGTTCAACCAACTGATATTCCATCTGCCAGTTGTAGTTGTAGTTGGCAACGTTAGCCATCAGCTCAGTGGTGCCATCGGGGTAATGCGCTTCAAAACGCATGTACTTGCCACGGAAATGCATGTGCGGCAGGAAGCTCATAACATACGCATCATCCGGGATGGTAATTTCTGCAGTCTGCTCGAAATTAGGATCGTACGGAGGAATGTTGGTCCACGTCGGAGTGAAGATACAGGCGCAATCGCCAGTACGTCGCTCAGTCGGAATCTGATCCTCCGGGTAGAACCACAAACCAATGCGGCTGGCATCTTTTGATTCACGGCCGGTGGTAGTGTAGTGCAGCTGAATACCAATGGTAGAGCCGCTCTGCAGCAAACCACCGGTGTTAGGCTCTTCAACAGACGGAGCTGCACCCGGGATGTAAGGTGTTATGTGCGCAGCGTTAGGATTTGCCGGCGCCAGGAAACCGCGACCGGTTGGACGCTCACCTGGACCAAACAACGCGTTCAACGTGTGATGAAGCACTGTGCGGTCGCCGGGCATGTACTGGCTGGCACGTACATAACGAGCTTTGCCATCAGGCAAGTTGATCGGAATGAACTCATAACGGTAGTCGAGTACGCCTGTCGCGGGCACGGCCTGCTCAGAAATCTCGATGACGTAGTCAGGCTCACCAAACGCCCACTCTGTGGATGGAACTTCAAGCATTGCCAGCGGATCGGTAGTACCGTCTTTCTGAGAGCCGGCAGCAATCCAGTCCAGCACTTTACGCTGGTCTTCAAACGGCACAACATAACTGTTGCGGAAATCGCCAACGTGCGGATCGATCTGTCCCGGAGGCATACGCTTGGTCATCATCACTTCGCGAATCATCGGGCTCCAGCCTTGAACCATGGCGTGGCTGTTCATCGCAAACGGCGCAATGCCGCCTTCGCGGTGGCAGCTGGCGCAGTTTTCAGCGATGATCGGGGCAACATCTTTCTCGTAGGAAACGGTTGAAATGTCACGCTCGGGATAGCTTACGGACGTACCATCAGTCTCTACCAGCGCATAGGAGACGGGATCACCGGCAGCAACCTGAGCCAGCGCATCGTTAAACGGCATCCCTGCATCACCACGGTAGATCACACGAAATGACTTTGGATCATAAATCACGGTTTCGCCGATGAATTCGATTCCAATTGACTCGGAAACTGCCTGCACATCGTCGATCAGCACTGGAATCTCGGTTCCCATGGCAGCAACGTCAGCAGCAACCTCAGCACGATCCTGACCCAACGGATTAATCATCATAAAGACGATACCCTGAGACTCATACCGGGCTTTCATACGCTCAAAATTTGCCAGCGCCTCACGGGTCTCTTCAGCACCATTGCCTTGCACAAGGAATGCAACGGCTTTGTTGTTGTCGTACCAGGCCATGTGGTGAAAGTAACCTTCCTGATCCAGCAAGGCGAAGTCGCCTACACGCTCATCAGCTGCATGACTGGCGCTTGCTGCAACGGCCAAGGCCAGTGCAGACAATGTCAGTCCCGCAGTTGTTTTGCTCTTTTTCTGCAACCAACTGATCATATAAACCTCCAACTCGTTTTAATTTCTACATAAACAAAAACAAATAAATTTATACCGGACAAAAAAAATCGCAGGTCATCTGATAAGACCTGTCCTCAAGAGAATTCTTTTTGTTATATGCTCTTGTTAATCAATCTGGGAACAGGCGATGAGAAGACCTTTAAACCTGAGCCCGTTCAAGTTTTGGATCGTAGCACTGCACAATGCAATGTCAATGTGCCAAAGGTAAATTCCTGCCAGGTTCGGCAAAATGACTTCAGTGTGCGACGACCGGCTTAACTCAGCAATGCAAACAACGCATTGTGCAGATTTTTGCGAAACTCGTCTTCAGTATGAAAACCACACAGAAATCCCTGCAGCAGGTGGTAGTACAGAGCGAATGCGCTCCACGCCATGGTTCCGGTGTACATTTCTTTGCTGATACGTTTGTCCCTGCGCGCGCGCTCGATCAGCTTCATCAGCTTGGAGTAGGTGCTTTGTGTGATCTGAGCGATGTCCTGCCGGCGCTGTTCGGTTGTTGAGAAGGATAACTCCTTCAAAACCGTCCTCGATAACACCTGGTCATGGGCGTGGTAACGGATGTGAACATCAAAAAACACCATCAACTGATCAAGCAAAGGCGCATCAGCGGGAATACTGGCATAAGAAGTCTCGATCATTCGCAGAATGTCGTCCTTGAACACCATGACCAGCAAATCTTCCTTGCTCTTTGCATACAGGTACAGCGTACCCAGACCAACGTCCGCCTCTGCGGCGATATCCTGAATGGTGGTATTACTGAAGCCTTTATTAATAAAAAGGTCTCTGGCCGCAGCAACAATACGCTGCAAGCGGATCAACTTTTTGCGCTCCCTCAGCCCCATCGAGGCAATATCTGTATCGTCTTTAGCTGGCTGACCTGACATGTGCTCCATACCCATTCGTTAACATCACTGCAAGCGTCCGCAGATTAACATAATCGACTATGGCACAATAAGTACCCATTCCCCTGACTCGGACCCTCGCTCGACATGACCGACAACAACTCAAGCACTCAACACAGCGTCAAAGCGCTGCTCGCCAGCTCTAAACAACCAGTAACTATGTATACATTATCCTGGTGCTCGTACTGCCAATCAGCTAAGCAACTGCTGAGGCAGCTGAATATCCCTTTTCACCTGATTGAGCTCGACTCCGGCGAATATCGTGAACCTGTGCTGAATCAACGCCTGCGTCAGGAATTACAGCAACTGACAGGCAGTAACACCTTGCCACAGGTGTTTATCGGCGAGCAATCGATAGGCGGATACACCGATACGCAGGCGGCATTAAAAAGCGGTTTGCTGAAAAATATGTTGGAACCGTACCAGATCATCTTGCCCGGCGGGTCGAGCAGGTAACACAGGAGACACCAAAATGCTGGCAGCCTTTGTGGGTGGAGTTCATCTATTGCTGTTATTGGCTGTGCTGGTGGGTGTTCTGGTGATTCTGCTTGCCAGCGGCGACGAGGTCTCCGTGCAGGATCTGCTAGCGCTCAAGCGTGTTTATGCGCTCACTGCGATTGCCATGATTCTGCTCGCGCTGGCGGGCACAACGTTGTGGTTCTGGGGGGCTAAACCCGCCGCTTTTTACACTGATAACCCGGTATTTCACGCCAAGTTGGGGCTGTTTGTATTGATGCTTTTGTTATTTGCTCACAACGGCTATCGGGTTTATCGATTATCCCTTCACCACAGCGCTGATAGCGACGCAGCAATCCCGCTGAGCAAGAACCTGCGTCGTCTTCAAAAAGCGCTGATCCCCCTGCTGATAGCCATTCCGGTGCTGGCTTATCTAATGGCCCGCGGCATCGGCTACTGATTGCGCGCGGGTTCAGCTCAGGACAACAGTCGTTGCATCCACAGAGATATGTCACGAATCTCTTGTGGACAAACAGAGTGCGGCATCGGGTAGCTGTGGTATTCAGGCTGATAACCCAATTCGCGCAAGGCCTTCTCACTTTGTTTTCCAAGTGATTCGTCTACCACTGTATCCTGGCTGCCGTGACAGATCAGCACCGGCAATGTCTGATTCACATCACTCACCGTGACGCTGTCGGCGGTTGGAAAGTAGCTGGACAACGACATCACACCCGCCAATGGCAGTGGGCAAGTCAGCGCAGCCTCAAGGACAACAGCGCCTCCCTGAGAAAATCCGCCCAGAATAATTCGGCGCGAATCGATACCCGCGTCTTGCTGTTGTCTGACAAAGGCATGCACGGCCGCCGCAGAGCGACGCAATTGCACATCATCTACCCGACGGCTGACGTCAGCCTGCTTGATGTCGTACCAGGCAGGCATGATGTATCCGCCATTAATGGTGACAGGTATAGAGGGAGCATGCGGAAAAATAAATCGCACTGACATTGACGATGGCAGTCGCAACTCGGGCACAATCGGCGCAAAATCATTGCCATCGGCACCAAGTCCGTGCAGCCAGATCACGGCAGCATCAACCGGTTTATCGGAGCGGGTTTCGCGGGTTATGGCAGGCAGCAACGACGTCATGATTTTCCTGAGCGATAAATAAAAAAGTGAGTGATTATAATGACAAGATGGCCCCTGTAAACAGGACTGACAAACATGACAACTCTTCGCAAACTGCAACACTGTAAGACCTGCAGCACAGGTCTGCTCACCTTCTGGCTGCTGAACCTGCTCCTGTTGTATGTGCCGGCAACCAGCCTGGCACAAGCCTTTGACGCAGCCGCGCTTGCTCAAAGTCTGCGCGGCACCGATCGCGACATTTCAGACCGCATGCGTGACGCTGACCGCAAACCGGTGGAAGTTCTGCAGTTTCTGGGCCTTGAACAGGGCATGACTGTGCTGGACGTTTATGCCGCCGGAGGCTATTACACCTATGTGATGTCACGAGCGGTCGGCGACCAGGGTACCGTGTATGCGCAGAATTCACCTACCGCTTCCCGTTATGACCAGGATCGCACGGACATGACCCAGGGCGAAGCGCTGGAAGGCAAAATACGCGATGGTAAACTGGAGAATGTTGTGCTGATCCATCAGCGCATCAGCGAAACCGGCCTGGCAGATGCTTCCGTTGACTTTGTGATGGTCTCGCAGATTTTGCACGATTATTACAATCGCAGCCCCGGCGCAGCCCATGAATTGCTCACTGAACTTTACCGGATTGTAAAACCGGGCGGTATTGTTGGCATTATTGATCACATCGGCACCGCTGAAAACGACAACAACCGTTTACATCGTATGCAGAAGTCTCAAGCATATGATGCGGTCACGCGGGCCGGATTTATCCTGGAGGCAGAAAGTGATCTGCTGTCCAACGCCCGCGATAATCCCCGCAGATCTATTTTTGATCCCGCTCTTAATCGCGGTACCGATCAATTTCTTTTACGACTACGCAAACCGGACGCATAAAAATGGATGATGTTATTGAATTATTGCGCGAAAAAAACGAACCAATCTCAGTACCGCTGGATTTGCCCGACGAAGACCTTCTGGTCGAAATCGAGGAGCAGCTGCTGATGGCACTACCCGATGACTTGCGTGAATATCTGCTGGATGCCAGTGATGTAGTCTACGGCACGCTGGAACCTGTCACTGTTGCTGATCCGCGTTCCCATACCTATCTGCCGGAAGTGGCAGCACAGGCATGGAATGATGGCATGCCTCGCCACCTGATCCCCATCTGCCAGCTTGGTGACGGTTATTACTGCATTGGCGAAGAAGGGGATGTGCACTACTGGAACGGCTTAAAACTGGGCAAAGATCCACAAGGCAACAAAGAATGGGCCAATATGGCCGAGTGGATCAGAGACGTCTGGCTTCAGGAATAAATCACCACTGACCGATGGTGGAATTCTCCGCCTTGAGCAAGGTTTCCTGCGCATCGGCTGGCAACAGGAAACCGTCTGCCACATTCTGCTCAACAACCTGTCGCACCGCATCCACGTAGCTTTGCCGCGTCGGATACAGGGTTTTTATGGTGTCTGCTGTAAATGGCTCGTGAGAACCATACAGGCGACAGAAGGATTCGCCACTGTTGATGCCGGTATTGGTGGCCGTGGGTACTGCATGTTCCGCCAGACGGATACCGCCCAGCACATTGCCATAGGAGTCTCGGGCAAAACTCACCGGCGCGGTGGCCTGAGCAAGCAGCATCGCGGGCGCGCGGGGCGGAGGAATATCCTCCGCTATCCACAGCCGCAGGTGCTCAAACGCGGCATTCATCACATGTCTAAAAGGCACATGACTGTAGGTTGGGCGATCACAAACCGGGCTGCGCGGCTGCGGATCTGTCAGCATTCGCCCCTCTTCCAGCGCGGACATCATGGCAAACTCCAGCTCAAACGGTATATCCACATGTGAAGTACCGGCGACCTCCCAGTGTCTGAAGTGGCTGGAGTCCGGCTGCGGCGTTGCCGCACGGCTAACCATGTCTGTTTCCGCCATCACACGGAATATTTTTACTGGCTGGTCATCGCGGATTCGTCCACCACCGCCATGCACCATAAATCCGTCGTAAACCGGGTCAAGCCCGTGAATGTTGTTGATATAGATGCCGAGTCGGCTGGCCGACTGTGAATGCCCGGTGGCAAGAATCATTGAGGGGCGCAGCCCTGATAGTACATCTGGCGCGCCAGCCTCCAGTGTCTCTCCCACGCGCGTCACCGCCTTGGCAACTGCGCTGAATATGTCATAGGACAACGCATCATCGGTGACCATGTCGGCGTGTGTGACATCCAGATCACCATACCTGAGCGCACTCCATTCTCGCAGATGATTGACGCCGACGCGCTGCGCCGACACTGCAATAAAAGCATAACCTTCTCGCATCAGATGAGCACCCGATTGCCACCAATCAATGTCCAGATCGCGACTGGCAGTGACGTTGTTCCACTCAACAACCAGCACGCCGTTAAAGTGAGAGGCATCTGCCGGGCGGCGCACAATAAAGCGAGTTTTGTAGGCATGGCCGCTGTCAGTGATTTCGCCGGTCTGCAACTCGGGCGTGGTGTACCGGTTTGCTGTGCCTTCAATAAAGTACTCTTCCTCGATGTAGTTTATCCCCTCTACAAAAATGGCATTGGGATTGAGCTGGCTGTTGCGGCCGGGGTCACCATGCGCGGCAGCTGGCACAGGCCCTATGACCTGTGCTGGCGGCACCTGCGCAATCGCGGCACTGCCGAGAAGCAGAGAAATCATTGTGACCAGTGCCGGAAACATTGCTCGCACGGCCATGCGGGGCTGGATCAAATTGCTGTAGTCTGTTGTCGCCATTGTTGTTATTCCTGTCGTTTAAGTATCTGTTCCGACTCGCAGAATTGGGTCAGGTTAGCGCGCTGCTCAGCATCCAAACGCAAACCTGATTTGGTGCGCCGCCACATGATGTCATCGGCCGTCTGCGCCCACTCCTGGCGCATCAGGTATCTGACCTCACATTCGTACAAATCTGCGCCAAAACACACACCAAGATCATCAAGTGTATTTGCATCACCCAGCATTACGCGGATGAGTGTGCCATAGCGCTTAATCCATGCCTCCAACAGATCAGTGTCAAGCCATGGAAACTCAGCAGCGAGATCAACGTGCAATTGCTGCTGCGACTCAAAGTCTCCACCGGGCAATCGGGCGTCAAGAGTCCATGCGCGCGCCATGTCAGGAAACACCGCACGAAGCTGATCCATGGCTGATTCGGCCAGGCGCCTGTAGGTGGTGATTTTGCCGCCGAACACGGTCAACAGCGGAGCGGGCAAGCGACTGAGCTCCAGCGTGTAATCCCTGGACACCTTACTGGCGTTCTCATCGCCATCATCAATCAACGGTCTTACGCCGGAAAAGTGATGCACTATTTGTGAGGCATCCGGCACCTTTTTAAAGTAGCTGCTGGTAACGCTGAGTAAATAAGTGATTTCAGCAGGAGAAATTGTCGCTGCTGACGGATCGCCGGTGTAGTCTTCCTCCGTAGTCCCAATCAATGAATATTGATTCTCATAAGGAATAACAAATACCACCCTGCCGTCGGGGTTCTGTAAAAGATAGGCCTCTTCACCCTCGTACATTCTGGGCACAATAATGTGCGAACCTTTTACCAGCCGCACATCCGCGGGTGGTGTCTGCGGCTGCAGCTGACGGCCGAGTTTGCCAACCCAGGGGCCGGTCGCGTTGACAACACAACGTGCTTTGACTGTCTGCTCCTGACCGCTGTTGATACCCCGCAATGTGGCCGTCCACACCATGTGTTTGCTGACGCTGTCGACTGATGCTTCGATATGCTCACATACGGTTCGGGGCATGATTCTGGCACCGTGATTGCGGGCCTGCATGGCATTCAGCACGACCAGCCGCGCATCATCAACCCAACAATCTGAGTACTCAAAACCCGCCTCAAACTCAGGCTTCAACGGATCAGTATGCTCGAACTTCAGCCCGTGTGAGGCTGGTAGACTGACGCGCTTGCTTAAATGATCATAGAGAAAAAGCCCTGACCGAATCATCCATTGTGGTCTGAGTGCTTTGTGGTGAGGCAATCTGAAGCGTAGCGGCCAGACAATGTGCGGCGCAGCGTGCAGCAATACTTCTCGCTCCGCCAACGACTCGCGCACCAGGCGGAACTGATAGGTTTCAAGGTAGCGCAGCCCGCCGTGGATCAGTTTAGTGCTCGCTGATGACGTAGCGCCTCCCAGGTCACCGCGTTCGCACAAAACAACGGAAAGTCCGCGACCGGCGGCATCGGCAGCAATGCCCGTACCGTTCACACCGCCACCTATCACCAGAAGGTCTATCATGGAAAACGCCACCGACATATCACGTGATTCGAATATTGAATTACCCAAAACAGCTTGCCAGTACTGACAGCCTACTGGCAAGCTGCGCGATGGTAACATGTGCTTAATAAATGGAAACCAACAACAAAATCATGCAACCGTTTTTACTTGCCATTGATCAGGGTACGACCAGCAGCCGTGCCATTGTTTTTTCCCGGGACGGCAAACGATTGGGTGTCGGCCAACGGGAATTCACACAGCATTTTCCTCATGAAGGCTGGGTAGAACACGAACCCGAGGATATCTGGCAAACAACCCTGTTCAGCTGTCAACAGGCGCTGGCTGAGGCAGCCATTGGCGCCGACATGATTGCCGGAATTGGCATCACCAATCAACGCGAAACAACTGTGCTGTGGGACCGTCGCACGGGCAAACCTGTGTATCGGGCGATTGTCTGGCAGGACAGGCGAACCTCGGCCTGGTGCCAGCGCTTGCAGGAGCAGCTGGAGCAGCAGGGCCGCGAAAATTTTATCCGCAGTCGCACCGGACTACTGCTTGACTCCTATTTCTCTGCCAGCAAAATTCGCTGGATTCTGGATCATGTACCCGGTGCCGCTCAACTGGCACACGAGGGCCATCTGGCGTTTGGCACTATTGACAGTTTTCTGCTGTGGAAACTGACCAACGGCAAGCGCCACTGCACTGACGCGAGCAATGCGTCGCGAACCTTGCTGTTTAACATTCACACTCAAACCTGGGATGCGGACTTACTCGCATTGTTTGATATTCCGCCGGGTTTGCTGCCCGATGTTTTGGACAGCGCAGCCGATTTTGGCAAAACCGACGCTGATGTGTTTGGCGCCTCCGTACAGATTGGCGGGATTGCCGGCGACCAGCAGGCCGCCGCCTTCGGCCAGGCTTGTTTTGAACCCGGCATGACCAAAAGCACCTACGGCACCGGCTGCTTTATGTTGGTGAATACCGGCAGCCAGGTCATAGAATCCAGACATAACCTGTTGAGCACCGTGGCATGGCGATTGGACGGAAAGCCAACCTATGCGCTGGAAGGCAGTATTTTTATGGCGGGCGCAACCGTGCAATGGCTGCGTGACAAACTGAATTTTTTTGCCAGCAGTCACGAAACCGAAGCAATGGCTGCTCGTGCCAGATATGCCGACAGCATTATGTTTGTTCCTGCGTTTACCGGACTGGGAGCCCCCTGGTGGGACCCGGAAGCGCGTGGCGCCATTTTTGGGCTGACACGCGACACCGGATTGGAGGACATTGTCACTGCTGCATTGCTGTCAGTGTGCCATCAAACTCGCGACCTTGTCGAAGCAATGGCAGCGGACGGTCTGCAACCCGTCAGGATCCGTGCCGACGGGGGCATGGCTGCAAACAACTTTGTGATGCAGGGTCTTGCCGATCTCTTGAATCTGCCGGTTGACCGGCCGCAACTGACCGAAACCACGGCTTTTGGCGCGGCATGCCTTGCAGGCCTTCACTGCGGCTTGTATGCATCAACTGATGATATCGCACAGCTTTGGAAACTCGATCGCAGCTTCTTGCCCTCTGCTGACGAAACATGGAGAGAACAACAGAGATCCCGCTGGCTCGATGCGGTGAGCCGCACACGAAGTAATCGCACAGGATCCTAAATGAAAAACAACCCTGTTGTTCAGCGGATACATCTGATCCGCCATGGCGAAACCAATTGGAATAAAGAAAAGCGTGCCCAGGGCCAGATGGAGTCAATACTCACCAGCGAGGGCATCGCTCAAGCGCGCGTCCTTCGCTCACGATTGAATGAATCTGGCATCAGCAAGGTCTATTGCAGCAGCAGTGTCCGCGCACGGCAAACCGCTCAGATATTGTTTGAAGACTTGCCTGAACCAATTATTTACTGTGATCAGTTGCGTGAAATATACATGGGCTCTTGGGAAGGCAGGTTGTATTCAGATATACAGGAAGCAGATCCTGCGAGCTTTTTTGCGTTCTGGAATCAACCCGACACATTTGATCTGGCGGGTGCCGAGACCTTTGAAGATGTTCAGAAGCGCGCGTTACAACGCTTATCGTTGATACTGTCTGAAAGCGAAGACAACAAGGACATCGCATTGGTCAGTCACGGAGTATTGATCAAAACGCTGCTATGTGATGTTGAAAACCGAAATTTAAGCAAGCTGTGGGAAGCTCCCGCAATGCATAATTGTGCGCGCAGCGTTATCAACATCTACGCTGATGGCTCGCGGCGCATCAGCGTGTATTCCGATCAACCATATGAACATCAATAATAACCATCACGGCTAATACCCGGAAAAACGAGAGCATCAGCATGGACAACAGCAACCAGCACAAATTAAAACTATTACTGACCGCGCTAACTTATATTGCGGGTGTTGCAGGTGTCGGTCTGGCACTTTTTGCACTCGCAGCCCCGATGGGAGTCTGGCTAGGTATGTGGAATTTCTCACAGGGCTTCGGCATGCTCCGCGGCGCACAACCCTTTGTCGCCTGGATAACTTACGGCTGTATTGCCATCACCGTGCTGTTGCTTGCTCTCGGCCGACAGGCACGCCTTGAGAAGTTGTCCCGAATGCTGTCAATTGCCGGCGCTGCGACGCTGGCTGCCGCGATTGCCTGGTATGTTCCGCAGTCCTATCTACCGGGCGAAGGACAGACAATTCCTCCGATACATGACATCAGTACTGACCTGGTCAATCCTCCAGCATTTGTTGATGTGTTGCCTCTCAGAGGAGAAAACTCCAATCCAACTGTCTATGGCACAGGCAACCGCAACATGACGCCCGAGGAGCATGCCCAGCGTCAAACTGAAGCCTATCCCGACGTGGTCACGCAAGTGTTTAATGAGCCGGCGTCTGCAGTATTCGAGAGAGCGCGAGCAGCAGTTGATACCTTAGGCTGGGATCTTGTTGCCTCGGTTCCCGAACAAGGCAGAATTGAAGCCACAGACACTACTTTCTGGTTCAGATTCAAAGACGATGTTGTCATTCGAATCACCGAAACACCTGAAGGAACTTTGCTGGACGCGCGCTCTACTTCACGTGTGGGTGTCAGCGATGTTGGCAAAAACGCTGCAAGGCTGCGGGCATTTTTTGCTCTGCTGTAATGTAATCCCGGGATGATAAAGATATGAGTTTGAAGGATTTTTTGTTGCAGCCAGGGCATCCAGGGAAAACCAGACACTTTGTCTGGTTTTCATCGATCGCGTTAGTGTGCCTCAGTATTTCTCAATTCAGCAGCTACATGGTTGAGCAAACAATAGCGCAAGGCGACAGCCTCCAGATCATGGCCTTTCTCCACTTTACACACATACGCAATATGGGTGGCGTATTTGGGATGGCGCAAGGGCATGGCTGGATCTTTGCGTTGTTCAGTGTTGCACTGATCGCGGGACTCATGGCTTATCTGTGGCGCAGCCGCCAGGTGCGGGTTTATGAATTCATTTGTTTTGGTCTGGTGGCAGGCGGTGGTATCAGCAACATTCTTGACAGACTTATTTACGGCAGCGTCATCGACTTTATTGATGTAAAAGGCATTCCCTATTGGCATTATGTCTTTAATACAGCCGATACGTTTATTCATATGGGACTGTGGCCAATGCTGTTTATCAGTATTTTCCTGCATAAGGACAATCAGTAGAGATCGTCGCCGATTAACCTTACCGTGTTATAAACGAATAAATGAAAAAGCCGGGCTAACCCGGCTTTTTCATCTGACGTCAATCAGCAACTGCCTTATTCCTGAGCAGCGCCTGCGTTTACGCCGTTAGGGCGGTCGACCAATTCCACGTATGCCATTGGAGTTTTGTCGCCAGAACGTAAACCGCACTTCAAAATACGGATGTATCCACCAGGACGCCCCTGATAACGCGGCCCCAGATCTGTGAACAGTTTGCCAACAGCTTCTTTGCTGCGCAGTCGGGCAAACGCCAGACGACGGTTGGCAACGCTGTCGTTTTTAGCCAAAGTGATCAGAGGCTCAGCAACCATTCGCAGTTCTTTTGCCTTGATAACCGTGGTTTTGATGATTTCATGCTCAACCAGAGACGCTGTCATGTTGCGGAACATGGCCTTACGGTGAGAAGAATTTCTATTCAGTTGACGTCCACTATGACGATGACGCATATCTCTCTTTTCCTATTCTAACCGCAGCCTCACGGCTGACTCGTTATGATTAATTCGATTTCTCTTCAGTACGCAGGCTGGCTGGTGGCCAGTTATCCAAACGCAGACCCAGAGACAAACCACGGGTTGCCAGAACGTCCTTAATCTCAGTCAGTGACTTCTTACCAAGATTGGGCGTCTTTAACAGTTCTACTTCGGTGCGCTGAATCAGATCACCAATGTAATAAATGTCTTCCGCTTTCAGGCAGTTTGCAGAACGTACAGTCAACTCAAGGTCATCAACCGGGCGCAACAGAATCGGATCAATTTCATCTTCCGGCTCAACCGCAGCAGCAGTTTCATGACTCTGCAAATCAACAAACACAGCCAACTGATGCTGCAGAATGGTTGCAGCGCGTCGAATGGCTTCTTCAGGATCAATAGTGCCATTTGTCTTCAAATCGATAACCAGCTTATCAAGATCCGTGCGCTGCTCAACACGTGTGCTCTCAACAGAGTAAGCAACACTCAACACAGGACTGTAGGTTGCATCAAGCATCAACTTGCCTACCGCACGAGTTTCATCATCATCGCGACGACGTGCATCTGCAGGCACATAGCCACGGCCTTTACGGGCTGTAATGCGCATGTTCAACGCACCAGCAGAATTGAGGTTGGCAATCACATGCTCTGGATTCACAATCTCTACATTATGATCGCCAACGATATCCGCTGCAGTCACGACGCCAGCACCCTTTTTATTCAGAGTCAGAACTGCATGATCCTGCCCGTTCAAAATGATGGCAACACCTTTGAGATTTAACAGAATCTCAATCACATCCTCGCGAACGCCTTCAATGCTGCTGTACTCATGTACAACACCGTCGATTTCAACTTCTTCCACCGCACATCCGGGCATAGAGGACAGCAGGATTCTTCTTAACGCATTGCCCAGAGTGTGGCCAAAACCACGCTCGAGAGGCTCAAGCACCACTTTTGAATGATACTTGTCAAACTCTTCAACCTTTATCAGCTGTGGTGTAAGAAAATCCGACAACGAAATCTGCATGTGTTCACCCTTAACAATTAGCCTGGCAATCTTTGAGTTTACTGGACTGAAGCCTCCCCCTCTTCAGAGGAGTCGGAGGCCTGTTCAGACTTATTTAGAGTAAAGCTCTACGATCAGGTTTTCGTTAATATCAGCTGACAGGTCGGCACGTTCCGGCTTGCGGGTGAATTGACCCTGTTGCTTGCTGGTATCTACGGTTATCCAGTCGCTTGCAGTGCGCTGCGCAGCAAGTTCCATAGCTGACTTGATACGCAACTGCTCTTTTGACTTTTCGCGCACAGACACTACGTCACCGGCAGACAGCTGGAAAGAAGGTATATTGATAACTGCACCGTTTACCAGAATCGCCTTGTGTGAAACCAGCTGACGAGACTCAGCACGCGTTGAACCAAAACCGATCCTGTACACAACGTTATCAAGTCGTGACTCAAGAAGCTGCAACAAGTTTTCGCCTGTTGCACCTTTGCGTCGGGCAGCTTCTTTATAATAAGTGCTGAACTGACGCTCAAGTATGCCGTATATACGACGCACTTTCTGTTTCTCACGCAACTGAACACCGTAGTCGGACAGACGACCACGACCCTGTCCGTGCTGACCAGGTTTTGTCTCTGCTTTGCACTTGCTTTCCAGCGGGCGAACACCGCTCTTCAGGAACAAATCTGTTCCTTCACGTCGGGCGAGTTTGCATTTCGGGCCTAGATAACGGGCCATATACTGACTCCTGTTTTACTAATCTCGGCACTAAGCCGGAATGAGCTGTAACTGATCCAAAAAAGTCTACGATTAAACGCGACGCTTTTTCGGGGGACGACATCCGTTGTGCGGAATAGGCGTTACATCAGTGATGTTGCCTACTTTAAGACCGCAAGTGTTCAAGGCTCGTACCGCTGACTCGCGTCCCGGACCTGGACCATTAACTTTTACGTCGAGGTTCTTCAGACCGTACAGCTCGATAGCTGCTTTACCCGCTCGTTCCGCAGCTACCTGAGCAGCAAACGGTGTACTCTTTCGCGAACCACGAAACCCTGAACCACCCGAGGTAGCCCAACTCAGAGCGTTACCCTGACGGTCTGTGATTGTCACGATCGTGTTGTTAAAGGAAGCATGGATAAATGCAATCCCGTCAACAACCGCTTTCCGCGCCTTTTTCTTCGGGGCTGCTTTAGCTGCTGGCTTTGCCATAGATATTTCCTGAATCAGATTAAAGCGTTTATCTTCTAATCCCGGCCTGTCACAAAGACCGAGACATCAATTCTTACTTACGGATCGGCTTACGCGGACCCTTACGTGTTCTTGCGTTAGTCTTGGTGCGTTGACCACGCACTGGCAGAGAACGACGGTGACGGATGCCGCGGTAGCAACCAAGGTCCATAAGACGCTTGATGCTCATCGACACTTCACGACGCAGGTCACCTTCAACGGTAAATTTAGCAACTTCGGCACGCACGATATCGAGTTGTTCCGGTGACAGAGCACTGGTCTTTGTCGACGGGGCAATACCCACTCGCTCGCAGATCTGCTTAGCGCGTGTTGCACCAATCCCGTAGATATACTCCAGGGAGATAACCAGGTGCTTGTTATCTGGTATGTTGACACCGGCAATACGTGCCATATTTTAACTCCAATCTTATTAATTACCCATGTACCAGAGTGCATGAGCCCTTATTTTCAGGGGCGCAAAGGATAAACTCTGGAGATATAAAAATCAACCAGATACTTAGCCTTGACGCTGCTTGTGTCTGGGTTCAGCAGAGCAGATCACACGTACCACACGGTTGCGCTTCACCACCTTGCATTTACGACAAATTTTCTTTACCGATGTTCTGACTTTCACTTTTTTCTCTCCATTCGGTGACCACCTTTATGCGTCACCCGCCAAACCAATTAACCGCGCCCAAAACTGCCGAGGTTGGACTTTTTCATCAGCGAATCGTATTGATGAGACATCAGATGCGCCTGAACTTGCGACATAAAGTCCATACTTACCACTACGACGATCAACATGGCTGTGCCACCCAGATTAAACGGCACGTTGGCCATCATCTGAAAGAAGTTTGGCAACAAACAAACAATTGTGATGTAGATTGCGCCGAACATTGTTAACCGCGTTAACACTGCATCAATATAACGAGCTGTCTGATCACCAGGACGAATGCCGGGAATAAAAGCACCTGAGCGTTTCAGATTGTCTGCCACATCCCGCGGGTTAAAGACCAGCGCGGTATAAAAGAAGCAGAAAAATATAATCATCGCACTAAACAGAATTACATACAGAGGCTGGCCCGGACCGATCAAAAGAGCCATGTCCTGCAACCATTCCGCGCCATCAGCCTGACCAAACCACTGACCTATGGATGCAGGAAACAATAAAATACTGCTGGCAAAAATTGCGGGAATCACGCCCGCCATGTTCACTTTCAGCGGCAGATGACTGGACTGCGCCTGGAACACCTTATTGCCTTGTTGACGCTTCGCGTAGTTGACTGTGATACGACGCTGTCCGCGCTCGATAAAAACAATTCCAGCAATTACAACAACAGCAATGATAGCAACTATAAACAACAGCAAACCGCTGATCTGCCCCTCATACGCCTGGGTCAGCGAGCTTCCAACCGCAGCAGGGAGTGTGGCAACAATACCGGCAAAAATAAGCATGGATATCCCGTTACCGACACCGCGCTCCGTAATCTGCTCACCAAGCCACATCATAAACATCGCGCCAGTGACTAGCGAGACGATAGCCGTTAGCGTAAAACCAAGGCCAGGATTGTAGGCCATGGGTGCAAGCAACCCGACAGTCATACCCGTACCCTGAACCACCGCCAGAGCCAAGGCTCCATAGCGTGTGTACTGAGTGATTTTGCGCCGACCGGACTCGCCTTCTTTCTTCAACTGCGCCAGATATGGATTAACAGCCGTTAACAACTGCATGATGATCGATGACGAGATGTACGGCATGATTCCTAATGCCACAATGCTCATACGCTCAAGAGCGCCACCGGAAAACATGTTAAACAATCCGAGGAACGTGCCTTCGTTCTGGTTAAACATATTCGCCAATTGCCCGGGGTCGATGCCTGGTACTGGTATGTGAGTACCAATGCGATAGACAAAAATGGCAAAAAGCAGAAACAGCAAGCGCGCTTTCAGCTCGCCAAGGCCTGCTCCTATGCCGTCACCGGCGATGTTAGGTTTTTTTGCCATTTTTTATCGATCAGCCCTGAACTACTACTTTTTTGGTCTTCTTCTTGCCAGCATGGGCTGGTACGACCGGATCAATCACTTTGCCGCCAGCTGCTTCAATGGCTGCTCTCGCGCCTTTGGACACTCGCAGACCGTCAACGGTCAAAGCGCGAGCGACATCGCCGGAGAGCATAATTTTGACGCGCTTGATACTGCTTGTAACAACACCAGCACCCAGCAGGGTTTCAACGTTGACAATATCACCTGCGACCAGAGCAAGTTCGCTGGTACGCACTTCTGTGGTTATGCGGCCAACACGCGACGTAAAACCGAATTTCGGCAAACGACGCTGCAATGGCATCTGGCCGCCTTCAAAACCTGGACGAACCGTACCACCAGAACGAGCCTTCTGACCTTTATGACCCTTACCGCTGGTCTTGCCGAGGCCGCTACCGATGCCACGTCCAACACGACGGGGCGCATGTTTACTGCCTGGAGCAGGGCTCAATGTATTCAAATGCATGACTTACTCCTCACCTTCCACAAGCAACAGATAGCGTACTTTGTTGATGATGCCGCGAACACAAGGGGAATCTTCAACTTCCACACTCTGGTGCATACGACGCAGACCCAGACCTTTTACACACTGTCTGTGTCTTTCCATCTGGCCCGCTGGACTGCGAACCAGTGTCACTTTAATCATTTTCTTGGACATAACGATTAACCCAGAATCTCTTCGAGTGTTTTGCCACGCTTAGCTGCAACACTTTCTGCAGCACGCATTGTCTTCAGGCCCTTAAACGTCGCGTTAACAACGTTGACGGGATTGGTTGATCCGTAACACTTGGCCAGTACGTTCTGAATACCGGCAAGCTCAAGAATCGCTCGCATTGCACCTCCGGCGATGATACCGGTACCCTCTGATGCAGGTTGCATGTAAATCCTGGATGCACCGTGGCGCGACTTCACCGGATACTCCAGTGTTGTGCCATCAAGTGAAACAGAAATCATGTTTCGTCTGGCTGCTTCCATGGCTTTCTGAATAGCCAGCGGGACTTCACGCGCTTTGCCGCGACCGAACCCAACACGACCATTTCCGTCACCAACTGCAGTCAGTGCAGTAAAGGAGAAAATGCGACCACCCTTTACTACCTTGGCGACACGGTTTACCTGGATCAACTTCTCCTGCAAACCTTCTTCGTTCTTTCTCGCCTCGTCTTTCAGTGCCATAGTCTTAAACCCTTAGAATTCCAAGCCGCCTTCACGTGCCGCATCAGCCAAAGCCTTTACTCGACCGTGATAGTTGTAACCAGAGCGATCAAACGCCACCTTGCTGATGCCCGCTTGTTTCGCACGTTCAGCAATCAGAGCGCCAATCTTGCCAGCGGCTTCAATATTGCCCGTGGCAGTGCCACGCAATTCTTTTTCTACTGTGGAGGCGCTTACCAGCACAACGTCACCTGTAGGCGCAATCACTTGCGCGTAGATGTGACGCGGGGTGCGATAAACACACAATCGGTTTACACCGAGTTCTGAAATCTTTGCCCTGGTACGTCGTGCGCGACGGATACGAGCCTGCTTTTTAACATTCATAATGTCACGCCCTAATTATTTCTTCTTCGCTTCTTTTCTGTACACATTTTCGTCCGCATAACGAATACCTTTGCCTTTATAAGGCTCTGGCGGTCTGAATCTGCGGATTTCCGATGCAACCTGTCCGAGCAACTGCTTATCGGTTGAGCTCAAAATGATATCAGTCTGAGTTGGCGTTTCAGCAGTTACGCCAGCCGGCAACTTGTAATCAATCGGATGTGAATACCCAACTGCGATATTCAACACATCGCCCTGAGCCTTGGCCCGGTATCCGACACCCTGCAGAGTCAGCTTTCGCTGGAATCCAGTAGTGACACCCACAACCATGTTATTGATCAGGGCACGGAAAGTACCGGCAAGCGCATCAGCCTGTCGGGAGTTATTCTTTGGAGAAACCTGCAGCATACCGGCATCAACAACAACCTGGACATCGTTGTGAAGAATGGTATTCAGGCTACCCTTGTTGCCTTTAACGGTGATTGCGCTTCCGGCAATCGCTGTCTCAACACCCTTTGGCAATGTAATCGGGTTTTTAGCTACTCTGGACATAATCGTGCTCTATATGTGCTGTATCAAAGAATGTTGTGCATCAGAATACTGAGCACAAAACTTCTCCGCCGATACCGGCGGCACGGGCTTTCTTCTCTGTCATCACACCTTGATTGGTGGAGACAATGACAATACCAAGCCCCTGACGGTTGCGTGGCATGTCGTCCTTACCTTTGTACTGACGAAGACCCGGCTTGCTCACACGGATGATTTCTTCAATAACTGGCTTTCCCTGGTAGTACTTAAGATCAATGGTCAACTGGCTCTTCGGGCCATCTGCGACCACTGAGAAATTACCGATGTAACCTTCGTCTTGTAACACTTCACAAATCGCCAGCTTCAGCTTGGATGACGGGCAGCTGACAATTTGCAGCTTGGCCATCTGGGCATTACGAATGCGTGTCAGCAAATCTGCTATTGGATCTGACATACTCATACTAGATACTCCGCTTACCAGCTGGCTTTGGTCAGGCCGGGAACGTCACCACGCATGGCAGCTTCACGCAGCTTGTGACGGCACATGCCGAATTTTCTGTAAACACCGTGTGGACGGCCGGTGATTCGGCAGCGTCTTGTCTGTCGAACCGGGCTGGCATCACGCGGCAATTTCTGGAATGCAATCTGTGCTTGCCACTTGTCGTCATCGCTGGCATTCACATCTGCAATAATTGCTTTCAAAGCTGCACGCCTGGCTGCAAATTTTGCAACTGTCTCTGTTCTTTTCAACTCACGAGCAATCATAGAGGTCTTGGCCATCTCATGACTCCTTTGCAGCTTTGACTGCCATTGTTTTGAACGGGAAGCGCATTGCCGCTAGCAGCGCGCGCCCTTCATCATCGTTCTGCGCCGTAGTGGTTATTGTGATGTCCATTCCCCGAACTTTATCTACTTTATCGTATTCAATTTCAGGGAATATAATCTGCTCGGTCACGCCCAGTGCATAATTGCCACGGCCGTCAAATGCCTTGGGGTTCAGCCCGCGAAAGTCCCGGATTCTGGGAATAGCAATATCCACCAAGCGGTCAAGAAATTCATACATACGATCGCCGCGCAGCGTAACTTTGCAGCCAATAGGCCAACCCGCTCGGATCTTAAAACCGGCAATCGATTTCTTAGCCTTGGTTATCACCGGCTTCTGGCCGCTGATCAATACCATTTCAGCAACAGCGTTATCGAGCAACTTTTTGTCGCCGACAGCTTCGCCAACACCCATGTTCAGCACCACTTTTGTAATTCGTGGCACACGCATCGGATTGTCAAACCCGAACTGTTTGGTCAGCGCGGGGATAACGTCACTTTTATAAAATTCTTTCGACTGAGCCATGTTGGCGACCTGCGTTCCCGTTAATCAATGACTTTATTCGTGGACTTATAAACGCGCTTCTTCAATCCATCTTCAACCAGAAAGCCAACTCGATCGGCCTTGCTGGTTTCAGGGTTGAAAATAGCAACGTTAGAAATATCCATCGGTGCTTCTTTCTCGACGATACCACCAGTGATTCCCGCATTAGGATTTGGCTTGGTATGTCGTTTTATAACGTTGATTCCACTGACTATTACTTTGTTTTCACCAACGAGACGAGACACCGTTCCACGCTTGCCCTTGTCTTTACCAGCGATAACAATTACTTCGTCGTTACTTTTGATCTTACGCATCTTTTTGCGGCCTCAATATCTGTCACAGCACTTCCGGTGCGAGGGAGATGATTCTCATGAACTTTTCAGTACGCAGTTCACGAGTCACCGGCCCAAACACACGAGTACCGATTGGCGCCTGCTGGTTATTGAGCAGGATCGCAGCGTTGTCATCGAACTTGATCAGTGAGCCGTCACTTCTGCGAACACCTTTCTTGGTGCGAACGACCAGTGCTGACAGCACTTGACCCTTCTTCACCTTGCCTCGGGGAATCGCTTCTTTCACTGTTACCTTGATGACATCCCCGATGCGGGCATAACGACGATGGGAGCCGCCGAGCACCTTGATACACATTACTCGCTTGGCACCACTGTTATCTGCCACATCTAAATATGACTGTACCTGAATCATCGATTCTCTCCGAACCCTTAAAACTGTCGCTAAAGCAACAACGCCAAATGGCGTAAAAAAACATTAACTGACCTTTCAGACTTGCGTCGCTCTCTCATCGATAGAGATCAAAGCCCAGGTTTTGGTCTTTGAAATCGGACGCACTTCCTTAACAGTCACCTTATCGCCCTCGCAGCACTCATTCTTTTCATCGTGAGCATGCAACTTGGAGGAGCGGGTAATATACTTGCCGTAGACGGGGTGCTTGACCCTTCGCTCGACCAACACAACGATAGACTTGTCCATCTTGGTGCTGACCACTGTACCGGAAACGGTACGACCGGCTTTTACTTCGTTGGTTTCAATAAGCGACATAATCAGGACCCACTTTTCTGCTTTTCAGTAATGATGGTCTTCACACGGGCGATATCATCCTTTACTGCAGCAAGCAGATGCGTCTGACCAAGCTGGCCGGTACGCTTCTGAATTCTGTAGTTGAACTGGTCCCGATACAGACCGTTAAGCTGCTCATTCAGCTCTACAACTGACTTTTCACGCAATTCGCTGGCTTTCATTACATCACCGTCCGTCTAACAAAAGTGGTCTCAAACGGAAGCTTTGCCGCTGCGAGCTGGAAAGCCTCTCGCGCCAAGGTCTCGTCTACCCCTTCGATCTCGAACATCACGCGACCCGGTTGGATCTGCGCTACCCAGTATTCAACGCTGCCCTTACCCTTACCCTGACGAACCTCAAGAGGCTTCTGGGTTATTGGCTTATCCGGAAACACACGAATCCAGATTTTGCCTCCACGTTTTACATGGCGGGTCATTGCTCGTCGTGCAGATTCGATCTGTCGCGCCGTCAATCGGCCACGGCCGATTGCCTTCAAGCCAAACTCGCCGAAATCAACGTTGCTGCCGCGATGAGATAGGCCACGGTTACGGCCCTTCATCATCTTTCTAAATTTGGTACGTTTTGGTTGTAACATCTTGGCCTATCCTCTACTTGGTCGCTTTCTGCGGAGCCGCGTGGACTTCCTTCAGATCCAGGATTTCGCCTTTGAAAATCCAGACTTTAACGCCAATAATCCCGTAAGTTGTGCTGGCTTCCGACGTAGCATAATCAATGTCAGCGCGCAGCGTATGAAGCGGAACGCGACCTTCACGATACCATTCAGTACGAGCAATCTCAGCACCACCCAATCGACCACCGACTTGTATCTTGATACCTTCGGCACCTTGGCGCATTGCGTTTTGTACAGCACGCTTCATCGCACGCCGGAACATCACACGTCTCTCAAGCTGCTGGGTAATGCTGTCTGCTACCAACAGCGCATCCAGATCAGGCTTACGAATTTCTTCGATATTGATGTGCACTGGCACACCCATCTTTGCGATCAGCGCTGCGCGCAGCACTTCAACGTCTTCACCTTTTTTACCGATCACGATACCTGGACGGGCAGAATGAATGGTTATGCGAGCTGTTTGCGCCGGACGTTCAATATCTATTCTAGAAACAGAAGCGCTAGCCAGCTGTTTACGAATGTATTCACGAACTTGCAAGTCAACAAGCAAATGCTCAGCATAATTTTTGCCTTCAGCAAACCAAACTGAAGTGTGCTTTTTAACTATACCAAGCCGAATTCCGGTTGGATGTACTTTCTGACCCATCCTGATCTCCTACTTATCGGCTACTTTAACGGTAATGTGGCAAGTGCGTTTGACGATCCGGTCTGCGCGGCCTTTTGCACGCGGACGAATACGCTTCAAGCTCATACCCTCATCGACATAGATAGTGGAGACTTTCAACTCATCCACATCCGCCCCTTCATTATGCTCTGCGTTGGCGATTGCAGAATTCAGCACTTTTTTGATGATGTCAGCACCTTTCTTTGGGCTGTACGTCAGCAGTTGCAATGCTTCTTCTACTGCCTTGCCACGAATCTGATCAGCAACCAGCCTTGCCTTCTGGGCAGAGAGCCGAGCGCCGCGCAATATTGCTACAACTTCCATCTCATTATCCCCGCTAATCAGCGCTTGGCTTTCTTGTCAGCCGCGTGGCCACGGTAGTTCCGTGTCAGCGCGAATTCGCCCAGCTTGTGGCCTACCATGTCTTCGGAAATAAACACGGGTACATGCTGCTGTCCGTTGTGCACGGCAATAGTCAAACCGAGCATATCCGGAGAAATCATCGAGCGACGCGACCAGGTTTTGATCGGACGCTTGTCATTGGCATCCCGCGCTGTCTGCACTTTTTTCATCAAATGAAGGTCGATAAATGGACCTTTTTTTAGTGAACGTGGCACTTTTATTTCCTCTGTAGTCAGGCCTTATCGGCTAGCATTTCTGCGGCGTACAATCATCTTAGAAGTACGCTTGTTTGTCCTAGTCTTGTATCCCTTGGTTGGAACGCCCCATGGTGACACTGGATGACGCCCACCAGAAGTACGACCCTCACCACCACCCATCGGGTGATCAACCGGGTTCATTGCCACGCCGCGAACGGTCGGGCGAACACCACGCCAACGCTTGGCGCCCGCCTTACCCAGCGAACGCAAGCTGTGTTCGGAATTTGATACTTCGCCCAGCGTTGCGCGACAATCAGCCAACACTTTGCGCATCTCGCCTGATTTCAGACGCAGAGTTGCGTGGTTACCTTCTTTTGCAACCAGTTGGGCTGAACCGCCGGCAGAGCGTGCAATTTGTGCTCCCTTGCCAGGCTTCATCTCAACGCAGTGAACAGTACTACCCAGCGGAATGTTACGCAGGGGCAAGCAGTTACCTGTTTTGATCGGCGCATCATGACCAGAAACCAATGTATCACCAGCGGCCACTTTTGCCGGCGCAATGATATAGCGACGCTCACCATCGGCATACAATACTAACGCGATGTTTGCGGTGCGGTTGGGGTCATATTCAAGACGCTCAACCTTGGCAACAATACCGTCTTTATCGCGACGGAAATCTACAATTCTATACTTCTGCTTGTGTCCACCACCTACATGACGCGTGGTGATCCGACCAGCATTGTTACGACCACCGGTTTTTGCCTTGGCTGTAACCAGAGGCGCATACGGCTCACCTGTATGCAACTCTTTATTTACGATCTTTACGACAAACCTGCGCCCTGGCGAGGTGGGTTTACATTTTACGACTGCCATAACCGCGACCCTTCCTTACACCGCTGTTGCAAAGTCGATTTCCTGACCTTGCGCAAGCTTGACGTAAGCCTTTTTCCAGTTTGATTTTTGACGAATCTTGCCGCGTGAAGTGCGCTTGGTTTTGCCCTTCACATTCAGCACCTGAAGATCTTCAACAGTGACGTTAAACAACTTCTCGATCGCCTCGCGAATCTCCGGCTTGGTAGCATCATTGGCAACACGGAAGGCAATTTGATTGCGCTTCTCAGCCATGATGGCAGCCTTCTCAGAAATATGCGGGCCTACGATAACGGAATACAGTCTCGCTTGGTTCATGCCAGCATCTCCTCAACTTTTTTCAGCGCAGGAACAGTCATGATCACCTTTTCAAACCCGATCAGACTGACCGGATCAAGGCCTGCCACATCAAGCACATCTACTTTGTGCAGATTGCGCGCAGCCAGGTAAAGGTTTTCAGCGACTTCATCTGCAACAATCAAAACGTTTTCAACAGCGAACTCTTTCAGTTTGCTAGCGAGATCTTTGGTCTTGTGCGAGTCCAGCGTGAAGTGCTCGACAACGATCAGACGATCCTGACGAAGCAATTCAGACAGGATGCTACGCATCGCACCACGATACATCTTGCGGTTGATTTTTCTGCTGTGGTCCTGAGGACGAGCAGCAAATGTCACACCACCTGATCGCCAGATCGGGCTACGGGTAGTACCCGCACGAGCGCGACCGCTACCTTTCTGACGCCAAGGCTTGCGCCCACCACCACGAACGTCTGAACGGGTTTTCTGCTGCACAGTGCCCTGACGAGCACCCGCAAGGTACGTCACCACCGCCTGATGAACCAAGGCTTCGTTGAATTCTTTGCCAAAAGTTTCCTCTGATACAGAAACCGTGGCCGCTCCGGACTGGTTACCGAGCTTTGAAAGATTGACTTCGATCATCGCTTACCCCCTGGATCCGACAGACTTGACGGAAGGACGAACTATCACGCACGAACCAGTCGCACCGGGAATAGCACCTTTCACGATCAAGAGATTGTTATCGGAATCCACGCGAATTACTTCCAGAGACTGAGTGGTTACTCGCACATCACCAAGATGGCCAGCCATCTTTTTGCCTTTCCATACCCGACCTGGAGTCTGGCACTGGCCGATAGAACCTGGGGCACGGTGTGAGAGCGAGTTACCATGAGTGGCATCTTGCATGCGGAAATTGTGACGTTTGATCGCGCCAGCGTAACCTTTACCCTTTGAAGTACCGGTTACATCGACCTTTTGACCAGCTTCGAAAATTGACACTGTCAATTCGCTGCCCGGCGTGAAGCCTGCAAGCTCTTGATGACCTGCGCGGAACTCCCACAGGCCGAGGCCCGCTCCGGTACCAGCCTTGGCAAAGTGACCAGCTTCAGAACGACTGACGCGGGAAGCTTTGCGCTCACCCACAGTCACCTGAACGGCGCTATAGCCATCGACTTCCTCAGTCTTGAGCTGAGTAACTCTGTTTGGGCTGACCTCAACCACTGTTACCGGGATAGACTCGCCAGCTTCAGTGAATATTCGGGTCATGCCGCTCTTTCGACCGACCAAACCAATCGACATTTTTTGAACCTCATCGTGTACGGGGCTTGAACCCGCTATGGCTGCTATCGCATTACACCATGTCTGCTTCAGGACATTAGTTGTCCCTTGAGCTCGCTGTTATCAGTGATATTTTTACTGAATCATTTCTCGCTACTGTTAAACAAACCGGCCTAACACAAAACTCTAAGTTATTTCAGCCCTTAACCAAGACTGATCTGCACTTCAACACCCGCCGCCAGATCCAGCTTCATCAGTGCATCCACTGTTTTTTCTGTTGGCTCAACGATATCCAGAAGGCGCTTATGCGTTCTAATTTCATACTGATCGCGCGCATCCTTGTTCACATGCGGGGATATCAATATGGTGAAGCGCTCTTTGTTCGTTGGCAGCGGTATCGGACCACGCACCTGCGCGCCGGTACGCTTGGCAGTATCTACTATTTCCTGAGTAGACTGATCGATCAGCCGATGATCAAAGGCTTTAAGCCGGATTCTGATACGCTGATTTTGCATCTACTCTGCTCTCCAAAAACTTTTTAAAATTAATCAGTTACTTTTTACCAGGCCCCAAATGCGCTTGAGTACCTGAAAAAAGGAGACGGAATTCTAAGGCTGTAGCCCGTCAGTGTCAACAACAAAACCTTTAATTAACAATTTAGTTCCTACCCACAAAATAGGCGACCTTAGGCCGCCTATTTTGTGGGCAGGAACTCTTGTCGGATTACTTGATAATCTTGGCAACAACACCCGCGCCAACCGTACGGCCGCCTTCGCGAATAGCGAAACGCAAACCATCGTCCATCGCAATCGGGTGAATCAGCGTCACAACCAGCTTGA
>JBFZEG010000072.1:0-14178 GCA_041306975.1 Gammaproteobacteria bacterium | reverse complement strand
TCAAGGCGCGGCAGGGATTGGCTGTCAGGCATTATGGGTCATGCGTGAGTAGCGTCAGCGCGGTGCAATATCTTGATGAGCAGTTCGGTGGCTGTTTCTGTCAGTTCAGTGATGAGGCCTTCATACTCAAAGGTACCAGGGCTTTCAACAATTAGGACTCTGGGTGTGGCCACTAGCAGGCGCCCCAGTATGGTAACCAGATTCGTATCGACAAAACGAGGGTGGCAGTTGGTTATCAGCGCTACCTGCTCTACTAGTTTGCTGCACAGGCTCAGATTAAATTTGATATTGATTTCCTGGCCTACATCATAATTGATGTTGCCAAAGGAGGCGCGCCGGGCGGTTCTTTCCCCTGAAACACTTTGTGCTGATGTTTCAATGATTTTTCTGAGAATTTCTTTGAAGTTTAGTCTGTCCAATTCTGAGACCTGGCCAGCTATCAGTTTCAAGCCGTTGTCAGCATGTATGCGGAACATTGCGGCAAACAAGTCACCTCTGTTGTTGAAGTACCTGTATATAGAGGAGATAGAGACATTTGCAGCATCGGCTATTGCTTCGTTTGAGAGCGCACAGTTTGTATTCAGCAAGTGATTGGCGGCATCAATAATCCTGCGCTCGGTATGAGAGGCGCGAGGCTGTTTAAATACCCGCTTTGAATTTGTGTTATCCACCCTCGGTGTGCTCATAGAGTTCGGTTTGCGCATCTTCTTTTCCTGAAACTCCCCATGGCTACAAACTTTTATCGATTGAGATTGTAGTACTTATGCGCTTTGTGAACAGGCGTCTGATGAAAAAATGTAACAAAAAGTAAATAATTTTTAACCTTATGAAAAGTATTAAAAAATATCACTTAAAAAGTGTAAATGTGTTTGGCAGAAGAGGGCGACAAGGAACGCATCTCTAAATTGTGTTGCCCTTGTGTGAGTGCCACTATGACAGTTGAAAGTTACGCTGAAAGTGCTTCAGTAGAAAGACAAATATTAGAATTTACATATTCAGGGGGCCAAAATGGTTGTAGAAATTGAAGCTGGTGAAGTAGTTGCAGAGAGTTCACAGGATCAGGCAGCACGCATCATTTCCTCAGCGGTGAAGTGGGGCGCGGCAGCCTCAGTGATACCGGTTCCTTACCTTGACCTGGTAGGGTTGGCAGCGGTTCAGTTGGGTATGGTCAAAGATATCACCCGTGCCTACGGTCAGGAACCAAAGAACGAAACTGTTCGTGGATTGATTTCTACCCTGCTGGGTACATTGGCTCCCTCGGCAATCAGTGGTGCACTGGTTGGTTCTTCACTCAAACTGATCCCATTCAGTGGATCTTTGTTAGGGAGTGTCAGTCTTGCTGCATTTGGTTCAGCTGCTACCTATGCTGTGGGCAAGGCGTTTGTTCGTCACTTTGAGGGTGGTGGCACACTTGATAACTTCAGCGTTGAAGCTATCAAAGACGATTTGAAAAAAGACTTCTCCAAAGCAAAAAAAGAGTCGGTTGACAAGTAACAGGAGCCTGCAATCTTGTTACCTCCGTACCTGATACTGCTTTACCTCATGCTCTGTTTTTTTACTGCCACTGCAGGAAGAAACAGGGCTGCAGGCTTCTGGGGTGTGTTTGCATTTTCTGTGCTGCTCACGCCTGCAATCATGGGTCTGGTTCTTTTGATTTCGGCACCAAATTCGCCGAATGAGTCTTGAAATCACAGGATATCAGCAGTGTTAAACGGCAAAAATGAGTCTGCCAGTATTGCTTCGGCGGTGGGCGATAAAATTCTCCGCTTCATGATGAGGCTGGGCCCCGTTCCAACGCTGAAACCTCGTCACTGGCGAGGGCTGATAGCGGAACTCGATCGCATCTCGGTTATCAGACTGGCTTTTGTTGCTGTGCTGTCTGCTGCGTGCGGTACCGGTGTACTGTATTTACTGAATACAGAGTCCCGGCTAGTTCAGGAAGAGGACTATTCTACGCTGACTGCGGTAGGTTTTATTTTTCTGCTGGTGGCCTACCGGTTCAGCCAGCGACATCTGATCTTCCGTGCCAGTGAGTCGATTGAAGCCGCATTGCATGACTGGAGACAACGAATTGCAGGTAAAGTGTTAAGCCTGTCACTTCGTGACATTGAAGAAATTTCCCCTGGCCGTCTGCTCGATGGTATCGCTAGACACTACGCGCCCTTATCGCAGTCAGTTGTCACCATCGTCGCTGGCGTGGAGGCGATGGTTCTGCTGATTTTTATGTTCGGCTATTTGTTGTATCTGTCGACAACAGCCGCACTATTGACAGTACTGGTTGCTGTGCTGTGCGTTGCTGGTTATATGAATATCGCCGCCCGTCTTGCTGAGACGATGACGGAGACCGCAATACTGAATGGCAGGTTGGACCGTTTGTCTGAATCAAGCATCAAGGGCTCTAAAGAGCTGCGACTTAACGCCAAAAAACGGCGCGCAGTGCTTGAAGACATGGTTACAACGTCTGATGAACTTTTCAAAAATCGTTCAGCAAGTGCAGGTATCTTTGCTGAAGTGATCTCCTCAGGCAACACAGCTTCCTATCTGATGGCAGGTGCTGTTGTGTTTGTGCTTCCAATCATTGGGTCAACCGAGCAAGACCAGATATCAGTGATCGTGATGGCAGTTATATTTCTGATTGGACCCATCGGAGGCATGATAGGCAGCTTACAACAATTATCGATTGCACGTTTTGCCGTGCGCAGCATTCTTGAGTTTGAAGCGGGAGTCGATCATTTGCTGGCCAGTAGCAGCAACGACAGCCCTGAAGTAGATCATTCGGCTTTTAAGAGGATTGAGCTGCGAAAAGTGGGTTATACCCATCAGACTGCCCTTGATGTTGATAAGCCCTTTGCGATCGAAGAAGTCTCAGTCTGCATTGAGCGTGGGCAGTTGCTGTTTATCACCGGTGGTAATGGTTCTGGCAAGACAACAGCATTGCGAGTCCTTACTGGTCTATATCCCAGAGACAGCGGCGATATCATTATCGATGGCGATGTCATTGGAAAAAATCCCGGCCAGAATTACCGGGATCTTTTTGCGACGGTTTTTGCTGATTTTCATGTCTTTGGACGCGCGTATGCGTTGGATGATGAGGCATTGATAAAACTTGACCAATGGCTGATTAAGTTAAACATACGATCCAAAATGCCGGCAGACCTGAGCCACGGATTCAGTCCCGATGCGCTTTCAACAGGTCAGCGAAAGCGCCTGGCGCTGGCTCTGGCACTGGTTGAGAATCGTCCGGTCCTAGTGCTGGATGAGTGGGCAGCAGATCAGGACCCGTCAACACGAAATCGCTTTTACGAAGAAATCCTTCCCGAACTACTGCAAGCCGGAAAAACCATCATAGTGGTCACTCACGACGAGCGATATTTTGACTATGCGGATATTCATGCGCATATGCAGGATGGCAGGCTTGTGCCAGCAGAGTGTCCTGCATCAGAGGTAACGCAATGAAAGGCTATTTCTTGATAGTTTTCAGGCGATTGAAGTACAGCTTTGTGTTCTTCCTGCTGATCACAGGGTTTTTGCTTGTGGTGTTGTGGGACAAAATTGTTTATGTCACACCAGTCGGGCACGCGAGTGTTGAGTGGTACAGCATACTGGGCGGCAGTCGGGCGTCACGCGGTCCTTTGCGCGAAGGCGTGCATGTGATCTGGCCCTGGAACAAATTTTATACCTACGATTTACGTTTGCAGAATCGCAAAGAGACCTATGCCGTTGTGTCCCAGGATGGTCTGCACTTTGATATGGATCTGAACTTCCGCTGGCAGGTAATAAAAGACTCAGTAGTCATTCTGAATCAGGAAATAGGCCCTGATTACATAGATCGGTTGTTAATACCGGAAATTGGCTCTGTGTTACGGCGTATGGCAGCCAATTATACGGCGGAGTCGATTTATACAACGGAGCGCAACCTGATTCAGCAGTTGGTATTTGCCGAGGTAACCGATGAGTCACATCCAAATGGGATAGGGGTCACCACCAGCGGTAGTGATGGCGTTCATACAATCATACTCACAGACATACTCATCACCCGAATCGATCTGCCTGAGAATATTCAGCAAGCCATCGAGCGCAAACTCTCTGAGGCCGAACTTGTCAAGGAGTACGCCTTCCGGGTTGAACGCGAAGAACTTGAAAGTCAGCGCAAGGCCATTGAGGCAGAAGGCATCCGCTTATTTCAGGAAACCGTGGCACCTGCCATTACCGACAGCTATCTGGCCTGGCGCGGTATCGAAGCCACACTGGAGCTTGCCAAATCAAACAACGCCAAAGTCATTGTGATCGGCAACAGTGAAACAGGATTGCCGCTGATTCTGGATACCGGCGGTGAGGCGATAACAACCACTCCCTGAACGGGCGACGCTTCAAATAAATCATTGTTAACTAATTCAAGGTAAAAGCATCATGATTAATGTAAGTAAGAAGAAGTTGGCAGTGGCTATGGCCTTGTTAAGCAGCACAGGCGCGCTTGCAAGCGGGCAACTGATGGCAGCTGAGGCAGCAGCGCCGCAACTAGAGGAGGTGACAGTTACTGCGCGCAGGCAATCAGAGTCACTGCAGGATTTGCCTGTCAGTGCGACAGTATTTTCGTCGGAGGATCTGGAGAAGGGCGGCATCGTCGATATCATTGATTACTTTCTGTTGACGCCTAATGTCGCGGTCAACGAATCCGGTACGCGCGGCGAAAACTCGATCTCCATGCGTGGTATCAGCAACGTCGGCGGCGGTCCAAACAGCAGTTTTGCGTTGTATGTTGACGAGCTAAACGTCATCCCGATGGTCTCCAATCCGCAGCTCCAGGATGTCGAGCGCATCGAAGTGTTGCGCGGACCCCAAGGCACATTTTTTGGTCGAAATGCGGCCGGTGGTGCCATCAACATGACCACTGTTAAACCAACGAATAACTTAGAAGGGCAAGTGTTTGCTGAAGCTTCAAGTCACAACACCTACCAGACGGGTTTGACGCTGAATGTGCCAGTGACTGATAAATTTATGGTGCGTGGCACCGCCTATGTTTATGACACTGAAGGCTGGATCCGCAATGTCAACGCGGCAGGTGGCACAAACGATCAGCGCAACCTCAATGCACGTATTGCTGCCCGCTACCTGGCCAGCGAGAATCTGACTATTGATACCTCGGTAACAGTCGCCGACGAGCACAGTGGCCTGGAGTCGGGCGTTGCTACCGGCAAACTCGCTGTGGGCTCGATCGGATTGTGGGGGCTGAACGCGATCAACGAATTGCCATTTTTTCCGCAGAACCGTGACCGGATTAATAATGACAATCCCAAAGAGACAGACTACAGCTATCAGATTCTGAATAACCGCATCAACTATGTGATGGGTGATCTGACACTGACGAGTGTTACCGGTTATGCCGAAGGTTCACGCGACCAGAATGGTGATGTGGATGCCACCAGCTTCGATGCGGTGAATCTTACCCGATTCGCCGATGCTGACTTTTTCAGCCAAGAGTTTCGTGTTGCTTCTTCCGCCCCGGGTCCTTTTAGCTGGACGGTGGGTGTGGCTTATCTCGAACAGGGTTTTGATACCGATCTGACGGTAGTGCTGGGTTCATTTAATCCATTGGGTGCGCCGGGTGGCACTGTTATCCGCGCACAACAAACCAATAGCAACATAACCAACCTTGCAGCGTTTGGTGAGCTTGATTATCAGATCAATGACAGGCTGACGCTGAGCTACGGTGGCCGTTATTCGGATGACAAAGTTGGGCAGTCAGAAACCGTAATTAATGGCACACCCATGGGTCCGGTCACACAAGTGTTCAAGCCGGTATCGCGCAACTTTGACGATTATTCCAGCAAGCTGGCGCTTCATTACGAACTGTCAGAGCAACTCTCTGGCTACATCATGGCTTCACAAGGCTACCGCACAGGCGGTGTGCAACTGGATCCAGTGCTTGCAAAGTCTGAGTTTGATCCGGAAACGCTGTGGAGTTATGAAGCAGGCGCCAAAGGCACACTGCTCAATGGACGACTGCGTTTTGCCGCGTCGGTCTACCATATCGACTGGCAGGACATGCAAGTTCGCACAATCGTGAATGGAATTGATCCGTCCACCGGGGCCTTTGTGATTGCGACGGGTGTTGAAAACGCCGCTGAAGCATCCAGTGATGGTGCTGAACTCGAGATTGAAGCCTATTTGCGTGACGATGTGCTGGTGGGTTTTGCAGCAGGCCTCATGGATGCTGAGTATGACGACTACAAAAATGCCGTGGTTGATGGCGCAACACGACCTATCGATCTGTCAGGCAAACAATTGCTGGATGCGCCGGATGTCACTTTCAGTGCTTTCGCCGAAAAAAGCTTTATGGTCGCGGGCTGGGAGGGTTATGCTCGGGCTGAGTACAGCTACGTCGCAGAAAAAACCACCAGCCATTTAGTCTACGTACCTGCCAATCTGTTTCCAGTGCCCTTTGATTTCTCGTTTCCCTATCAGGTCCCAAGTTTCGACGTTGTCAATCTGCGCGCGGGCATCACGCGTGGACAGTACACTGTGTCTGCTTACGTTAAAAACCTGACAGATGAAAACTATTACACAGGTACCTTTGATGATCTGTTCGCCAGCGGTGTGCACGTTCGTACCCATCCCAGAGAAGTAGGCGCGCGTTTTAGCGTTAGCTTCTGAACACTGCGATGAACACTGTGATCGATATCTCCAGTCGACGCGCCTGGTACATTCTGGCCGTCATCGTCATCGCGACGTTTGCGGCCAGCATCAACCGGCAGATACTGTTTTTGATTGTTGAGCCACTCAAGCTTGAGATGTCACTGTCGGATGCTGATATTGGCATTTTGACGGGACTGGCGCCGGGGTTGCTCGCCGGAACGGGTGCGCTGTTGCTGGGCTGGTTAACTGACCGTATGCCCCGTCATCTGCTGTTGGGTATTTGTATTCTGATCTGGTCGGTGGCGACAGCCGGCTTGGGTATTGCTTTTACCTTCGTGGGTTTCCTATTTGGTGTGTTGGCATTGGCCTTGGGCGAAACCGTAGTGTCGCCTGTCGCCAACTCACTGATGCCGGATGTATTTGCCGGCCGTCGACGTGTCCTTGCAAACCTGATTTTTTTTGCAGCAGGTGGCATTGCTGCTGGTATGGGGGCAGCGGCCAGCGGTTCGTTGTTAAATTGGGTACAGTTGAATGACACGCTGCTGCCTTCTGTGTTGCAGTCACTGACTTACTGGCGCAGTGCTTTTATGATTGTGGCTGCAGCGGGTATTCCGGTGGCATTACTGGCCTTCACCATTGGGCATATCAGACGACGCTCTGCCGGAGATAAAAACTTTAATGACTACACATCACTGCAACACTATGCACGTGAGCATGGTGTTGCAGCGATAGGACTTTACACAGCAATTGCCTTTACCAGCTTCGGCGGCCTTGCGGTGATGTCATGGACACCATCGTACGTGATCAGGGTCTTTGAAGTAACACCCGCTCAGGCGGGCTTTGCGCTGGGGATCTCGGCAACGATTGGTGGCTTGTTGGGCGTCGCGATCGCAGCGCTGCTCATCAGTAAGATGTTTTCCCGCTATGGATCGCTAGCGCCACGTCACCTTTATAAATATTCCATGTTGCTGATTATTGTGCCAGCCATGATGCAGTTGTTGGCGAGCAACGCGACACATGCCTATATCTTGTATGGTGTGCAGATTTTGTTTGCCAATCTGGGCACTGCGTTGTCCTCCACCATGATTCAGGACATCAGTCCTGCAAAGTATCGCGGTCGACTGTTTGGCATTTCCGTGCTGATGATCACGGTGGTGTCGTCAGTGGCACCGTTTGTCGTTGGATTGATTTCAGATCAGTTTGGTGCAGAGCCGCGAGGGTTGTTATGGGCAATGTTGTTGGTCGTGGTACCCGCTCTGATTCTGTCAGCATTGTCTATCAGTTTGACCAACAAGCAATACGAAATTACCGCGGCCAATCTAGCCATCAATTGAGGAAAACATCATGACATCACACGAGTATCCGAACACATTCTGCAAGGTATTTCTGTGCTTGTCAGGCGCCGGCATGCTGATGATGGTCAGTGGCAGCGCGTTTGCGCAACTGTCGACGGTATCTCCGCCTGCGGGTTTCGGACAGCCGACAGGTATTAAGATCGGTTCGTTTAATGTCAGTACACGAGCAGAGGCAGGTCTTACTCCGACCAGCAATATCCGGTTAGATAGCACTGAGGAGTCAGATATCAAACGTATTGTGGCGCTATCGGGCTCGGCCAGCTCAGATTGGCAGCGGCACAATCTGGCTGCATCTATCGATCTTTTTGCGCAGGATGTGGCAGATTCCGCCCATGATGCGCAAGACAATGAGGCATTATCTGCTTCGTTGATAAGTCGGTTTGAGATAGGTGGGAATGCCATTTTGCGGGGTGGACTGCAGCGGCAGCAAAGTATCATCGGCAAAAATCATGTGGATCAGCTCAGTGGTTTTCTGCATGGCACCAGCACAACCACCATGGCCAGTTATGGCGCTGAATGGGATAACCAACAATGGTTCGTAAGCGCCATGGGGCAGATGGCAGACGTCAAAAATGAAACCGAAGTTCAAGGTATCGATGATGTCATGGAGCAATCGCTGGATCGCAATGAATCGCAGATGACACTTCAGTCCGGAAGGCACTTTACCTGGGGTAATATCTACGGGTTTGTGGGTGCCCAAGCCATCGATTATGACGCCTATCAGAGCCTGCAAACTGGGAGTCGTGACTCCGATGGCTGGCGCGTAGGTGGTGGGGTACAGTTCTCTCGAGGCAAGCTGCGTGGCGCAGTCAGCGCCATCACCTTCGCACAGAATTTTGATACCAACAGCATCCGTGATCTGCATGCCACAGTGGGTACAGTGCAGCTGGGGTATCAGCTCAGCGAGCGGTTTACCTTGTCGGGTTTGCTGCAGCGTAACTTCTCTGAATCCAATATCGAGGGCTCTGCCGGCATTTTCACCAGCACGTATTTTGCCGGGGTAATGTACTCACCAACGCCGCAGATCTATTTCAAATTGGGGCCTGCTTACAACCGCAGCCAATTGGCTGACTCGAGCAGTGCCACCAAACGCGTGTCGTGGGAGTGGGCTTCGGTGTGGCAAGTCCATCCTCGCGCCGCTGTGTCGTTTGCAACGTCGCACTCCAGTCAGGGTGTTAATGATCCGGGCATGGCAGGCCAACAGTACGACGAAACCAGTGGCACCTTGTCTCTGGTGGTGACGTACTGATTCACACCTTGATCTTGTACCCGGTCTTGAATATCCACCAGATCACGGTGAGGCAGATCAGCATAAACAACACAATCATGCCCAGGCTGAAAGCGGCGTTGACATCAGAAACCCCATAAAAGCTCCAGCGGAATCCGTTCACCAGATACACCACCGGATTAAACAGCGCGACCGTTTGCCAGGCTTGCGGCAACATGCTGATGGAATAAAAGCTGCCGCCGAGAAAGGTTAGTGGCATTACTATCATGCTGGGCACCACCTGCAAGCGTTCAAAACCGTCGGCCCACACGCCAAGGATAAATCCAAAGAGGCAGAACGTAATCGAGATCAACACCAGAAAGGCCAGCATCCACAGTGGGTATACAATTGAAAAATCCACAAACAGCCGTGCAGTGAGCAGAATGATCAAACCCAGAATCACGGATTTGGTCGTTTGCCCAGTTTCTTCATCAGCGCGGCGAATCCTGATGGGTAAACCTTGCTGAGATGGCGGATGGAAATGATTGCATCGTCCTGCATCTGCTTGCTCCTGCCTGAACCCGTGGATTCAATTATCGTGCAATGCCGCAAAGGCCTTTTTTCTTTTTTCGAAGCGACGTTTTGGTGTGGAGTCTGCCAGTGCCATCTCCAGCGCCGCGTTCAATTCATAGACATTGCTGTCATAATCTGACTCCTTTATGGCCTGCCTGAATCCTTTCAGATGTGCCTCTCCTGCATAAAAAAGCTCGGGAATAAAGCTGTTGGAAATAGACAGGTTGGTTGGCTGTTCGTACGATTGTTTGCAGCCAGCAACGTCTCTTGCATGAAAGGTTTTGCAACGTGATGGCCTGACGTCGTAAACCGAGCATTTACCGTCATCAAGTAAAGCACACTTGAGATTGGCTTGCAGTTGTTCAGAGCCTGATAGTGTGCGCAGAGATTGCGCATTGTGGGCTACATCCTGCTTAAGTTGCTTTATGCGTTCCGGACTGAATTTGGCCCGAACATACTCTGCAATCAGCAACACTTCTTCCGCGTGAGCGTCAACTTTATAGTAACAACAGTACCAACATCCGGCCTGACAGGCGATGCCGGGGGATGCTGTGGATACAATCAATCTCGCCATGTCATCCTGGCGCTTCTGGCTGGCAGCCAGTGCCGGTTTCCAGCCCAGCTTTTTTATTTCTGCAACTGCAATCGTGTGTTCACAACGAGTGATCTCGGTAAAAAGATCCTGATCGTTTGACTTGTTCAAATGGGCTCACCTTCTGGACGGTACTTCGATGTGTCAACTTATCCTTTGCTGATCTTTGATCAATTAGGCAAAGCCATGGCCGTCAGGCTGCTGCCGGTTTGCAACACGATGTACTGACGCCCCTGATGAACATAACTCATCATTCCGTAACGACTGGCGCGTGGCACTTCAATCCTGCTCAATTGTTCGCCCGAGCGCTTGTCGACAGCATACAGGTAGGGAATGCCATCACCGCCGGTGGCTGCGTATACCAGCATATCGGGCAGTACCATCATGGTGGCCCAGTCTCCACTGCCGGTGTTGCCCAATTCAATGCCTGCAAGTGCCGGATGTTCACGCACATGACGCGGTGTTTCCGCCACAGGAATCCACCACAGGTGTTCACCGGTGTTCATGTCGATGGCGGTTATGCGACTGAAGGGAGGTTTGAACAGAGGCAGACCCTGGGGGCCGCGTACCGTCGCATTGCGCAGATTGGAAAAGGCCGCCAAGGTGGTGCCGGTGGGTTCAAAGGCAAGCATGGCATCACGTTCCTGCGAAGGCGCCAGCACATGCGCACTGCAGGCCTTGCGTGAGGTGACAAAAAACACGCCGCTTACCGGATCAGCAACCGGTGGCGCAAAAATATTGGCACCACCGGCATCACTTGGACAGGACATTGCCGCAATCTTTCCCAGCGTATTTTCGTTGTGCAGTGGGGGCAGGAACAGGGGGCCCAGCTGAAAATCCGCCAACGCGTCTATAGCCTGTTGCCGCAGCTCCGGGGTGAAGTCAATGAGGTCGTCATGTGTTATACCCTGTACATCAAAGGCAGCGGGTTTGCTGGGGAACGGCTGCGTCGGTGAAGTCTGTTCACCGGGCACCAGTGATTGTGGCACCGGACGCTCCTCGATTGGCCACAGCGGTTCGCCGGTCAGACGATTAAAACCAAAAACAAAACCATGTTTGGTCATTTGTGCAACCGCCGGCACCGTTTGGCCATTCTGCTGAATATCCAGCAACACCGGCGCGGTGGGTATGTCGTAATTCCAGATGTCATGATGGACCAGTTGGTAATGCCAGACGCGTTCTCCCGTCTGCACATCCAGCGCGACGATGCTGGTGCCAAACAGGTTGTCTCCCGGGGTGAACCCACCAAAGTAGTCAATGGTTGGTGGATTGGTGACAAAATAAACAATACCTGCCTCAGGATCTGCCGACAAAGGCGCCCAGGGTGTCACCTCACCCGTGAGATCGCGTGGATTGCCTTGTACATCCCAGGTGTCACTGCCAAATTCACCGGGCTCGGGGATCACATGAAAGCGCCAGCGAAACTCCCCGGTGCGGGCATCAAAAGCCAGTATGTCGCCGGGTATGTTTTCGATGCGAGTCTGGTTATAACCCTGCTCGGCCGAGTTGCCGACCACCACCACACCGTTAACAACAATAGGCGGCGCTGAGGAGGTGATGTACCCCTCAGAAAGCGGGATGCCGTAGTAGGGGTCAAAATCGTAGCCCATGTGCTCGGCGATGTTTTTCTGCAGATCAACAACGCCGGTTTCCGGAAAACCGGGCAGCGGAACCTGCTCACCAAAACCTGCCAAAGGCGCTCCAGTGTCGGCATCCAGTGCTGTCAGGAAAAACCCCGGGCTGATGATATAAATGACGCCCTTGCCATCGACTTCCGCATAAGCCACACCTTTGCCATAGTCCTTGCGCATGGAATATTCGTGGCGAAAAGTATGGGGTTCGCGCCAGGACCACAGGGTTTCACCGGTGGCGGCGTCCATGGCCACCACATGGCGGCGCTCACCTGCAACGGTGTACAGTTTGCCATTGACATAACTTGGGGTGGAACGCCCGCTGAGGGCCTGAAAACTGGCGCCATCCCAGGTCCAGGCCACTTCAAGTTGTTGAAAATTATTGCGCTGGATCTGATTGGCCGGGGTGGAGCGGGTATGTGCGTAATCGGAGCCCAGTGTCAGCCACTCGACCGTATCCTGAGCGCTGGCAGGGATCACAGCGACACTGCACATCAACATTGCTAACAACAGGGGGATGAAACGTACCGCAGATTTGTCATGCATGGGACGATCCTCTTTGTTTTTTTTGTTTGCTGACCAGTCATTCATGGATCGGGGTAGCCGCAGACCACACAATGCAGTTTATACTGCCCTTGGTCAATAAAAAAAATGCAAGGAGTGATGACGTGCAAACCTGGTTATTTGTGCCTGGCAATCGGGCCGATCGCATCCCCAAAGCCATCGCAACCCTGGCTGATCGCATCGATGATCGCATAATAATTGACTGGGAAGATTCAGTGGCGCCGGGTGAGCGTGCCAGCGCGCGCCGCACAACCGCTGTGGCGCTGCAACAGGCAGCAAGCGCCAGTGATCGCTGTGTTATCCGTATTAATGCTACAGGCACGCCGGATCACCTTTTGGATGTGGATGCCGTGCGTGATATGCGCTGCGCTACTGTGATGCTGGCCAGGACCGAGCACCCGGACATGCTGCGTTCTGTGACGGATTGTGGTCTGCGAGTGGTCGCGCTCATTGAATCCGCCCTGGGCGTGGAGCAGGCGTACGCCATTGCCAGTGCGCCGGGCGTCATCGGCCTGGCCTTTGGCTGTGTGGATTATCTGGCTGATATTCAGACCAGACCCAGCCTGCAGGCGGTGCATTATGCCCAGTCACGATTGGTTAATGCCGCACGAGCGGCGCGTCTGTCACATATTATCGATGGCCCGACAACTGCGCTCGATGACCATGAGTTGCTCAAAAACGAGGCGCTGCAGGCAAGATCTTTGGGTATGACGGCCAAGATGGCCATTCATCCCGCACAAGTGCAGTTATTACGACAGTTATTCCATATCACCCCGGCAGAATTACAACGGGCACGCGACATCATTGATGTGTATGAGCAGGGGCTGCGCCTGGGCAAGGGCGTGATCCGGCATGGCGATCAGATGATTGATGGTGCCGTCGCCAAACAGGCACGCTGGCTGCTGGATTCACAGCAATCATGATGTTGTTTCAGCAATGGATCAATAAACAAAACTCCGCAGTGGATACCTTGGCACTGACGCCGGTCAATGCGTTGGCAGCCACCCTGAACCGTCCGGCACTGGCCATGGGTGACCGATTGCCACCGCTTTGGCACTGGCTGTTTTTTTTGCCACTCACGCAACAAGCGCAACTCGGTATTGACGGGCATGGCGCACAACATGATTTTCTGCCACCGGTGCCATTGCCGCGCCGCATGTGGGCAGGCAGTCGACTGCAATTTCTGCAGGTTTTGCGCATGGGTGAGGCAGTTCGACGCGAGTCGCGTATCCTCGACATCGTCGAGAAAAAAGGTCGCAGTGGCGCGCTGGTTATTGTCACGGTGCAACATGATGTGCACGGTACCCATGGTCTGGCCATTCGCGAACAGCAGGATATTGTGTTTCGCGAGGCACCCTCATCAGCCGCAGTGCCCGACACGCCAGTGAGTGCCCCTGCGCAGAGTCTCAATCCCCAGTGGTCACATGAGCACAGAGCGGAAAGCGTACTGTTGTTTCGTTATTCTGCACTGACATTCAACGCCCATCGCATCCATTATGATTATCCCTATACCACACAGGTGGAAGGCTATCCGGATCTGATCGTGCATGGGCCCTTGCTGTTTACTTTGTTGGTTCAGGCCATGAGTCAGGAGCATCCACAGCTTGGTATCAAATCCCT
>JBFZEG010000070.1:0-7698 GCA_041306975.1 Gammaproteobacteria bacterium | reverse complement strand
GCGATGCTGGCACAGGCCAACCAGGTCAAGCAGACCGTGTTGTCCCTGCTGAAGTAAGGTAATAGGCTTGCCGGGAATCAGTCACAGCGGTAATGTACTGAGTCCCGGCAATTACCGCGTTGAGTGACGGAGTTAAGATGTCGACAATCGATAGCAATACCTTTGTACAAGCACAGCCCCGACCTGCGTCCAGGGCCGAGGTAGTTGCTCCGAAACCTGTTCAGGCGCCAGATACGGTCAGTCAGAAAATCCGTGAGGTTTCTGCACGCACCGAGCAGGTGAACGCCCAGATCGTTGAGGAGCGCAGTGCCTCTGCCGAGCAAATGAGCAAGGTGAAGGCGCGGCTTGACGATGCTATACGTACGCTAAATGAAAACAGTGACCGCAATCCGAACAAACTGCAGTTTACGGTGGACTCGGTATCCAAAAAAATCATGGTGGTGGTCACCGATGAGGTCACGGGAGAAAGCATCAGGCAAGTGCCGGCTGAAGCCATCTTGCGGGTCGCCCATAACATTGAAGCGATGAAAGGCCTGCTGTTTGACAAAGTCCTCTGAGCACTGCTCAGAGGACTTTTTTATCACCCACGTCGACCTCGGCCGACACCTCATCTAAATCAAAAACAAACGCAGTGCGAAACTCACGGCACTGTGTGGTCAGATGCTCCTGCTGTTCAGTTTGCTCTGGCAACCAACACGCCAGACACGCCAGGTTCAGCACCGGCAGATCTCGCATTAAAGCAAATAACAAGGTCCAGGTTTCTGCGGCAATTGTGGTGGCGTCTTTTACAATCAATACGGCCGCAGTAGTGTCATAACTGATTTTCTGGGTGGCGTCGCGTAAGGGCGTTTTTTCAAGACGAGGGTTCAATAACTCCACGATATCCGTGTCTGCGTCCAGCATCAGTACGTCGCGATTTGCTGACTCCAGCAGGCTGATCAATCTGCTTAGATAATAGTCGCGCAACCAGCTGCTGCCAAACTTGGCGTGGTACAGGCCGCTTTGACGATTGATACTGTCTGCCATGGATAAGAATAACGGCGTGTGCGCCGGTAACAGCCCGTGAGTCAACGCGGCGATATCAATATCGTTGTCATGATCCGGGGGAAGATCTGCCATGGTGTCAAGTTTCCTCAGTGATGGGGGTACCATTTTCGTCAAAACGCATATTCTCGGGCACCACAGGACGCGGCCTCTGCAGCGGCTGTCCCAATGCCAGTGCCGTACCCATGTTGAAGATGTACGCAATCACCTCAGCCACGGTGTGATACAGGCCCTCGGGAATCATATCGTCGAGCTTGGTGCTGAAATACAGCGCGCGGGCCAGTTCAGGTGATTCAAAGATAGGTACCTGATGCTGCTGCGCCCGTTCGCGAATACGTGCCGCGGTTAGGTCCATGCCTTTGGCGACTACGCGCGGCGCTTCACTGCTGCCGGGGGTGTAAGACAAGGCAACCGCAAAGTGTGTTGGGTTAGTGATGACCACATCAGCATGCTCGATGGCGGCCATCATACGATTCATAGCAATTTCACGCTGACGCTGGCGCAGGCGCGCCTTCACTTCAGGCTGGCCTTCACTTTCTTTCATTTCATCCTTGATATCCTGCATGCTCATCTTCAATTTTTTAGTATGTTGAAAATACTGCCAGGGCATGTCCAGCAAGGCGATCAGAAACAAGGATGCCGTGATCAGCAGCGTTGCGGTGAGCAGTATGCTGCCTGCCGAGTTCATCGCCTGCTGCACCGGCAACACACTGAGCGCACCCAGTGCATTGACGTAGAAGTATAAAACCAGACCGGTCACTACGCTGATCAACACGGTTTTTAAAATATTTTTGACCAGTTCAAACAAGGCATGACTACCAAACATGCGTTTTAAACCGTTGAGCGGATTCATGCGCGACAGTTTGGGCTGGGCCGCTTTTATGCTGAAACCGATGCCACCAAATAAACTGGCCCCCACAATCACACCCAATAACAACAAGGAACAGACCAGCCCCACCAAGGGCAGCACAATGCCCACGGACCCGGCGATTTTATCCACCATCAGACCGGCATCGCGGGTCACCGCCGAGTCAAGCGTAAAATTGTACTGATACAGGCGTTTGAAGGTTTCAATGGCGGCGCTTGAAATCATCACCAACAAGGCGGCAAACCCGAATAAAGTCACCGCAACCGAAAAGTCCTGCGACCGCAGAACCTGCCCCTCGTCGCTGGCTTTTTCCAGGCGCTTTTCGGTGGGTTCTTCGGTTTTGCTTTGACTGTCGTCAGAATTTTCAGCCACGGCGTCAGACCCCCGGGAATAATTGTAGTGTCGTTAATGCCTGCGTCCACAGCCTTTGTATGGCATACACCATGGCGGTGATATTCACATTTAACGCCAGCAAGCCCACCAGCAGAATGGCGGGGAAACCCACCGCGATGATGTTCAGCGCGGGCGCAGAACGTGTCATCACCCCCAGCGCGATGTTGAGCAGCAACAGCGACACCATCATCGACAGCGCGAGATTCATCGCGCCCAGAAAGATAAACGGAAACCAGCCAAACATGATCGCCAGCCAGTCCGCAAAGGGCGGCAGCGAGCCGATCGGGATGCTGTCAAAACTCTGAAATAACAGTTGAATGACTACCAGATGGCCACCCAGGGTGAGAAAAATGAAGGTGGACAAAATGACCATAAACTGTGAGATCAGCGGTACGTTGCCCAGATTCGGATCCACCATACTGGCAAAACCCAGACCCATGGCATTGGAAATCGCCTCGCCCCCCACCACAATGGCCGCGTTCACTATCTGCAACAAAAAGCCCATACACGCGCCAATAAACACTTGTGTTGCAATCTGCCAGAGCCCATCGGCACTCAGAGGATCAATGGTCGGAATAGTCTGGTTGTCATAGATAAAAAATGTCAGCACCACCGCAACCATCAGGCGGATTCTGATATTGATGACATCCATGGAGAACAGGGGGGCGGTAATCATAAACGCAGAGATACGAATCATGGGCCACAAAAACAGCGTGAGCATGGCCACCAGTTCATCAATGCCGGCTATTTCGGTCACTGCAACATTACCGGAATCAGTAGAAAGATACGCTCGATATAATCGATAAACAGCGTGATTTGCCAGTTACCGATCAACAACAATGCCACCACAATAAAAATGAGTTTGGGTACAAAACTCAAGGTCATTTCCTGGATGGATGTTGCGGCCTGCACAATACCAATCACCACACCCGCCAGCAGAATACCGGCCAGTAAAGGCCCTGCCAACAGAACGGAAATCCAAAGTGCCTCACGTCCCATGACTATGACATCGCTGATCGTCATCTAAACCCCCATAAAACTGGCGGTCAGCGATTGCATGACCAGAAGCCAACCGTCTGCCAACACAAACAGCATCAGTTTAAACGGCATGGATATCATCATCGGTGACAGCATCATCATACCCATCGACATCAACACGCTGGCCACCACCAGATCAATGATCACAAACGGAATGTAGATCATAAACCCGATGGTAAACGCAGTCTTCAGTTCAGAGGTCATAAAGGCGGGAATCAGCACCGACAACGGCACTTCCTCATACGGGGTTGCCATGTCCACCGCCGCGATATCCATAAAGGCGCTCATGTCTTCTTCGCGGGTTTGCAGAATCATAAACTCACGCATGGGAATGATGGCCGCATCAAAGGCATCATTTGCGCTGATTTCAGTGTTGATGTAGGGAATGATGGCATCGTCATACACCTGCTGAAAAACCGGCGCCATAATAAACAAGGTCAGAAATAAGGCGATGCCCACCAGCACCTGATTCGGAGGGGTTTGCGCGGTACCAATGGCTTGTCGTAGCAGGGACAACACAATAATGATGCGTACAAACGACGTCATCATGATCAGCAGTGAGGGGATCAGTGTCAGTACCGACATCAGCAGCAGCACCTGCAGCGTCAGACTGTACTCTGCATCACCATCAGCCGTGTCGGTCACATTAAAGACCGGCAATCCGCTTTGCGCCCACACCTGCGAGGCCGGTAGCAACACACCTACTGCCAGCAGTACCAGCAGCAGAAGTTTCAACATTCGACCGGCTGAACTGTCACTCCGTCCAAGACTCAATAACTGTTGTACTTTCATGAGAGATCGCCAACAAGATGGTTTTATTTCGGGCCTTGACCAGCAGCAGACGCTGGCGATATCCCACGGTAATCTGCGATTCTATACTGAGATCGCTGGTACCACGATACAAAAACTTGTTCTTATATTTGTTGAGCGCATAAAAAAAACCAGCCATCAACATGGCGACAAGCAGTACTGCAAACAGTGACTCGATGCCGGGTGACTCCATAACAAGAAATTTCCGCTGTGGTGAATAAATGTGTCAGATGTTTTTGATGCGCTCAGCGGCAGGAATCACCTGTGTCAGCCGAACACCATATCTCTCGTTGACCAGCACAACTTCGCCTTGGGCAACCAGCGTGTTGTTCACCAACAGGTCAAGTGGTTCACCGGCGAGGCGATCCAATTCTACAACAGAGCCTTGGGTCAGGCGCATCAGATCTTTAATTTTCAGCGAGGTTCTGCCCACTTCCACCGAAATGGTGATGGCAATGTTGTTCAGGACATCAGAATTGATGCTGGAGCGGCTAAATGCATCGCTGCCACCGGTCAGCAGATTCGCGCTTGCACCGCCCAGTAATACATCATCTTTCTTTTGATCGTCATTCATAGTGGTCTCACAAAGTGGAGTTAGGTATCTGAACAAATTTTTTGATCTGGATGGCGGCGTTGTTGCCAAGACTGCCGACTTCAGCCGTGAAGACCCGCGCGCCGGATATTTCAACGGATGCAAATTCAGGTTTATTAAAGTGGAGGATATCACCCACCGCCATGTGCTGGAGGTCTTTTAAGGTTGACTGTATCTGTGAAAGATTGACCACTAATTCAAGTTTTGCGTGACCACAGGCGTCGCGCATTTCATCGCGCCATTGGTTGGCTTTGGCGTCATTGTCTTCGGATGTCTGGATGCGGCTGCGCAGCAGATCCCTGATCGGTTTTAAGGAAATGAAGGGCGTCACCACGCTGATCGTGCCTTCTGTATTGGCATCGAGCGCCAGCACAAAGCGGCTGATAATCACCAGGTCGTTTTCATCGGCGATCTGCGCAAACTGCGGGTTAATCTCAGATGCGGTTTCGACGAAATCCAGTGAAATAATCGGTGACCATGCCTCTTTAAGTGACCCAAAAATAATATTCAGCATGATACGAATGATGGATGTTTCGGTGGGGGTAAACATCCTGCCGGAATGCAAAGGTGTATTGCCCTTGCCCATGCCGCCAAAAAAATTATCCAGCGATGAAAAGATCACCACGGGATCAATCACAATCAGCGAGTAGCCACGCAGCGGCTCAAACTTGACGGTATTGACCGACAGCGGCGCCTGCAGGGTTGACAGAAACGCCCCATACTTTTCAATTTTTACCCGCTCGATACTGATCTTGGGAGTGGTACGCAGAACGTCCATCAGCCCCACACGCAGTTGCCGGGTAAACCGCTCATTGATCATGTCGATGGCTGACTCATTAAAGCCCAGCGATGTGTCCTCGGTCGCAAGATCATGCAGCACAACTTGCATGCCGTCATCGTCCTGGGCACTGCTTTCTTGCAGTGCCACGAGTTCTTCAGGGCTTAACTTTCCGCTTGTGTAATTCATATCTTACCCAGCTATCGTCGAAATTATGTGTCTAACTACTGAATCAGGAATTCTGTGAAGTAAACCGATTCCACCCCACCAAAATCTTCAAATTGCTCGAGCACTGAATTAATGCTAATGCGCATCTCTTCACCGATCTCTAATCTGAAATTCTCTCGGGTCAGACTTTCTTCTGGCGTATTGGCCAGCACGGTCAACAAGGCTGAACGTATCGCCAGCTCGTGCTTCACTATGTTATCCACAACCATCTGGTCATAGTGCGTCATGATTGCAACGGTCACCTGCATCACACGGCGCGACCCGCTCAGGTTCGCGGTCAGCGGTCTTTGCATCTCGTAATACAGCGTCGCCAGGCGTGACGGTGATGGGGTCAGCATTAACTGTGGAGCCACCGGTTCCGTTGCAGCGGGATCACCCGACACGCCCCCAGCCTGTGACGCAGCACCCGAATTCTCGATTTCCGCCAGCTCCGCTTCAAGTGCATCATCGGACAAACCGCCGGTTAATATCAATGTTGCGAACACAGCACCTACCGCAACAACCAACACTACCAGAATGCCGATAATGATCGGAATGATTGGCAGTTTCTTTTTGACGCCATCACTGCTACTGCTTTTGTCGTCAGCCATTTTATTTCTCCATTACCCTGTTATACGTAGGTATCCAGCGCACCGGTATCCGAGGCGCTTTTTGCATTTTTAGCAGTCTCAGTGCTCTCTAAACCCAAGCCTGTTGTCTGCGAATTGTTTCGATTACCGTTGGACGAAGAAGAGTCGCGTGACTGCTGCGCATCTGGCCCGCTGCGATCCTTCTGGATGTTCAATTCAAACGTCCCACTCTGGCCCAGTGCATCGCGCAGTGCCTGACTGTTATCTCTGAGCATACGGACCACTTCGTCGCTCTGCGCAAGCAGATTCACGGTGACGGTGTGGTTATTATCTATTATCTCCGCTTCTATGCTACCCATATTTTCCGGGGACAATATGATACGCAGACTGGTTTGTCCGGCAACACTGCGGTTCAGTAACGAACTTTGAATCACTGACCCGAATTGCTTGCCGAGGTCGTCAACATGCATCCATCGATCAGGCGCGCGGTTGACGTTCGCAGCGGCTTGAGCGGGCAGCGCGACGGGATTCAAGGTCATTGGCTGGCTTGGCGAGGAGCCCAACCCACCACTGGATTCTGACAGGGACAAGGGGGCCATCGCTGCGCTATCCAACATGTTCAACGCGGGCAGTGCCGGCTGAGTCATTTTTAAAGCCGCGCCGGCCACGGGCAAGCCTTTACCGGTATTGCTCAGCCACGACTCTGTCATCATGCGCCGCTCAACCGACTCAACCATCTCTGCACGACCCACGGGCTCGGTCTGCATGACGGGTCGTGTCAACTTCGAGACTTGCAAACCCGACGCCCCGGTTTGCAGTGGTGCTTTGACCTGGGACAGCGCGCCTGCCAGCGAGCTCATTCTGGCGGGATTGGCAAGCCATGCTTCAGTACTTTGCCGACGTTCCATGGCGTTGATGACTTGCTCCTGTGCTGCCGGCGCTGCCTGAGTAGCTGGTTGATCAGGGTTTATCACCTGACCCTGCGGAATCACAGTGGTTTGTAAAGTTGCCGGGGCTTGTACCGTTGGTGTCACCAGGGGCGTTGTTGATTGCAGCGCCTGCGCGGCAGTTGTTACTGGCGGCGTTGGTGACATCTGATCGGCTATCGCTGATCGCCCGAGCTGCGGAACTTGTGCCGCACGCACAGACTGCGGCGCTTGTGCTGAAGGTTCAAATTCAGTGGCTTGTGGTGCTTGCTCAAACTCAGAGACTTGTGGTTCCTGTTCAAACCGAGGCGCTGATGGTGCCTGACGCGACTGCAGCGCCTGCGCTATCTGGCTGCTGACTGATGCTGTTGTGACTGCTGGTGTGCTGACTGCTGGTGTGCCGGCGACTGGTGCGCTGACTGATGCTGTAGTGATCGCTGGTGCGCTGACTG
>JBFZEG010000060.1:0-9424 GCA_041306975.1 Gammaproteobacteria bacterium | reverse complement strand
GCTTCAACAAAAGCGTCCATCACGCCATCTCCCTGACCGTTTATAGAGAGCTTTTGTCCGAAACAATCGAGCGTTGCTTTAAATCGTTCACCTTCACCTGACTTTTCAAATGTAAACGTATCAAGTTTTACAGTTTGCTGTGCAGCAAGAAATGTGGACTGGAACAAGGACCAGATCTTGTCAGGTGAGATCTCCTGGCCGGTGACTTCAGCTTCTTTCTGCACAACCCGGCTGAACTCAATCTGTAACCATCGCGGCAAGTTAAAACCAAATTTGCTTTGCAGGACATAGGCCACGCCGCCTTTGCCGGATTGACTGTTAACTCTGATCACGTCCTGATAAGTACGGCCGAGATCGCGGGGATCAATCGGCAGGTACGCGATTTCCCAAATCGAACCTTCTTCATAGAGATCGAGACACTTTTTGATAGCATCCTGATGACTGCCCGAAAACGCAGTAAAAACCAGATCTCCTGCATAAGGTTGTCGGGGATGGACATCAATCTGTGTGCAGGCCTTGCTTACTGAACATATTTTGTCCATATCGCTGAAGTCGAGCATCGGGTCTATGCCCTGACTGTATAAGTTCATGGCCATGGTAATGATATCCATATTGCCGGTGCGCTCTCCGTTACCGAGCAATGTACCTTCAACACGGTCTGCGCCCGCCATCACGGCCAACTCTGCCGCCGCGACCGCGCAGCCACGGTCATTGTGAGTATGTAAACTCACCACTACCGAATCACGTCTTTCGACATGCCGGCAGAAAAATTCAACCTGATCGGCGAAGACATTGGGTGTCGACATTTCGACCGTTGCAGGCAGATTGATAATGCATTTTTTTTCAGGAGTTGGTTGCCAGACATTGATAACCGCGTTACAAACTTCAACCGCGTAGTCTATTTCAGTGCCGGTAAAACTTTCCGGTGAGTATTGAAAAGTCCAGTCTGTTTCCGGGTACTTGTTTGCGAACTCTTTCACATCGCGGGCACCGGCGACAGCAATATCAATAATTCCCTGCTTGCTGGTTTTGAACACCTTCTGGCGTTGCACAACCGATGTTGAATTGTAGACATGCACAATTGCGCGCTTGACACCTTTCAGGGATTCATAGGTGCGCGCAATCAATTCGGGCCGTGCCTGTGTCAACACCTGCACAGTCACATCATCAGGAATACGATTTTCTTCAACCAGGTATCGCACAAAATCAAAATCAGGCTGAGATGCCGAAGGAAAACCCACCTCGATCTCTTTAAAGCCCACTTCGAGAAGTAAATCAAACATCTGCTTTTTTTGATTGACTGACATCGGTTCGATCAGCGCCTGGTTGCCATCGCGCAGATCAACGCTGCACCAACGTGGCGCACTTGTGATGAGCTGATCCGGCCAGGTTCTATCCTTAAGCCCTACGGGCGGGAACGCTACATACTTTCGATGATCAAAACGGTTTTGCGCTGACATTTGCCTTTCCTATCCTGATTGAATTAAATACTGCCCGGCTGGCAAACTGAATTTTATGGATTCAGGACAAGAGCAAAACAACGGGATTCCAGGGTTAGAAATCTGCCTTCTGCTATTGATCAAGCCCGGCGCCAGAAGCAGTGGGTAATCTGCTACCGGTGCCTGTTCCGGATGCTGCATAGATTAGCCAGATAGCCTGAGCGAATCCACCTCGTTTTTTCGAATAAAACTCATTTTAATAGACGACCACACTACTTTAGGATAATTTATTAGTTGAATTGACCAATATTAGGCAGTCTTATGGAATTAGATAAACTCGACAAACGAATTCTTCGTGAATTGCAGACAGATGGCAGCATCTCCAATACCGATCTTGCTGAGCGTGTTGGCCTGTCAGCGACACCTTGTGCACGACGAGTCAAGCGCATGCAGGATGAAGGGTTGATACAAGGTCAGGTTATTATCCTGAATGCGTCGCAACTGGGCTTAAAACTCAGCGCACTAGTGCAGGTCAGCATGGACAGACACACACCTGACAGATTTGAACGATTTGAAGCAGAAATCAAAAAATATCCGCAAGTCGTAGAGTGCCTGCTGATCACCGGCCAGTCAGCTGACTACCAACTCAAGGTGATCGTACCGGACATGGACTTTTATCAGGAATTCTTGCTGAACATCCTGACAAGGATTGAGGGTGTAGCCGATGTGCACTCAAGCTTTATTCTGCGCAAAGTTCTTGATACAACGGCGTTGCCGCTTCAGCACTTGCCGTGACTAAAAAAAGTGTTTCACTTTATCTTTGTAAGACCGGCTCATTTTTAACGAAGTCCCGCAACTTAAGGTCAAATGAAACTCGCCGTTGATGTGTGAGGATACTTTTTCCACACGATCCAGATTCACAATCGTGGAGCGGTGCACTCGTTGGAATACCAGAGGATCCAGCTGCTCTTCCAACTCTTTCATGGTTGTGCGCATGATCAGAGTGGCACCTTTGACATGCACACACATGTAATCGCCGGCCGCATCAATCCAATCAATATCTTTCATAGGAACAAACGTAGTAGACGCACCATCTTTGATTGCAAGCTTTTCGCCATACTTGGCGGGGCTTTCACCAGAGCTGATCAACTCGATCACCGCTTGCTCTGTCTTGCCAGTCAGACCGATCACAATATCCAGCAATCGTTGTTTATCATTGTTGTCCCGCTTGCTGGAAATCCGCTCGCTGGCTTTATCCAGCGCAAGCGACAACCGATCCAGCTCAATCGGTTTTAACAAGTAATCGACGGCATGTACCTCAAAGGCATTCACTGCATAGGCGTCGTAAGCTGTTACAAAGATCACCAGAGGCATATTGTCCTGTTGCAGCCTTTCCACTACATCAAAACCGCTCATGCCAGGCATTTGAATATCCAGAAACACCAAGTCTGGCGTCAATTCCGCAATCGCTTCCAGAGCCTCTCTGCCATTCTGGCACTCGCGCAAAACCTCTGTTTTTCCGAGATCCTGCAGCCGTAACATCAAACCCTTACGAGCGAGCGCTTCATCATCCACTACCAAAACCCGTATCGTTTGAGCTGAGTTATCGTGTTTCATAAGGAATTACCACCTCTACCTTAAAACCTCTGGGTTCACGTGATGTGAAGAGTAGCTGATGATTGGCACCGTAAATCTCCCTAAGCCGGTCGCGGATATTTTTTAACCCAACTCCTGTCGATTCCGGATCTTTGACTGCACCAGGACCATCATCTGCCACCAAGATGCGCAAATTCCTGTCATCGATGACACTTGCCGCTATCCATATAGTACCGCCCTGCTCACTGCGGGCAATGGCATGTTTGACGCAATTTTCAACCAATGGCTGTAGCAGCATACTCGGTAACAGTCCTTTTGACGCCTGCTCACTGATATCAAATTCAAGTCGCAAGCGCTCCTCAAAACGTACTTTTTCGATCTCGAGGTACAACCGCAATGTTGCCAACTCGTGAGCGAGATCAACTTTATCCAGCGGGTCGTGTTCAAGAGAATAACGCAAAAATTTACTTAGCCGCGTCACCATGGTATTTGCCTGGTCAGTCGATTGCACCAGAATCAAGGTAGATATTGCATTGAGGGTGTTAAAAAGGAAGTGGGGATTGAGCTGATACCGCAACATGCGCAGCTGAGCCTCATGGGCGAGCGCCTCAGAACGAAGATTTTTCTCCTTTTCGCTCTGAAATAACTGGTAGTACTTGATACAAAAATACAGAACGCTCCACAACATCAGGATAGACATGGAGATCGGCAGCATGTTGCTGAAACTCGCCCAACCATAACCCGTGATGTCAACACTGGCGCCAAAATCAGAATCAGTGATTAGAACTTTGATTGGCCGCCAGGCTTGAGCGGCGAGCCAGCACCCAAACATACCGGCAAACAGACGAAAAACAACCTGTAAGTCCCACACAGCTCGATAAAGATATCTAAGAGCGGTTGTTAAACCGATACCAATCACTGCATCGACAACAAACACACTGAACCGTTCGAGCATATATTCTGACGGCACAAAGGTCATGTCCCGTAGCACCAACATCAGCACCCACAGACCCCAGCCACTCAACTGGAATATCCAGAACTGCAGTTCTCTGGACGAAACTGGGATCAACGGTGTTGATTTTCGAGGTTTCATGAGCCGGCTACCATAATGGGTCTCTGCAGTTGTCTGCTTGCGTCAACATCGCCAGAGACCCGTTTATCCATGGCTTCAGGGCAGCAGATGCGCGACAGCATCGCGCTCTTCCATCAATTCCTTTTCAGTCTTCTGCATCAGGTCACGGCTGAACGCATTAATGTCCAAGCCTTGAACAATGGTGTATTGACCGTTGGTACACGTTACCGGGAATGAATAAATCAGTCCTTTCTCAATTCCGTAGCTGCCATCGCTGTGAATCGCCATGGAGACTGTCTTGCCGTGAGTGCCTAATGCCCAATCACGCATATGTTCGATAGCGGCATTGGCAGCGGATGCTGCAGATGACAGACCTCTGGCCTTGATTATGGCCGCGCCGCGCTGCTGAACATTGGGTATGAACGTACCGGTGAGCCAGCTGTGATCAATCAGATCCAGAGCCTTTGCGCCAGCAACAGTTGTATGGTGTACATCCGGGTACTGAGTAGCAGAATGGTTACCCCAGATAATAATGCCATCAACGTCAGTGCTGTGTTTGCCTGTTTTTACCGCCAGCTGCGCCACTGCACGATTGTGATCCAGACGTGTCATCGCCGTAAACTGCCCGGGATTCAGATCAGGTGCATTACGATAGGCAATCAGCGCATTGGTGTTTGCCGGGTTACCAACAACAAGCACCTTGACTGAGCGGCTGGCGTTATCGTTGATTGCTTTGCCCTGCACTGAAAAAATAGCAGCATTGGCGGCCAGCAAATCCTTACGCTCCATGCCGGGGCCGCGAGGACGGGCTCCCACCAGCAGACAATAATCGGCATCTTTAAACGCAACATTCGGATCATCAGTCTGAACTACACCCTGCAGCAGCGGAAATGCACAATCTTCCAACTCCATGACCGCACCTTTTAACGCTTCAAGAGCGGGTGTAATTTCCAGCAATTGCAGAATCACCGGCTGATCCTTGCCAAGCATTTCGCCTGAAGCGATGCGAAACAACAATGAATAGCTGATTTGACCGGCGGCTCCGGTGACTGCAACGCGAACGGGTGATTTAGCCATGATAAAAAACCTTTGTCTGTGTAAATGTCTGAAATGAGAACGGATAGTACTGAAAATTCAAGGTGCCAGAGTATACCACTAGCTTATAAACATGGCATCGCCGTAGCTAAAGAAGCGATATCGCTGCCTGATGGCCTCTTCATAAGCGGCCATGACCTTATCCCGACTGGAGAATGCACTGATCAACATCATCAGCGTCGAGCGTGGAAGATGAAAGTTGGTGATCATGGCATCGACAACCGTGAACTGATAGCCCGGATAAATAAAGATATCTGTCTCTCCGGAATACGACTGAATGCCCGAATGCCCAGCCTTTTCAGCAATACGCGCGGCCGATTCCAGGCTGCGCACTGATGTTGTGCCAACGGCGACGACACGGCCACCTCTAGCCTTACAACGTTCAACCTGATCAATAACCGTTGTGGATACATTGATCCACTCGCTGTGCATTTTATGCTCCAACACATTGTCAGTGCGCACGGGCTGAAAGGTGCCGGAGCCGACATGCAAGGTCAAAAAAGCCTGATCAACGCCTTTATCAGCAAGCGCCTTAAGCAGATCATCGTCAAAATGCAGCCCGGCAGTGGGTGCTGCTACCGCACCGGGATTGCGTCCGTAAACAGTTTGATACCGGCTTGAATCCGATTGTTCATCGGCTCTGTCGATATAAGGCGGAAGTGGCATGTGACCAAAACGATCCAGCAGGCTGACTAAGGGTTCTGACGACAAAAACTGCAAGTGAAAAAATTCGCCTTGCCGCCCCAGCACCTCCACATCAATGGATTCAGAAGTGCCCGTGGACACCAGCTTTAACAACGTTCCGGTTGATGGCGATTTGCTCGCGCGCACATGGGCGATGGCCTGATTGTCTGACAGCATACGCTCAATCATGACCTCGACCCGTCCGCCAGTCGCCTTGTGTCCGAACAAGCGCGCGGGGATCACACGGGTATCGTTAAATACCAGCAGATCTCCGGGTTCAAGCATATCGATGATGTTACTGAAAATGCGATGCCCTAACGCACCGGTATGGCGATCAAGACACAGAAGACGGCTGCTACTGCGGGTCTCACCCGGATAGCGGGCGATCAGCTCATCAGGCAAATAATAATCAAAGTCGGATAGTTGCATGGGGCGCAAGTGTGCCCGAATCAGCAGGCTATTTCCAGTCAACTCCAGAGCTCAACCATAAATGTGCATCATGGCGCCAGACTTGAGCGAGCTTGTGTTCCCCAGTGTCCGTTGGCATCGCTAGTAACGATGTATAAAGACTCATAGGTGCCAATAGACTCATTATTGGCATTAAATCGCTGAAAAACGGTATTGACGTGGACTTTCCCGGGCGAAGCCAGAACTACATCACGTGATATCCACCGGGAATGATCCCAGCCTTGAGCAGCCAGGCGTTCAAAAGACTCGCCCGCGGCGAATTCTTCTGCTGTGTGCCATATAGTCACGGTACCACTGGCAAACCGGACATGAGGATAATTGAGTGATCCGGCCCATGCGACCGGGTCACGCGAGTTGAATGTCAGCATAAACTCATCGAGCGCCGCCATCGCTGATGCAATGGCGGACTCGTTTTCACTCTGGTTCTGTGCGCTTGTTACCGGGGTTACCAGCACCAATACAAAACCCAACATGACTATCTGAAAAATTCTGCCAATCATGACATCACTCCCGTGAGGGCTTGTTGTTGAAGGGCAGTTTAAAGATCACTTTGAATTAGTTTGCCCGGGTCATGGTCCATTCTGCAGTGCTGCCCATCGCTGTGGCAACCCCTTTGGCGGCATCACCTTCAATGGTGGCATTCATCACGTAGGTCATTGCTGCGCCATCGCGGTTTACTTTGAAGCTGATAGTATTGCCATTAACCAAACCCTCTTCTATTGGCCATTTACGACCCGCCCCAAGGTCAAACTCACCGATAAGCGAGGTTCCGTCGGTGACCAGCAGCACCTTGGCGTTCACCGACCCCATCGGGCTGGTCATCGCGAAATCCCAGGTACCATCAACAGGTGACTGAGCCCACAATTGACCGGTGATCATCATCAAGCCCAGCAGCGTTAACAACGTTTTTTTCATTTGTATTGTTCCGTTAATATGTTGATTGATAAAGAAGCTGTTAATTACACGCAAGTTACGATACTGGTTTGCGCGTGGATCATTTTTGTGTCAAAACAACACTTGAGTAAACCACTTGTTTTGGGTTGATGGATTCAACATGGGCCAGGAACCGAGGATCGAGAACATGAACAATAAAAACGATATCGAAAATACCGGCTTACCCCTCTCTGGTGAGCGGCGCAATTTCCTGCATGGCAGTGCGTTGCTGCTGGGTTCCTCACTCTTGGCACAGCCACACAAAGTGATGGCTCAGCCCCAGAGCTTCGCGCGCGTCCCCGCCAATGCCGATGAATTGGACGCAAAGTACTTCCCCGGGTTTGAAACCATGACAATGGACACCAATGGTGTGAGTATCCATACGCTGGTAGGAGGTAGCGGCCCGCCCCTGTTGTTGTTACACGGAGCTCCTCAGTCGCACTTTACCTGGGCCGACGTTGCGGTAAATCTGGCTCGCGACTACACCGTGGTTTTGACCGATCTGCGCGGCTACGGTTGGAGCAGTAAACCGGCCGGAGGTGAAAATCACATCAATTACTCCAAGCGCACAATGGCGCAAGACAACGCCAACGTCATGAGTATGCTGGGGTTTGAAGAATTTGCGCTGATAGGTCATGACCGCGGTGGGCGAGTCGCACGCCGGCTGACCCTTGATCATCCTCAGCGGGTAAAAAATCTGACCGTACTGGATATCGTCCCGGCGCATTATCTTTATAACAACGTCACACTCACCTTTGTTGAAACCTATTTCCACTGGTTTCTGTTCCTGCGTCCCACACCCTTTCCTGAAGATATCATCACAAGCACCGGCATGTTTATAACCGGAGGTGGAACCGGTGAAATAGGAAACATATTTGCTGAAATATACAAAGATCCGGCGGCAATTCATGGCATGTGTGAGGATTACCGTGCATCAGCCCGTATGGACATGCAGATAGACAAAACTGACCTAGATGCCGGTAAAAAAATTGAATGCCCACTCAATGTTTTGTGGGGCCTGAATGCACCCATGGGGCGTCAGTATGATGTTCTGGGCATTTGGCAGATGGAATCCACCAATGCACAGGGCAAAGGTATTACCGGAGGACATACTTTTCAGGTGGACAGCCCGGAAGAAACCTGGACAGAACTGAGGCGATTTCTCGCCTCCGTGTAAGCAACATAATCTGCAGCGGGCGCTGCACCAGGCTAATCAGGGTGCAGTGCCCGTTAAGGATTTAAATCAGGCCAATTTCAACGGTAAACGCGTGAAAGTCCGTCCGGTCACCGCAGCCAACGCATTGGCAACCGCGGGCGCGATCGGAGGAGTACCCGGCTCACCAACACCTGATGGGGGGTTGCTTGACGGCACAATATGCGTCTCAACTGAGGGCATAGCATTCATGCGCAACACACGGTAGGTATGAAAATTGGTCTGATCGACATTGCCAGCGGTCAGTGTCACCTCATCAGCCAAGGCGGCGGAAAGCCCGTATGCGATCGCGCTTTCCACCTGAGCCCTGACGATATTCGGATTTACGGCAATACCGCAGTCAATCGCCGCCACAACTCGTTCAACCTTGAAGTTATTGCCCTGAACAGAAACGTCGACAATCTCCGCTACCGTTGATCCGAACGAGGTATGCACTGCAACACCGCGCCCCCAACCTGCGGGTAGCTGTGTTGTTCCCCAGCCAGCTTTCTCGGCGGCCAACTTTAGTACGGCAGTTTCACGCGGATTGTTTTTCAGCAATTCAAGTCGATATGCAACCGGGTCGGCACCTGCTTTCCTGGCCAAGGCATCAATAAACACTTCTTTGCTGAAAGCGGTGTGCGTGTGGCCAACGGAACGCCACCACTGCACCGGAATACCTATTTCTGGTGAGTGTAATTCAACCTGACGCTCAGGAATGTCGTAGGACATATCTGACAATCCTTCAACAGAAGTGACGTCAATACCATTTGAGATCATCATGGCGCCCAGCGACGTTCCAGCCATAATTGACTGACCAGCAACCCTGATCTGAATAGCTGCGGGTTTGCCGTTTGCATCCAGTGACGCTGTGAGTTTGTGCACGTAAGCGGGACGGTAATAACCAGCCTGCATATCATCTTCACGCGACCATACCAGTTTCAC
>JBFZEG010000040.1:0-10373 GCA_041306975.1 Gammaproteobacteria bacterium | reverse complement strand
GCCGTACCGTGCCTCTATCGATCGACGTTTTGAGGGCTCTATATTGACCTTGCTCAGATCTCCTTTAATGTGAGGAAGTGCCAGTAGCCGTTTGTCCATCACCCGGTACCACAGCCATGGCACCCAGGCCAGCAGATACATGCCGTAGTAACCGTTTGGCAATTGCGGAATGTCTTCAAAATTGCGCAGGCTCTGGTATCGACGCATCGGGTTAGCGTGATGGTCAGAGTGGCGTTCCAGATGAAAAAGAGCCAGATTGCTAACTATGAAATTAGCATTCCAGCTGTGGTGTGGCTTGCAGTGTTCATACCGGCCGTTTTCATCTCGCTGGCGCAGTAACCCATAGTGTTCAATATAATTTGCGCTGGTCAGTTGGTACCAAGCCCAAACGTTATGCAGTGCCAGAAAGGGCAACATGATCCAGCCGAATGCGGCGATCAAAGCGCCTTGCAGGACAACACTGATGGCATAGGATTGCAGGATTTCATTATCGAAACTCCAGGTGCGTTTGCCTGTGCGTTGCAGACGCATCTTCTCGACCTGCCAGCCGCGCTTGAAGGTGCCGGGAATTTCCCGTAATACAAATCGGTAGATGGATTGACCCATGCGCGCGCTGGCTGGATCTTCTGGCGTTGCGACATCGCGGTGATGGCCGTAATTGTGTTCGACACAGAAATGGCCATAAGCAGGCACTGCCAGCACTATTTTTGCCAGTAGTCGCTCCACAGAGGTTTTTTTGTGGCCTAACTCATGTGCCGTGTTGATGCCCAGGCCACTGTAAATGCCGGCAGTGATCGCCATAACAATGACTGAGATCATACTCAGATCTTGAGTGCCAACAAACACAGCAATAGCAATCAGTACAATGAAGTGCATGGGCACCGTCGCCCACGTCAGCCATCGATAATAACGATCATCTTCCAGTTGCGGGACAATATCCTCGGGCGGATTGTTTTCGTCCATGCCTATAAAATGGTCTGCCAGCGGAAACAGCGTGTAACTTGTTACCAATGGTATGGCAAGTAACCACTCCTGTCCGTATCTGAAGTAGAGCCAGAGGCTGAGTAGCGGAAATATCGGCATGAACAATGACATCAACCACCAGTATCGCTTCTTGTCGGTATACTGGATAACGCCTTTTTGTGCATGTTCAAGCGTATAGGTTTTGGTCATGGCAGATGTGCCTCATGAGTGTGATTTACGCGAGAGCCAAGGCCTCGATTTTTTTGGTACAAAACCCCTTGGGCCCTTGTATGTATATGCCACAAGGCTGCCCTTGCAGGCAAGTGAGAATGGGTTTTAGTAATGGCACCGGACACATTACCAGGCATGACATCGCATGGCTTTATAGTATTATCACGATGTCATCCATGCTTGATCGAGGGCCAGGCCATGCTCCAGACGCCACAAAAAACAATAACAGCGGACCGAACGGTTTTATCAACGGCAGCAAAAGTTAAGGGTCTGCTGGTCTGCATAATGTTGGCTGGTCTGCTGCAAGCCTGCGGCACGGCGACGGATGAACTGCCCGCAATTGATGTATCTGGCCTCGATCAAACTCAGGCCGGCTTCTGCGACAACCTGGTGCCATCACACTGTCTGTACCCCTTTCCAAACAATTTTTTCACCGTATCCGACCCGGCTACGCCAACCGGATTGCGTATCAATTTTAATGTCAGTGCCATGCCTGTCGCCGACCCGATCAGTGTGCCGCCAAGTCAGCTGGCACCTACTGGTGTCGAGACCACACAGCAGATGCCGATTGACCCAAGCGAATGGAACCGTAACGACGGTTTTTCTCCAGGGGCAATGCTGCTGGCACACTTGCCAGGAATAGATCTGCAGCGTACCGGTGCGACCACTATCGGCGATGTGTCCGACTCCCTGCGGGCGGATGCACCGGTGTTGTTGATAAAGGCTGACACGGGTGAGCGTCAGTTGATCTGGGCAGAGTTGGATGTCAATGCCAGTGACGAGAGTGGCCGGGCACTGATCATCAGACCAGCGGTAAACCTTGAAGAGGGTGCGCGTTATATTGCTGCCATCCGCAACGCGCTCGACAGCAATGGTCAGCCACTGCCGGCAACCACTCTGTTCCGAGCTTATCGCGATGGACTAAACACCGGGGTCGATGTTTACGAGCAGCGTCGCCCTGCGATGGAGAATATATTCACCACCCTGCAGATGCATGGCGTTAACCGCGATGAGTTGAACCTGGCTTGGGATTTCACCATTGGCAGTCAGGAGTCGATTACTGGCCGTTTGTTGGCTATTCGTGATGATGCTTTTGCACGTCTGGGTAGCGGTGCACCGGTATTTACTATCAACGGTGTATCACTGGAAATAGATGGACAGCCGCGTGAAGGATTAAGCCGCGGGATTACCGGCACGTTTGAGGTGCCAAACTATCTGAATCTGCCGGGTGGTGTGCCAGGCTCACGTTTTAATTACGGTAGCTCGTCCCCTGATGCGCTGCCTGAAGTATTAAACGGCAATGATGTGTTCACCGCGCGCTTTCGCTGTCAGGTCCCGGTAAGTAGCGTGGCAGATTTTGAGGATATCGCCAGTCCGGTCAGTCCAGCGCGAGCAGCACTTTATGGCCATGGTTTGTTCGGGGAAGGCCCGGGAGGTGAGTTCCGTGCGGGCAACGTGCGCGCCATGCAGGTTGAACATAACATCATGTTCTGTGCCACCGACTGGTATGGCATGGCTACCGAAGATTTTATGGCCGGTGTGATGCACAACGCTCTGGCAGATATTGGCAAATTCCCTCAGCAAGTAGATCGAAGCCAGCAGGGGATACTCGCTGCCATGTATCTCGCAGAGCTGTTGCGCCACCCCGATGGTTTTGCGTCGCATCCAGCGTTCCGACACGGTGCGGATGACACGCTGGTGTTTGATCCGAGTGAGGTGTTTTATGACGGTAACAGTCAGGGTGGAATCCTGGGCGGTGCACTGGTAGCAACGGCGCCCAATATTCACCGTGGTGTGTTGGGTGTGCCGGGCAGCAACTACAGCCTGCTGTTGAGGCGTTACGGCGATTTTAATACCCGGTTCGGTTTTATTTTATACGATGCATACAAAAATGAGCTGGATCGGTCGATGGTGATAGCGCTGATGCAAATGCTGTGGGATCGTGCAGAGAACAACGGGTACCTATCCCACCTGGCTGGTCGCCATCTGCCCAATACTCCCACCGACAAGTCTGTACTGTTACATGTGGCACTGGGGGATTATCAGGTCACGCATTGGAGCGCTGATATCATGGCGCGCACCATCGGTGCAGCCATTCACCAACCCACTGTCCAACTCGGCCGCACTACTGACAGCAGGCCTTTTTATGGTGTGCCCGTTATCTCCCAGTATCCTCACCGTGGGCACGCACTGATGGTGTGGGACTCCGGTGATATTGATCCCGCTAGCGGGCGCGGAAACCCCTTGCCGCCGACTGTTAACAGGGGGCCGGATACCAGCATCGGCCGTGATCCACATGAATCTCCTCGCAACACCGTTGCGGCCAGGCTGCAAAAATCCGAGTTCATGAAAACGGACGGTGTGGTCGTTGATGTTTGTGGTGACGGCCCATGTCTGAGTGATGATTACACGGGGAGGCCGTGACCGCTGACCAGTCAATCGACAATTGCTTAGCCCACCACCCCAGACACCAGATACAACTTTCTCAGGCTGGCACTGGTCAACACAAACGGATAACTGTCGGGTTGGCCCATGCTGCGCGACAGCACGTTTAACACGCTGCTCAGGCGTACCCAGCGATTGACCATCTGCAGAAATTTCTCCGCGCCATGCTCATCATAAAATGCGCAATCTTCCAGTTGATCAGCGGTAAATGGATCGGTGTGTAGTTTAAAGGCGTCGGCATCCACACCAAAGTGATCGGCGGCGCTCAGTGCGTCGGTCATGTGCAGGTAATGCGCCCAGGTTTCCGCCCAGTCTTCCCAGGGGTGGGAGGCCGCGTAACTGCTGATGTAATGGTTCTGCCAGTCGGGCGGAGGTCCTGCCAGGTAGTGCTGGTCCAGTGCGGCACTGTAGTTCTGGCGCTCATCACCAAACAGCTGACGAAACAGGGTTAACCACGGACTGTGGTTGATCAGGCGTTCCCAGTAATAATGACCGGACTCGTGGCGGCAGTGGCCGAGCAAGGTGCGGTAAGGTTCCTGCATTTGTTGGCGGATCTGTTCGCGAAAGGCCGGATCGGCTTCGGCGATGTCGAGGGTGATGATGCCGGCTTTGTGGCCGGTGATCAGCATGTCCTGGCCGGGTTTCCAGCGCAGCAGTTCAAACCCGAGGCCGGTCATTGGCTCCTGTGCCCGGGTGTGCACGGGCAGGTCGAGCATTAACAACTGCGCAATCAGGCGGCGTTTGGCTATTTCGCACAGTCGCCAGTAATCGGCATTACCACTTTGCTCCAGATCGGGTGTTTCGACGTTCAGCGCGCAGGCCAGGCAGACATCGCCGTGGCTGTGCAGATCCTGCGCCGGGCTGACCAGCCAGTTGCACTGGATGGCCGAGTCCAAGTTGGCGCAGCGTTGCCAGGTGTCGATACTGGGTTTGTCACTGGCAAAGTCTTTATGCAGCACCCAGCGGCCTTCAAGGTCCGCGGGCATCAGACTGACGATACGTCCCTGTTCGGGATGAAAGGCCAGATCGCTGCCACAGCGCAGGCAAATGCTGTTTTCAAAAAATACCACCTGCCCGCAGTGACAATGCGAGCGGTGGTTATAGGATCTGAATTTCATTGAGAATGTGACTGTGTTGACTCAATGGGTCTGGCGAACCAGGTGGAGACAATGGCGTCGTGCAGGTCGTCAAAGTCGAGTTGAATTTCGTCCACAAAACTGTGCAGACGCGCTGGCTCTGACGCCAGCAGACCAATGTCAGCAGCCGCCAGATGTTGCCGGCAAGTTTCGACTTCGTTCAGTGCCAGTTCGTGGCGTGGCAGTGACTGCAATTCGTTAGCCAGGCGCTCAAGGCTGGTGCCGACAGCCCGCGGGAAATGCCGGTCCTGCAGCAGGAATCGCAACACGTCGGGGCCGCGGATACGCATGCGCACATGCTGGCGGTACATCTGATAACCGGTCAGCGATTTTAAAACGCTCATCCACTGGATATTTTCAAAAGGCGTCAGCTCGCCCGGACTGCGCGGCAGCAGGTTAGCAGAGCGCACGTCGATGATACGCGTGGTCATGTCGGCGCGTTCCAGCTGCCGGCCTATCATCAGGAAAGTACGCACTTGGGTGTAACTCAGGCTGCCTTCAATCAGGCCGTTAACTGTCTGACACGTGCGGATAACCCGATTCAGAAACGCATCGCGTTTGCGTGGCGTAATGCCGGCCTGCACCTGTTCGCGCACAATCAGGTAGAGCTGGTTTATTTCTTCCCAGATCTCACGCGGGATGACGTCGCGTGTGGTGCGCAGATTTTCTCTGGCCGCCACCAGTGAGCTGATAATGGAGCCGGAATAGCGCTCGTCGCCGCAGATGAACGACAGCACACTGCCTTCGTCGCGGTTGGGATACAGTTCGTCAAACAAGGCATCATTGCCGGTGATGGCAATGATCTCGGACCAGCCGAGTTTGGTCGAGCGGGGCAGATCCAGCAGCAGGTTACTGTTGACACTCAGCAGACGTGCGGTGTCTTCGGCACGTTCCAGATAGCGCGCCAACCAGTAAATATTCTCAGCAACACGTGACAGCATGGATCACCTCCCCGCCAGATCAACAATCCAGGTGTCTTTGCTGCCGCCGCCCTGAGATGAATTTACCACCAGTGATCCTTTCACCAGCGCCACACGCGTGAGTCCGCCTGTGGTGACAAAGGTGTTTTCTCCGGAGAGGATAAACGGACGCAGATCCACATGCCGCGGTTCCATGTGCGAGACACCGCTGCTGCCGGGTATCAGCGTTGGCGATGTCGATAATGCCAGCGTAGGTTGTGCCATGTAATTGCGCGGATTGGCTTTGATCAGTTTGGCAAATTGTTTACGTTCTTCTGCGCTGGCGTGCGGGCCTATCATCATGCCGTAGCCGCCGGATTCGTTGGCGGGTTTGACCACCAGTTTGTCCAGATTATCGAGCACATACTTGCGATCGTCTTCAAACATGCACAGGTAGCTCGGCACGTTAGGGATCAGTGGTTCCTGATCCAGGTAATACTTGATGATCTGCGGCACGAAGGCGTAAACCACTTTGTCATCGGCAACGCCTGCGCCCGGGGCATTGGCCAAGGCAACATTGCCTTTACGCCAGGCGCGCATCAGTCCGCGTGCCCCCAGCGTTGATTCGGGATTAAACACCTCGGGGTCCAGGAACATATCGTCGACGCGGCGGTAGATGACATCAACGCGTTTCAGGCCATTGATCATGCGCATATACACGCAGTCATCGTCACCCACCACCAGATCCGAGCCTTCCACCAGCTGCACACCCATTTGCTGGGCGAGATAGGCGTGTTCGTAGTAGGCGCTGTTATAAATGCCGGGTGTCAGCAACACGATACTTGGCTCTTCGCCGGGGCGCGGCGACATGGAAGACAGCATTTCATAGAGCTGCGAGGTGTAGTCATCCACCGGTTGAATTTGTCCGGTGGCGAACAGTTCCGGCATCACGCGTTTGGTAACGTTGCGGTTCTCCAGCATGTACGACACGCCAGAGGGCACGCGCAGATTGTCTTCCAGGACATACAGCACGCCGTCTTTATCGCGCACCAGATCGGAGCCACAAATATGCGCCCAAACATTGTGTGGGGTGTTGATGCCGACACACTGCGGGCGGAAATTGACTGATTGTGCAAGAATTTCTGCAGGGAAGATGCCGTCCTTGATGATCTTCTGATCGTGATAGAGATCATTGATAAACATGTTGAGGGCTTGCACGCGCTGCTTGAGGCCGGCTTCGGTTTTTTGCCATTCTTTGAGCGGGATAATGCGCGGGACGATGTCAAAGGGCCAGGCGCGATCGATCATGTTGCCTTCGGTATACACCGTGAAGGTGATGCCCATCAGCTGGATAGCGACTTCGGCGGCGGTTTTGTGTTCAGCAAGGTCGCGTGCATCCAGCCGGGCCAGATAGTCGCATAACATGGACGCTTCAGGGCGGGGTTTGCCGGGCGAGGCGATCAATTCGTCAAAAAAGCCATCAAACGAGTAGGAATCCCAGTTTACGTTGCTCATTCGGTCCCTTCGAAAAGGTTATTGCGTGTCGTGATCATGGTTCCTCAGCTATTTCATTGCAAGTCGAGCGCAGCAATCCGTGTACCACTTTTTAGCTTGTTGTATCACGGCGTTTAAGGTTTCGGCAACAGCTGAACTGTTTAGTTTTTAAAAGCACAATTCGATGTTGCTTTTGGCATCTGCCTTGCTATCCTCAACCCTGAAACAAAGGGACGAATCAACTGGAATCTATTGCCCATGACCATCCGTGTAGCACTGCGCCATTCCACTCACTACGACTTTGATCGTCCGGTAAACCTGTCTCCCCACCATATCCGTCTGAAACCCGCACCGCACTGCCGCACGCCGGTTGACGCCTACAGCCTGAAGGTCAGCGGCGGTGAATATTTTATAAACTGGCAACAAGATCCGTTCGGCAATCACGTAGCACGCCTGGTATTTCCGGAGAAAATGACTCGTCTGCATGTGGACGTGGAAGTTATTGCGCCGATGACCGTGGTGAACCCATTTGATTTTTTTGTGGAAGAGTACGCCGAGCATTATCCGTTTGACTATACCGATGCCCTGAAGAAAGAACTGGCGCCGTATCTGGAGACCGGGCTTGCTGGCTCTGATGGTCAGACCGGGCCAAAACTTAAGGCCTGGCTGGAGACCGTTAAGCGTGACAAGCGCCTGATCGCCGGCTTTCTGGTAGAGCTTAACCAGCGGTTATCGCAGGACATTGAGTACCTGATCCGCATGGAACCCGGGGTGCAGACGCCGGAACAGACCTTGACACTGGCGCGTGGGTCGTGCCGCGATTCTGCCTGGCTGATGGTGCATATTCTGCGTCGGTTAGGTCTGGCAGCGCGTTTTGTGTCCGGTTATCTGATCCAGCTGACTGCGGATGTCAAAGCCCTGGACGGGCCGTCGGGGACGGAGGTGGACTTTACTGATCTGCACGCCTGGACGGAAGTGTTTATCCCCGGCGCTGGCTGGATAGGTCTGGATCCGACCTCGGGACTGTTTGCTGGTGAGGGGCATTTGCCGCTGGCGGCCACGCCGGAACCTTCGGCGGCAGCCCCCATTACCGGAGCGTCTGACCCGTGCGAAGTGACGTTTGATTTCTCCATGAGTGTCACCCGCATTCATGAAGATCCAAGGGTGACCAAACCCTACACGCCCGAACAATGGCAGCAGATTGATGCCTTGGGGCAGCAGGTTGATGCGCGGCTGACCGAGCAGGATGTGCGCCTGACCATGGGCGGCGAGCCCACGTTTGTGTCCATTGATGATATGGATGCACCGGAATGGACCACTGCTGCGCAAGGGCCAACCAAGCGCGGCTTGGCCGAAACCCTGTTGCATCGACTGCGGCCGCATTTTGCGCCGGGTTCATTGCTGCATTATCAGCAAGGCAAATGGTATCCGGGTGAGCCTTTGCCGCGTTGGGCGCTGGCCTGTTACTGGCGTCGTGACGGCAAGCCGGTCTGGAAAGATCAGCGCTGGCTGGCCACGCTCGATCAGGACCATGGCGTTGATGAGGCGATGACCAGCGCATTCGCCCGCAGCTTGCTTAAACGTCTGGCGGTGAATGAAAAGTACCTGATCCCCTGTTATGAGGATGCCTATCATTATTTGTGGCTGGAACAGCAGCAGCCGGTTGACATAGATCTGCGCTCGGAAAAACTGGGCAAGGATGAAGATCGCATCCGCCTCTCGCGCCTGCTCAGTCAAGGGCTGGATTCCCTGGTGGGTCTGGCGTTGCCATTGACTGCGCATGCATTGCCCACAGCATCGGGCAAAGAGTCGCGGGTGCGTGCCTGGTTGAGCGGTCACTGGCCGGTGCGCCGTGAGCATCTGTACCTGATTCCTGGAGACTCGCCGATGGGGCTGCGTTTACCGTTGTCGGCGCTGCCTGTCAAAAAACGCGAAGAAGAACTTGCGCCATCCCCCTTTGGAGACTTGCCTGAGCCAGAGTCAACCGAGCACACCAGCGCCTCCGGCGACAGTGGCGAGGTTGCGAAGCGTTACAACCTTGCACCGGTACTGCGTGGCACAGCAGGTTTACATGTGCAGGGCCGCAGTCAGGAATGGCAGGAGCAGTTGCCTGCCGATGAACCCGAAAAAGTCGACGTCATTGGCACTGCGCTGTGCCTGCAGCCGCGTGATGGCAAGTTGTTTTTGTTTATGCCACCGCTGCCGATGCTGGAGGACTATCTGGCCCTGCTAACCGCAATCGAGCAAACCGCCGCGGAACTGAAGCTGCCGGTGTGTATCGAAGGGTACGCGCCGCCCGCGGATCCGCGCATGGAAAAATTCATGATCACCCCGGACCCCGGGGTGATTGAAGTCAACGTGATGCCGTCTGCAAGCTGGCCTGATATGGTCAGCAGCACGCGCATCTTGTACGAAGAAGCGCGACTGACGCGCCTTGGTACTGAAAAATTCATGCTGGATGGTCGACACACCGGCACCGGTGGGGGTAACCATGTCACGCTGGGTGCGCGTACACCAACGGATTCGCCGTTTTTACGCCGACCCGATCTGCTGGCGAGTATGTTGATTTTCTGGCAACAGCATCCAAGTTTGTCATACCTGTTTTCAGGCATGTTTCTGGGGCCAACGAGTCAGGCGCCACGCATCGACGAAGCCCGCCACGAAGCATTGTATGAACTGGAAATTGCGCTCTCGCAGATGCCGGTCGGCGAAACCCCACAGCCGTGGATTGTTGACCGACTGCTTCGCCACCTGCTGACCGATATCACCGGCAACACCCACAGGGCTGAGTTTTGCATCGATAAACTGTACTCACCGGACTCGTCCACGGGCCGGCTTGGCTTGCTGGAACTGCGCGGTTTTGAGATGCCTCCGCACGCGGAAATGAGTCTGATGCAGCAATTGCTGATCCGCGCGCTGGTGGCCCGGTTCTGGACGTCGCCGTACCGCAAGCCGCTGGTGCGCTGGGGTACTGCGTTGCATGACAAATGGATGATGCCGCACTTTATCTGGCAGGATCTGGGTGAAGTGCTGGCAGATCTGCGTGAACATGGTTTTGAGTTCCGGCAGGAATGGTTTGCACCGTTTATGGAGTTCCGCTTTCCGGTGATTGGCGATGTGCGCTATGAAGGCACTCACATTCAGTTGAGACAAGCCATTGAGCCCTGGCATGTGTTGGGTGAAGAGGCCAGCGGCGGCGGTACCG
>JBFZEG010000035.1:0-7446 GCA_041306975.1 Gammaproteobacteria bacterium | reverse complement strand
ATCATTGCGGCAACCTGGCGGCTGCGCCAGCAACAGCTCACTATGGATCTGCAGCAGTTTAATGACGATGTGGCGGTGCTGGCAGATTCCCAGCGCGAAGCCATGGAGCGGGCGGGCATGTCCATTGAGCGTTTGTCAGAGCGACTGGATTTTGCGGATGACAGTTTTGCCAATGCAGTGACCTTCCTGCAGCGGGCGATTGAGCAGATGGATCTGGCGGCGGCACAACTTGACGCTCAAGCGTTAACAACGGCTATGCAGCCTGAGCAACAGGCGCTGCAGATGGTGCTGCGCGCTGAAGCCGAGATAAACCGTACAGACGTTAACTTCCAGCGGCAGGCCGGCGGTGGCGGCGGTGGCGGTGGACAACAGGAGCGCGAAGATCTGCGCGAGCTGTTTGACATGGAGATGGGGCAGAACGAGAACCGCTATGAAACGCCACGCCAGGCGGGTGGCGGCCAACAGCAGAACACCGAAGAGACCAGTCGTCTTGAGGAGCTTGCCCGCCGTCAGGAAAGTCTGACGCGCGCGCAGCGCAATCTGGCGCGGCGTATGGAGGACATGGAAGAAGAGCAGCGGCGCCGGGAGCTTGAAAGGTTGCGACGTGAGCAGGAGCAGCTGACGAGCGAACTTGCGCAGTTGCAGCAGCAGATGAACACGCGCCAGCAGATGCAGCAGGCGCAAAATTCCCAGCAGCAGGGCGGGCAGCAGAGCAATAGCCAGGCCAATAACCAGCAGATGCAGCGTGCGTTGCAGCAGATGCAGGAAGCTGCTGAAGCGGAGTCGCCGGCACAGGCGGCCGCCCGCAGCCAGCGTGCACTGGAAAGTCTGCGCGAACAACAGCGCCAGATGGCGGAACAGCCACAGAATTCCGCCAATCAGCTGGCCCAGAGCATCGCACAGCGTGGTCAGCAACTGATTCAGCAACAACGTGATCTTCAGCAGTCGCTGCAACAACTGGCGCAGGAACAGGGACTGGGGCAGACGCGCCAGGCCAGCAGCAACTCAGAGGCTGTGCAGGAACTGGTTCAGCAGCAAGAGCGTAACCGTCAGGAACTGGCTGAGATCGAGCGCATGCTGCGCGCTGTCATTGCGCGCGCGAGCAACGAAGAACAGCAGTTATTGTCGCGAGCTCAGCAGGCCAATCGTGCCATCCTGCCGCTGACCGAACAGATGGATACCGCCAATCGCGTGTTAAGAAATGGCATGGTGAATCTCGCCATTGATATTGAACAGGAAGTGGCTGACGCGCTGAACGAGCTGGACAGAAATCTGCAGGCGCTGGGTGCCGGCGCGCAGACTCCGGCTGCCACGGGTCAGGATCCGGCCATGCAGGCCGCCGCAGACGCCAGTGCCCTGCGTCAGCAACTGGAGCAACTACAGCAGGAAATTGATGCCCGTGAGGCTGGTCAATCCGGTGAGTCGTCAATTGCACAAATGCGTGAGCAGTTGGCGCGCTCTCAGCAATTGGCGCAGCAACTCGCGCAGCAGCTGGAGCAGGGTGGCCAGCAAGCTGGCCAGCCGGGCTCACAGCAAGCGGGTCAGCGTGGTCAGCAGGCGCAGCAGTTGGCCCAGCAGGGTCAACAGGGTCAGCAAGGACAGCAAGGTCAGCAAGGGCAACAGGGTCAGCGTGGACAGCCAGGTCAACCGGGGCAGCCAGGTCAGCAGCAGGCCGGTGGCGGTGGTGGTGGACAGCTGGCCAGCGGGCCGCTGAACTCAGAGCAACGTTTTGGGCCAGGTGGCATTCCTGAAGAGGGTGAGGCCGCTCTGTGGGGCAATGCCCGCTCGATCAGCAGTGAAATCAGCAGCCAGTCGCTTGAGGAGTTTATGAGTCAGCCTGAGTTGCTGCGGGGTTTGTTGCAACCCCTGATAGAGCTGGAAAGTGATTTACGCGCGCGCGCTGAGATGGCCCAGATCAGCCAACGGCTGTTCAGTGTGTCCGAAGAGGAGATTCCTGATCAGTACCGATCCTTGGTTGAGTCGTACTACCGGGCGTTATCCGAGACAGGGTCGCCCACACAAACGGCGCCCTCGGAATAAGATGCGGTCATGAAACATCGCAACAACCTGAAGCAGTAAACGAGAGAGTCAGTAGATAAACAATGAGTTTTTTCTGGGATGCATATGTTTGGGACGCTATTCGTGATGGTCGATTCGACTTCGCTTATGGGCCACATCCATTCATTGCTGTAGTGCTGTTTTTACTGATTCCGCTTCTGGTCTGGTTGTTGTACCGGCGTACCACGCGTCCTGTCACCCGCCGATGGAAAAACCTGCTGATTGGGCTACGGTCGGCCGTGTTAATGCTGTTGTTGCTGCTGCTGATGCGGCCGGTGATAACCACCTTCGAAGTAAATCCGCAGGAAACCTATCTGGCTGTGTTGGTAGATGACTCCGCCAGTATGCAGATTGCTGATGTTGCGGGTTTTGAGTCGCGCCAACAGGCGGTTGCTGACGCGCTCTACGGCGAAGGCGGGATTGTTGAAGGACTGGCGGATCGTTATCAGGTACGTACATTCGCGTTTAACCAGACAGTACGCCGGGTCAGTGGTGCTGAGGATCTGACTGCACAAGGCAACGCGTCCGGGCTCGAACAGGCCATGCGTCAGGTCGCTGAGCAGTTGGGTGGTTTGCCCTTGAGTGCGGTGGTGATGATCAGTGACGGTGCGGATAATGCTGACACCGATCCTCTGCTGAGTGCGCGCGACTTTGCTGCACGTCAGATACCGGTGTTTACTGTTGGCGTCGGAGAGGAGCTAATACCCCGCGATGTGGGCATAGGCTCGGTTTCTGCATCACAGACTTTGTTGGACAACAGTGTTTTTGACGTGCAGGTTGACCTGAATCATCAAGGTTACAGTGGTCAGGCACTGACGCTGCGGGTGATGGACGGCGAGACCGAAGTCGCTGCCCAACAGATTACGCTGGTCAGTGACGGGACGCGCCGCGTGGAGCTGGAGGTGAGTCCCGAACGCAAAGAGCCAATTCTTTACGAGTTGCGGGTTGATGAACTCGATGGCGAAATTGTATTGCAAAACAATCGTTATCAGTTTCTGGTAGACAACAGCGAACGACCACCACTCAATGTTTTGTATGTGGATGGACACCCGCGCAATGAATTCAAATTTATCCGCCGCGCGGTCGAGACGGATACCAGTCTGCGTCTGGCATCTTATCTGCGGACCGGGCCAGGTCGCTTCTACCGGCAGGGTATTTCGTCCCCGCTGGAACTCAGCGGGGGGTTTCCGACCACGGCTGAAGATCTTTATCAGTACGAAGCGGTGATTCTGGGTGATATTGGCCGCGACTTTTTCACCGATGAGCAATTATTGATGCTGCAGGAATTTGTGGCTGAACGCGGCGGTGGCCTGCTGGTTGCAGGCATGCTGGATGATGCCTTTGTTGATAGTGTGGTGGCAGACATTCTGCCGTTGACACTCAGCCGCTCAGATATGTTGCCTGCTAACCTACAAGGCGGAATCCGCCGCGGATCTCATGCCACCGGTGAGTTGTTTGCGCCGCGTTTGACAGCGGCAGGTGAGTTCTCAGAGTTGCTTCGGCTGAATACTGATGACGCGATCAATCGGCGGCTGTGGGCGGAACTGCCATCACTGCAGGGCATTTACGCCACTGGGCGGGCTAAACCCGGGGCAAGCGTTCTGCTGGAACACCCTTTGTTGCAGTATCAGAATCAGGCATTGCCATTGCTGGCGACTCAGCGTTATGGCAGCGGTCGCAGCATGAGCATGAATACCGCCAGTACCTGGCGCTGGCAAATGCTGATGTCCGCCGAAGATGAATCGCATGAGCGCTTGTGGCGCCAGATGCTGCGCTGGCTGGCGCAGGGCGCCATGGAGCGGGTCAGTATCAGTTTTGACAAGCCGTTCTACAATGCCGGAGATGCGGTGAGTGTCTCGGTCAAAGTACTGGATGCCAGTTACGAGCCGGATAACAACGCCTCGTTGTGGATTCAGCGCACTGATCCGCTCGGCAATGCCGTGGATGTTGCAATGGAGTGGGACATCAATCAGGACGGTACCTATGTCAGCCGCTTTGAGGCCAGCGACGAAGGCGTTTATCGTGTGCTGGTCGATGTGGCCAGTGCTGCAGGTACCGGGCTGGAGACTGAAAAACCCGCGGCATTTGTGGTGACCCCGTCATTAAGAGAATTTAATAATGCCGGGCGCGATACCGGTATGTTGTCCCGTATTGCCGACAGCGGAGGCGGCCAATATTACGACCTGTCAGCTGCCCGGCAACTGATCAACGATATCGATCATGTGCCCGGCGCTTATTCCCGCGAAGTTCAGGAAGATCTCTGGGATCGCCCCTGGTTGTTGATCCTGCTGATTGCGCTGATGTGTATGGACTGGATGGCGCGGCGTTACCGGGGGTTGTCATGATGCGGGCTTATCAACTGCTGGTTGTGTCGATGCTGGTCTGCTGCGGCAATGTCTTCGCACAGAGTGAACAACAAGTCAGTCAGTCCGGTTCCGGCGCTGAAGACACACCCTGGTTCCAGCAAACGCCGGAGAACAACAAGTTTGCGCTCATCATCGTGGGAGCCTCTGCCAATGATGAGATCCGTCTGCGGCTGCGCGGATGGGCGACAGATCTGCATGCCAGCCTGCTGGAAGATTACGGGTATGCCAGCGATGCCATTGAATTGCTGATCGATGATGGCAGCAATGTGGGTAATGCTGCGTCTATTGTCAGCGGTGGGTCGCGAGTCGCAGATATCGACACTGCTATCGAGCGCATCCGCAGCCGCAGTGAAACCGGTGACCAGTTGACGGTGTTCCTGTTTGGCCACGGATCCAGCACTTTCGGAGATGCCAAGTTTAACAATGTTGGCCCCGACATGACCGGCAGCGAGTTGGCAGACATGCTGTCACCCTTGACCGGTATTGATATGGTGATGTTTAACACCACCAGTGCCAGTTTTGAATTTTCCCGCGAACTTTCGGCTTTGGGTCGGGTGGTGGTGTCTGCCACGCGATCTGCTGCCGAACGATATGACCCGCTGTTTGGAGGCTTTCTGGTAGCCGCTTTGCAGCAAAAGCGTGCCGATATTGACAGAAATGGCCGGGTCTCGGTGCTTGAAGTGTTCAATTATGCCAGCGGTCAGGTGGCGCAGTGGTACCGTGATCAGGACAGGTTGTCGACGGAAAATGCAGTGCTGGATGATTCCGCAGACGGCCTGTTTTCCCGCGAACCGGGCACAGGCCAACCGGATGGCCTGCTCGCTGAGATCGCCTACATCAATGTGATCAGTGCCGGCACACAAAAAACGTCTGCGGAAGCACTGCGCCTGTATGCCGAGATGCAGAGCATCGAGCGTGAGATTTTTATTCTGCGCAATCAGAAAGTGAATTATCTGGAAGAGGACTATTGGAACCGGCTGGAAGCCCTGTTGATTGATCTGGCTACCCGAACGAGGAGATACAATGAATTACCCTGATGTTTCCCGTCCATTCATGTCAGAGCGCGCAGCATTAAGACGCGCGGTGCATCGTAGTGCGGCGATTGCCGGATTGTGTATGTTGTCTGTACTGCCGCTCTCTGATGTTGATATCCCCGGCACTCAGTTCAGCCTGAGCCTGGTTAACGCTGGTTGGGCGCAGCCGGTTGAGTTGTCGGCGCTGGATAATCTGACGCGCGGTAACGAGTTGTTGCTGCGAGGTTCTTATCTGGGCGCCATCGAAGCATTTAATTCAGTGCGTGAGGATGCCTGGCGTGAGCAGGCGGCACTGGGATTAAGCAGAGCCATGGCCATGACCGGTCAGTACGATCAGGCTATTGCAGCGGTGCGCGCACGGGTACGTGACCCGGCGGATAACCCGTTGGCGGCCACGCAACTGGCTGAACTCTACCGCATGACTGGACGTTCCGCCGAGGCACAGGAACTGCTGGCAGAGGTGGTGGCGGGTCAGATTAATCCACCGGTGCGCACGCTGGTACAGTATGGTCTGGTGCTGGACTTGCGCGGTGAACTGGACGAGGCTGCAGTGCAATACTCCGCAGCGCTGGCGCGCTACGACAGCGGTTTGGTATTCGATTCTGCCGACGTAGGAATGGTTGCGCTGGCAGCGTGGAAGCGCGACGAGTTTCACGATGCCAATGCCTTGTTTGCTGAAGCAGTGCGTCTGGATTCCAATAATCTGGAAGCGCTGACCTTGTGGGGCGATCTGTTTCAGGAAAAATTTAATGACGCTGACGCCGAGACCAACTACAACCTTGCGCTGACCATCAACCGGCGTTATACCCCGGCATTAACCGGTATGGCGCGCATCAGCAGCCCCGAGCGTTATCTGGCCATGAGCCTGGAAGTCAACTCCCGGGATGTCGCCACTTTGGAGACCTATGGCTTGTTGATGGTCCGCAATTATCAGCAGGACGTTGGCCGCGATTACCTAGATCAGGCGCTGGCTGTCAATTCTGAGTCGGTAACTGCGTTGTCGTCACTGGCGGCGCTGGCTGCCATTAATGACGACATGACGGAATTTGACGCGCTTTTACAGCGTGTGAACGCCTTCAGCCCGGAGAGTTCTGAATTTTTTGCCGGCGTTGCGGATTATCTCGGAAACAACTATCGCTTCACCGAAGCGGTTGGATACGCGCGCAGAGCCATTGCCCGTGACCCGAATAACTGGCATGCCCATACCGTTCTCGGTGGCAATCTGGTGCGTCTTGGGGAAGAGGCTGAAGGCAAACAGCATCTGGAAATGGCCTTTGATAACGATCCCTTTAATGTGATGACCTCGAACATGTTGCAAGTGTTTGATGTGCTTGAAGGTTACGCCACTCTGGAAACCGAGCATTTCCGCGTCAACATGAGTCACCGTGATGCGCAGGTGTTGTGGCCGTACATGGCGCCATTGCTGGAAGAGAGTTGGTCAAATCTGGTGGAAAAGTATCAGTTTGAGCCGGAAGTGCCCGTACTTATTCAGGTGTTCGAGCGTACTGAAGACTTTGCGGTCAGGTCGGTAGGTCTGCCGGATATCGGCCCTCTGGTAGGCATTTGTTTTGGAAAAGTGGTAACGCTGATTTCCCCGGATACGCTCAGCGCCAACTGGCAAGAGATCCTCTGGCATGAACTGGTCCATGTGTTCACTTTGCAAATGACACAAAACCGCATGCCGCGCTGGTTATCCGAAGGGATTTCTACCTGGGAGGAACGTCAGGCGCGTCCGGAATGGGGGCGCCGGCTGGGGCTGGAACTGGTGCGCGCGGTGGAGCAGGGACAACTGTTGCCAGTGTCCAATCTTAATGAAGGTTTTACCGGTGCCAACAGCAACGCAGATCTGAGTTTTGCCTACTTTCAATCGTACCTGGTGGTTGAGTACATTGCAGAACAGTACGGTTTTGAAAAGCTGCGCGAACTGATTCTGGAATACGCACACATCCGCGATGAAAGTGAGATGTTTGCCAATGTGTTTGAGATGG
>JBFZEG010000031.1:0-3426 GCA_041306975.1 Gammaproteobacteria bacterium | reverse complement strand
GGCAGCACCGCGACAGGCACCTGTTTCTTTGATTTTGGTGATACCCGCAGCTACCGTGATCCCTTGGACAACAACTCTCTGTTTGCCAACGCAACCTGGGATGTCAGTGATGATTTGACACTGAATTTTCAAGGGTTTACCTCGCGCTTGTATCAAGCCTCGTACACCTCTACTTCTAACCCGGGTAACTCCCGTATCGGCGAACTGCCGGTTGTCCGAGGTGAGATACCCGGTAACCCTTTCCGGGCAGTGAACGCGTCAGGGCAGCAGCTGTTTGGTGTTGATGCCAACCGCGACGGATTGCCAGATCGAGGCACCACTGACCGCAACGGTGATGGCCTGCCGGACTACATCGTCACCGGCACTACCGCCAACGGTGTGCCATTGTTTGAAGATGTGCGCCCACGTACCTTAAGACCGATCAACAAAACACATACCATGGTTAACGGATTCACGCCTGACGGAGACAATATTTCTGGCAGTGTTGACCGCAACAGCCGTTACAGTCTGCAAGCCAACTTTAAAGTACCGGTGCTGGAAGGCTGGGAAGGTTTTGCTGCCTATAGCTACAGTCACCGTAAAATCGGATCCATGGCGACCCAGGAATATGACATCGAAGCAATGAAACAGGGCCTGCGTTGTGATCCTATCCGCGATCGGGCAGCCTGTTATAACCCCTTCTTTGTGACTGATCAGAAAAACCAGACCTCACCTCAGGTGCTTGAGGCTATTGCCGCTCGCAGACGTTCATTTTCAGAGAATGATCTGAGTGTGATTGATGTTGTTGTCAACGGCGAATTAGGTTTTGACCTGCCCGGTGGTACGGTTGGTGCAGCAATTGGTTTCCAACGCCGTACCGACAGTTACGACAATACGCCGTCAGAAACAGCCATTCGTGGTGCCACGTGGATTGGCGATCCAATTCGTCAATCGGTGACCAGTGGCTCTCGGGAAGTTGATTCGCTGTTTGCTGAATTTGCGCTGCCTATTCTGGATAATCTGGAAGTGGAAGCGGCAGTGCGTGTTGAAGATTTCAGCACCGGCCAGCGTTCTACCGATCCTAAAATCGGCTTTACCTGGGCAACCACTGACTGGATGAGTATTCGCGGTACCACGGGTGATGCGTTTATTGCCCCCAGCCTGACTCAGTTGCTGAATCCGGTCAGTTGTGCGCTATCAACGGTCAGCGACCGTTTCTCAGCGTTCTCAGCCTTTACAACATTCTGTGCCGGTGGCAACCCAACTCTGCAGAACGAGACCTCTACCTCTAACCAGTTAGGTGCGGATTTTGCCTTTGGGGATCTGACCTTCTCGCTGACCTGGAACGAAACTGATTTCACCAACCGTATTGTCGGCATTGGTGGTCAGCAGATCATGAATGCTGAGTTTGCGGCCTTCCAGAAGTGGTCAGGTTTCACTGGCAATGGTGTGGGCGCTGCTAACCGCCCTAGCATGACCCAATTGCAATCCTGGCTGGCGAGCGGTCTGTCCAACCCGGCTATTGTCCGCGACAAAAATGACCTGGCAACCATTCTGCAGGTGAATTCACCCGGCAGTGTTAACGCCCAGTCAGTCAAAGTTACCGCCTGGGATGTGCAAGCCAACTATAACTACAGTCTGAACAACTGGGGTGATCTGCGCTTTAATCTGCAGGCGACCAACATGAGTGAGTTCCTGTTTGCGGACAGCACCACCGCAGTGCCCAGAGATGCTGTTGGCAGTACCAACCTGCAAACGGGCACCGCTCCGGCGATACCTGAGTGGAAGGCAAACCTGCGAATCGGCTGGGTCATGGGACAGCACGCTGTAACCGGCACGGCGCGTTATGTAGGCGCTGTTGACTATGACGGTACTCGCTACACCATCATCGACTCATTTGCAGCTACGAACCGTGTACCTACGGCTGAGCTGACAGAAATTAGAGCATGGACCGACTTCGATCTTTCCTATACCTATCGTGGTTTGGAAATGTTTGATGGCGAAATGGGTTTCACTGTTGGTGCCCGTAACCTGTTTGACCGTGAAGCTCAGTGGACTGATGACTTCGCCGGTGTGATGGGCGAGATGCAGGACCCGATGGGTCGTTCACTGTACGCGCGCGTGGTTTATGATTTCTAAACGCCACGAGCTGTTTGTAACGCCCTGATAAAAAGGGCCCCGATCCGGGGCCCTTTTTTTTGCCTCAGGTTTTTTTGACTGTCAGGCTGCGCTGTGACTGTGTAATCACTGGACAGACACTTTTATACCCGTGGCACCGCCAATACATTAAAGCTGATACTGATTCTGTCTCGCGCGCTCTGATTCTCATCCACGCCGTGTTCCAGCCAGCCGGGGAAGACATACATGCGCCCTTCTTCTGGCCGCATGCGTAACTCACTGGCGGTAAAGGCTGTGGGTCGTTCAATCGGGTATGTGAGCATGCGCGAAGCAACCCTGGGGTCGCGGAAAAAGATGCTGCCGCAATCAGGCGCGTCGAGGCTGAGGTAATAAACCCCGCTGAAGTGACAATTGGGATGGTAGTGAATCTGGTTGGAGGCCCCGGGCGGGCTGATATTCAACCAAGCCTGATGCTGGAAAATAAAGTCAGACTTGAAGTGTTGGGATTCAGCAATACGCTCACATACCTGCAGAATTCTGAGGTTGATCGGTTCAAATTCGGGCAGATTCTGTAGGTTATTGGCACTTTGCCAGCCTTTGATATTAGTCTTGCTGACACCGGCGGGGTCGCGTTGACGTAACTGCAGAGCCACCTTCAGCAGGTCTTTGTTAAAAGATTGGCGGTCGTCAAACAATGATGTCCACACCAGCGTGGGGAATAGCGATTCGGGGATGATTTCCAAGTCTTTGTCCTTTATGCAGCAGTGTCAGCCGTTGCGTTGTGCGCTCAGGGTTGACCCAGCGCCGCCCGCGTGTTGTTAATGCCATTTCTCAGCCAGCCCGCTTCGTTGGAATTGGCGGAGTCGCTCAGCAGTTGCTGCAAGGCTGCCAGGCGCGCCTGCAGCGCCGGCACATTACCAGGCTCTGCGGTCAGTGCAATATCAGCCATGTGGATGGCACGTACCGCATCACCCTCGGCAAGGTATTGTTGTGATAACTGTGCGACCCGATCAGCCCCGCCACCCAGAGCCACCAGATCCGGGTAGACTGCCGCCGGGCCTGTGGCATACATGTTGGCCGGATTGCCATCAAACCAGCCCATGTATCCCTCGTAGATACCGCGCACCGTCCAGGAAATCGCGCCATATTCCTCGCCGATATTCAGATCGTCAGGCAAGGCAATTTCCTGCATCAAGGTATAAACATCCTTGCCCTGATTCATGCCGGCCACGGTTTCATCGTGTACATGCAAAATGGCATCGCGGTACTTGCTGACGGCCTGATTAATCATGGCATTGCCGTGAATGGCGTCACCATGGCTTGGAATCA
>JBFZEG010000012.1:0-6166 GCA_041306975.1 Gammaproteobacteria bacterium | reverse complement strand
GAGTCCCGAGCGGCGTAGCCGCGAAGGTCGAGTTGCACAGCGCCGGGCAAGCCGCCAGAGGATGCGACCGGTCCGGCACGGCAAGGGACGCCCGATGCTTTACAGCCACGATAAGTAAACGTGTGGCGCTCACCACAACGCCCGATTTCATTTGATCGGTACAGTGCCCATTGGTTAAGCTGTCACGACGCTTTAGGGAGGCAGTATGGGCTGGGATCCGGTAGTTCTGTTTTTTGTGTTCGGATTGGCTGCAGGTTTGCTGCGCAGCGAGTTGAAGTTGCCACCGGCCTTGTATGAAACGTTGTCGATAATCCTGTTGCTGGCCATCGGATTACATGGAGGGGTGGAGCTGGCTGAGCAGGCCAGTCCTGCGCTGCTTGGACAAATGGCGCTGGTATTGCTGATGGGACTGTTGTTGCCGCTGGTGGCGTTCCCACTGTTGATGTTGCTGCGCTTCAGCCGCGTGGATTCAGCGAATATTGCAGCACATTATGGGTCGGTTAGTGCTGGAACTTTTGCGGTCGTGGTTGCCTATCTGACCTCCCAGGGTGTGTTTTTTGAAAGTTACATGCCCTTGTTTGTTGCGATCCTTGAGATACCGGCCATTTTGGTAGGCATCGTGCTGGCGCGCGGAGTCAGTCGTGGTACGCCATGGCGCGCCCTCGGCAGGGAAATATTCCTCGGTAAAAGCATCATGCTACTGTTAGGTGGCTTGATCATTGGTGTACTGGCAGGCAAAGAAGCCGTTGCCCCGCTTGAACCGCTGTACACCAGCATGTTTGCACCAGTACTGGCGTTTTTCCTGCTGGAAATGGGATTGATTGCCTCCAGGCAGATGGGCGCGCTGCGGCGAGTCGGTTTTCGTCTGGTAGGGTTTGCATTGTTGATGCCGTGGATTGGTGCAGCCACAGGATTGGTTTTCGCCAGTCTGATGGACCTGTCAGTCGGGGGTACTGCCATGTTGGCAACACTGGGCGCCAGCGCGTCCTATATCGCCGTGCCAGCGGCTATGCGACTGGCATTGCCTCAGGCTAACCCATCGCTGTCTCTGGGGGCGTCGCTAGGGATCACCTTTCCGTTTAACATTTTGATTGGAATACCCCTTTATCTGCAGATTGCCCAGTATATGAACGAGGCAAGGATCCTATGAGCAACACACAAGCACACGTTAGTCATGAAAAATGTTTGCTCACGGTGATCTGCGAAGCCGTGCTTGAAGCCCGCCTGCTTGATGATCTTCAGCGTCTGGGTGCGCCCGGCTGGACGGCCTCCGATGCGCGTGGGCGGGGTAATCGCGGGGTTCGCAATGCAGGATGGGATAACGATGGCAATGTCCGCATCGAAGTGGTGTGCAGCCGCACGCTTGCTGAAAAACTCAGTCAGCATGTTCAGCAACAGTATTATGCCGATTACGCCATGATCTGTTACCTGTCTGCGGTTGAAGTGCTGAGGCCCGAAAAGTTCTGATATCAGGGTTTTTCCGGTATACTCGCCAATTTTTCCGGGCCGGCCCCTGTTCATGACATGAATCAACGTGTTGGAATGGTAGCCAGGAGACAAGCGCTATGACCCAAACAAACGAGCAAAAGCCGGCACTGGTCGGTGTGATCATGGGATCAAAGTCCGACTGGGCGACCATGTCTCACACCATCGATATGCTGGAAAAGCTGGGCATCGCTTACGAGGTTCAGATTGTATCAGCGCATCGTACACCCGATTTGCTGTTCAGTTATGCCGACACTGCTGCCGGGCGCGGCATCGAGGTAATCATCGCCGGTGCCGGGGGTGCAGCACACCTGCCGGGTATGTGTGCGGCTAAAACTCACCTGCCAGTGCTGGGTGTACCGGTGCAGTCGTCAATGTTGTCAGGTGTTGATTCATTGTTATCGATTGTGCAGATGCCGGCGGGTATTGCGGTTGCTACGCTGGCCATCGGCCGCGCCGGTGCAGTGAATGCGGCATTAATGGCGGGCTCTATACTGGGCAACAAATATCCGCTGATTCGTGACGCTGTTATTGCCTTTCGCGCACAACAGACCTCTGCCGTGCTGGATACTCCGGACCCGCGCCAACCATGAAAATAGGTGTTATTGGTGGCGGGCAACTGGGGCGCATGCTGGCATTGGCGGGCACGCCGATGGGCATGCAGTTTATCTTTCTTGACCCTGCGGCGGATGCCTGCGCAGCGGCTGTCGGCGCTCATATCTGCGCAAACTACAACGACCATGAGCACTTGCGCCAACTGGCTGATCAGGTCGATCTGGTCACCTTTGAGTTTGAGAATGTGCCGGCTGAAACCGTGGCGTTTCTGTCCCAGTACGTTCCGGTGTTTCCCTGTGCTGATGCACTGCGGGTGGCGCGCGATCGACTCAATGAAAAGACACTGTTCCAGCAACTGCAGATTCCGGTGGCGCCTTTTGCAGCAATTGAATCCCAGGTTGAACTTGATACTGCTATTCAATCCATTGGTTTGCCAGCGGTGCTTAAAACCAGGACGCTGGGCTATGACGGCAAAGGCCAGAAAGTGCTGCGTACGGCCGCTGATGTGACTGATGCGTTTGCCGAGCTTGGGTCAGTGCCCAGTATTCTGGAAACCTTTGTAAACTTTACCGGCGAGGTGTCACTGCTGGCTGTGCGTTCCCGTCATGGTGACATACGCGCCTACCCACTGGTACACAACACCCATGAGCAGGGCATTCTGCGTTTGTCATTACCCAGCAATGATCATGCGTTGCAGACACTGGCAGAAACCTACGTAACATCGATTCTGGAACATCTGGATTACGTTGGTGTGCTGGCCTTCGAGTTTTTTGAGTTCAACGGTGGCCTGTTTGCCAATGAGATTGCGCCGCGGGTGCATAACTCAGGACACTGGACCATTGAAGGCGCAGAATGCAGCCAGTTCGAAAACCATCTCAGAGCGGTAACGGGTCTGCCATTGGGCTCAACCACAAAGCTTGGTGAAAGCGCCATGATTAACTTTATAGGGACAGTCCCTGAAGTTGACGTGCTTGCTGCCATCGAAGATTGCCATTTTCATCATTACGGAAAGTCCTTCAAAATAGGTCGTAAAGTGGGGCATGGCACTATCAGAAGTCAGTCAGCTGATCGGATGCTGCAACAGTTGAATAAGCTCAAGGCCTTAGTCTAGTCGTTTGGCCGGCTACACAATAACTCTCTCACGCAGGTGCTTTATGACTCAACAGGCTGATCTGGTCCGCAAATCCATCAAGCGGCGCAGTGTGCGCTCATACCTGATCAGTTGGTTTCTCCGTCGCAGCTTTAAACCCAAACTGACTAGTCCGGATTTTGATGCGGCGCGATTCCGCCGTGCACTTGATCGCGATATGGGTCGAAATCCCGCCGCCGCCAATGTTGAGATCAAAGCGTTTGAGCATGACGGTATTCGTGGCGAATGGAATATCCCTGCCGGGCAAGTATCGGAACAGATGATACTGTACTGTCATGGCGGCGGTTATCTGTTTGGATCGCCGCTGGCGTATCGCTCCTTTTCGACTCATCTTGCAAAAGCAGCCGGTGCGAATGTGTTTGTGCTGGATTATCGGCTGGCACCAGAGCACCCGTTCCCGGCTGCAGCCGATGACGCGCTGGCAGCGTATCGCTGGCTTTTAGAGTCACGTGATCCTCATCAGATTGTGCTGGCGGGCGACTCAGCGGGCGCCGGTTTATGCCTGTCTCTGATGGTTCAGATCAAAGAAGCCGGTTTACCCATGCCGGCAGCCGGTATCCTGTTGTCCCCGTACGCCGACCTGAGTGCTACCGGTGCATCATTGACCACCAACAGTCGCACGTGCGTGATGTTCACGGGCGATTCTATCCGTCGAGCAGCATCAACCTATCTTGCCGGCGCTGATGCTCTGGACCCACGTGCATCGCCGTTGTTTGCGGATTACGCGGGTTTTCCGCCTCTGCTCATCTATGTCAGTGATAACGAAGTGCTCAGGGACGATGGTATCCGTGTTGCTGAAAAGGCAGCCGCCGCAGGTGTGGCCACCGAGTTGCACGTGTGGCGGGGGCAGCCGCATGTCTGGCCGCTGTTTGTGCCGCGCCTGCCCGAAGCGGTCACCGTGGTTAATGAGATGGCAGCTTTCTGCAAAAAGGTTGGGTGATCAGGCTATTGGCGCAATCGGATCCGGAGTGTTATGCCCAAACGATTATTGATTATCTATACCGGCGGCACTATCGGTATGAAGCAGACTCTTAGTGGTCTGGCGCCGGCAGGAGACCTCGCGGCGGAAATAACCCAACTGATCGAGATGGGACCTGCCTTTCAGAAGAATCCGCCGTTGTTGCACACGCTCAGTTACGAACCACTGATAGACAGTTCTGATGTAAAGCCGTCGATCTGGTTGCAAATTGCCAACGATATCGAGCAGCGATATGACAACTATGATGGTTTTGTGGTGTTGCATGGGACGGACACGCTGGCCTATACCAGTTCCGCGCTGAGTTGTTTTGTCCGTCGACAGGGAAAGCCGGTGGTGTTGACCGGCGCGCAGTTGCCGTTCGGTTTTCCACGCAGCGATGCCCGCAGCAATCTGATATCTGCGATTGAAGTGGCCGCCAACATGCCAGCGTCCATGGCCCAGGTGTGTGTTGTGTTCGGATCAAGAATCATGCGCGCAGACCGGGTAACCAAAGTGTCAGCGAGTGCCTATGACGCGTTTGATTCCCCTCGCAGTCCTGTGCTTGGCAACATCGGTATCGACATTCACTTTCAGCCTGTGCGCGGCCCGATAGACGAGCATCCAACGCCGCTGCCCGCTTTGAAGCTGCCGCCCGACGGTGCCGTGGTTCTGCTGCGTCTGTATCCCGGTATCACCACACGCTTACTGCGCAGCGTCTGCGCGGATCCTGAAATAAAAGCCGTGGTGCTGGAAGCCTATGGTTCAGGCAATGGCCCGTCTCGCGACTTTGAATTTCTGAGCGAAGTTCGCGCTATCGTTGAGCGCGGGATTGTGGTGCTGGTGGTCTCGCAGCCGCTTGATGGAGTCGTGAGTTTTGGACGTTATGCGGCAGGCACCGGGTTTGCCGGGGCAGGGGCGATCAGTGGTGGCGACCTGACTACGGAAGCTGCGGTGACCAGGTTGTATTACTTGTTGGCTTCGGGCTGTGATGCCACTGAGATTGCCACTAAACTCAGTGTTCATGCGTTGGGGTGAAAAATCTGGGGACGGAGCGCTTTGCCCTCCGTCCCCATTTTTTTTAAGCGATGTTCGCGTTTGCGAAATCCCAGTTAGCCAGGTTGCTGAGGAAACTGGCAAGAAAGTCTGGGCGTCGGTTCTGATAATCAATGTAGTAGGCGTGTTCCCAGACATCGCACACCAGCACTGGTGTTGCGCTGGTGGTCAGCGGGGTTTCAGCATTAGGGGTTTTCACAACCTTCAGCTTGCCGCCATCGAGCACCAGCCATACCCAACCGCTGCCAAACTGACCCAGACCGCCGTTAACAAACTCCTTTTTGAAGTTGTCGTAACTGCCAAAGTCAGCATCAATTTTGGCCGCGATTGCGCCAGTGGGTGCACCACCGCCATTCGGCTTCATGCTTTTCCAGAAGAAGTTGTGGTTGTAGACCTGTGCTACGTTGTTAAACAGTGGGCCGCCAACCTTGGCACTGGCCTTGACCAGATCTTCCAGGTTGTCGGCGTCAATGCCAGCATCAGCCAGCAGTTCATTGCCTTTGACCACGTATGCATTGTGGTGTTTGCCGTGGTGAAAGCTGAAAGTTTCCGCTGACATGTGCGGTTCCAGTGCGTTGGCAGCATAAGGTAATTCTGGCAGTTCTAATTTCATACAGTCCTCGGAACGTCTGAAGATGATGAGTGCCGGGTTTGGCGCTCAACTAAAAAATCGGCTTGTGAGCATAATCCACATTTCCCAGTGATTCAAGGCAATGGCCAGTGTTCTGCCTTTGCCCACAGTGATGCAAACCGTCTACAATAGCGTCGATTTCCAGACAACTGGCTGTATTGAGGGCATGAGTGATGAGAGACAATGACGATTTTGACAATATCCCCTCGATGGTACCCTCCCGGGATGATGTAAGTTCCCGGCAACATGCGCGGCAGCAACCGGATCTGGTGAAACCGGTCAGTTACGCCGAACTGGTCAAGGTCAGCACCTGGCCAGTCAGAATTATGCTGGC
>JBFZEG010000003.1:0-11256 GCA_041306975.1 Gammaproteobacteria bacterium | reverse complement strand
CGTGTTAGTGCGTGTTGCAAAATTAAAATGGCAGGGCAAATTTCAGGTCGCGCACCGATCCGTTGCCTGCGATCACCTGCAGCGTCGATTGAAATTCGTCGACCTGCACAATTTCACCGATCGATAAGGACGACACCAGATTGCTGTTCAGGGTTTGTTGGCCGCCTTCCCAGGGTGTTTCGATGATCAGAAAGCGGTCGCCAGCTCTGGCATTATTGGCCGCCCCGATGCGGATCTGCAGGTCTTGTGTTGGGCTGTCGGGTTGACTACCCACCGCCGGCAGCACGGCAAATTGCCGCAACTGGCAGGCATGCGCCGCCTCCAGTTCTTCAAAAAAGTCGTCAAGCTGTGGCACAAGATCGCGTGTGACATCGCTGGCCAGTTGCGGCGGGCTGCGGCGCAACTGACTGTCTGCCGCTGGCAGCGTGACGTCAAACACGTGTGTGTGCAACGTGGCTCCAGTGCGTCGGTTGATCAGTGTCAGTTCGTGGTACAGCGTGACTGCCGGGTCACTGGCGGGCAGGTTAAGCGGCGCAATCGGGTTGGCTTCGGCAAGGTATCTGGCCGCTGAGCGTGCGTATTGTGCCGCGGTCTGCGTGCCGCTGATGCCTTGTTGTACCAGTTGGCGCACCCTGCCGTCATTGCGTGTGGGTGGTGTTTTGCTCAGTGACCACTGTAGCGCGTAGTCGGCATTGTCAAACGGTACCATCCCGGTCAGCAGCCGGTCGTACTGGCTGAGTCCGCTGGCCAACTCGTCTTCATGAACCAGCACCCAATTGTCGTTGATCGCGGCGTGATTACTCATCAGCGTGCGGGCGTGTTGCTTGATGATATCGGCGTCGGCGTCGTTAACGCGACCTTGGCCCAGATCGGTGCGGGCAGACACCAGCAGCGTGGGTCGGTACCGCGTTGTTGCACCTACAGCGCATACGCCGTCGCGCGCATTTCGCAGGCTCTCGGGCAGGGTGGCGGTGTGATCAACGGCCGCTTCTTCAGGCGCCGGCAAATACTCCGTTACCCTGACGCCCCTGACGGTTGCTTCTGTATCAAAATAGTTCGACTCCACCAGCGCACCGCTGCTGTCAATAAATGCGCTGCTGATGACGTTGACAGTCTGCTCCTGTGCCGCATCCACCAGCGCGTGTTTGAGCGCGGCCAGGATGGCTTCGGGGCTGTCGTTGTCGGCCGCTGCAGGCGTCTGCGCGCCAGCGGCCATCGACAGCAACGCGCCGGCCAGTACAGTGATTAATCGGCATGCAGGCAAGCTAGGCATGGGTGTTCTCCGGGGTTACGCCTGGTATTCGCGGGAGTATTCCAGGTACAGCTTGCGCAGATCATTTACCACGGAGCGGCGCAGGCTGAGCGTAACTTCGTAGGTGTCGGCGCCCACCGGGGTGATGCTCTCCAGCTCCGCGCCGTAAATGACCCCTTGCACGCGCGCCCGAAAGGAATCGTTGCTGAGCACCAGGTCGTTGACGGTGCTGCTGGAGTCGATGAACTGGCCGTACACCTGCTCGGCCAGCGAGCGGTAAGCGTCCAGTCTGGAGGCGCGTATCGCCAACAGTCGGCGTTGCTCCGGCAGGTCGCTGGTCTGCAGATTAATCACCGCATAGCCAGTGGCGCGAATGGTGTCCGCGGCCTCCAGCATGTTCATCACTGACGCCGGTGAGGATCGGTCAGCGGCGATGCCAGAGACGATGCAGCTACTGAGTGTTGCCATCAACAGCATGGACAACCAGACTCTACCGTTGCCGAATTTCGATTTCTTGGTACTCAACATAACGTTTACCTCCCGGCGGGTATGACTTTACTGATGTTCTCAAGTCGACAGTTGTCCAGAATGACTTTACCCGATTGTTAAAATAAGTTGGCGTGCTAATTGCTTTGTTATTTGTGCGGCAAATTAATTGTTGTAAAAACACCGGCCGATATTTGTTAACTAATTAATAAGTAAGGATTTTAAATTGGGCAGCATGGTGATGTCATTTTTTGGACAGGGGGTCTCAAAAAGCACTTTACAGGGCTTGGGTATACCATTTCTGATTCTCATCATCATGGGTATGCTGATTCTACCCATTCCCCCGCTGATGTTGGATGTGTTTTTTACCCTGAACATCGTGATCGGCCTGGTGATCATCATGGTGGCCATCAATGTCACCAAACCACTGGAATTCTCTTCGTTCCCGTCCATTTTGTTGCTGGCCACCATGTTGCGCCTAAGCCTTAACGTGGCCTCTACGCGGGTGGTACTGGTCGACGGTCACACCGGTCCCGGTGCGGCGGGTCAAGTGATTGAATCCTTCGGGCAATTTGTAATCGCCGGCAATTATGTGGTCGGTTTTATCATATTTATGATTCTGATCATCATCAATTTTGTGGTGGTCACCAAGGGCGCAGGTCGGGTTTCCGAGGTGGTTGCGCGGTTCACGCTGGATGCGATGCCCGGCAAGCAGATGGCGATTGATGCTGATCTGAACTCTGGTTTGATTGATCAGGCCACCGCCAAGGCCCGGCGAGAGGAGGTCAGTCAGGAGTCGGACTTTTTCGGATCGATGGACGGTGCGTCTAAATTTGTGCGCGGCGACGCTATTGCCGGCCTTTTGATTTTGTTTATCAATATTGTTGGTGGCCTGACGGTAGGCATGCTCCAGCATCAACTGAGCTTTCAGGAAGCGGGGGAGATTTATGTGTTGCTGGCCATTGGTGATGGCCTGGTCGCACAGATTCCAGCCCTGCTGCTGTCACTGGCCACCGCCATCATTGTCACCCGCGTGACAACCGCTGAAAACACCTCGCAGCAATCCAGCATGCAGCTTGCCAACCCGCAGGCACTGTATATCTCCGCGGCAATCCTGTTCACGCTGGGGATCATTCCGAACATGCCACATCTGGTGTTCCTGTTGTTTGCTGCCATCTGTGCCGGTGTTGGTTTTCTGATTCAGCGGCAGGTCTCACAAGTCAAGCAACAGGATGCCTCAGCGATTGTCACTGCCAGCGCTGCCGCTGCAGAAGCCTCTGATCTGCTGGGTTGGGATGATATCGAACAGTCAGACACCATCAGTCTGGAACTGGGGTACGGCTTGGTTGCGCTGGCCAGTCAGGAGGGTGGTGGCACCTTGCTGGGCAGAATACGCGGGGTCAGAAAAAAGCTGTCCGCAGAACTTGGGTTTTTGCTGCAGTCCATCCGTGTGCGCGACAACCTGGAGTTTGCGCCCGATGCCTACAAAATTTTGCTGCGGGGTATTGCGCGCGGTAAGGGCGAAATGAAAATCGGGCATGATCTTGCGATCAATCCCGGTAATGTCTCCGTCCCCCTGGATGCAACCGCCACCAAAGAGCCGGCGTTTGGTCTGGATGCGTATTGGATTTTGCCCGCGCAACGCGATTATGCGCGCATGCTTGGGTACACCGTGGTGGATGCCTCTACGGCAATTGCCACCCATGTGAACATGGTGCTCAAAGACAATGCGCCCGAACTGTTAGGTCATGAGGAGACCCGTGAGTTATTGGACAAGGTAACAGAGCGATCACCGCAGCTGATGGATGGTTTGGTGCCCGAGAAGTTGACACTGGCCACGGTGAATCAGGTGCTGAAAAATCTGATCGCTGAGGATATTCCCCTGCGCGACATGCGCAGCATTATGGAAAGCCTGGTTGTGGAGTCCGGAAAAACCAAGGATGCCGACGAGCTGACGGCGTTGATTCGCCCGCGCCTGGGTCGCTTTATGATGCAGTCGCTGATTGAACTGGGCCAGACACTCTCCGTCATCACGCTGGAGACAGAGTTAGAACATTTGATTTCAAACACGCTGTTGCAGAGCCGCAAATCCGGTGAGCTGGTGATGGATCCCAAACTGGCTGAAAACCTGTTTTCAGCCATTGATGTCGAAAAACGCCAGACCGAAGATAAAGGCGTGCCTGCTGTGCTGATCGTCTCCCCGGGCATCAGGCCTTGGCTGGCGAAGGCGATGCGGGTGCGATCTCCCGGATTGCGAGTGCTGTCCTACACCGAGATCCCGGAAGATCAGGATGTTAAAGTAATCGCAAAAATAGGCCTCAACGCGCAATAGGTGACAGGAATTAATCATGAGAATTGAACGATTTGAAGCCGTTGATGCGAGTCGCGGGATGCGCGAGATAAACACCAAATACGGCGATGACGTGCTGATCATTGCCAATACACGTGTTGACGGGAAAATCCAGTTTGTGATTGCCATTGATACGGAAGTTCGCCCGCCCAAACTCTTCACACCCGAGTCCTTGGTCGAGGATTTCGGTGGCGCCAGCGCGTCACCAAGCAAACAAGCCGACCTGCCGGATGAGCCAGCGCTGCCAGAGCAGATAAGCGCGCGCGATTCGCAGGATCTTGTGGCCTTGATGAATGCTGGATTTGGTGACATCAAATCCCTGCTTGAAGAACTCCGTCAGCAGCAGTCAAAACCGCTGCCGCAAATTGCCAGACGCGTCACAGGCGCTGCCGACACCGCAGCACTGCGGCTGATGCGACTGTTTGCGGGCAACACGCTGCCCTTGGATCTGCTGCAGTCATGGGTGGGCGTTACCTCTGCGTGTACGGAGGATGCGGAGTGTGTTACTGCAATCCGTTCATGGCTTCACGGAAAATTACGCGATGCGCCCACGTTTGCCCGGCAGCCGGGTGTGCATTTTTTGGTTGGGGCACATGGCGTGGGCAAGACCGTGAATGGTCTGCGGCTGGCTGCAAGGCTGAGCCATGGGCAGACGGCGCCTGCCGCACTGTTTGTGCCCTACAAGCTGGCGCACGAAGCCACGCTGTCTAACATCCGCATCATGGGGCAAAGAGCCGGCGTCAACACGCTGCCGGCACCGGATTTCCCGGCGCTGGTGACGCTGATCAATGAGCATATCAGTCGATGCAGTCTGGTCGTCGAGTTGCCTGCAAACCTACACGCCAGCGAGCTGCTGCGCTTGCAGCAACGCCTGCCATCGGCGTTCTTTCATCTGGTGATTGCCGCAGACAGCCAGGTCAACGACCTGCAGTATGTGACACGGGAGGGCAGCCTGACGTTCTCTTCTGCCCTGATCACCCGAATCGATTATCAAAGTGTTCACTGGCCTTTGATTCATACACTGATCAAGAATGATGTGCCGGTGATGCTGGGCAGCCACAGTGGCAGCGTGGAACAGCCGTTGGTGGACATGGACAAGTCTTCTATTATTGATGATGCTATCAGGTGCATCAGCGACAAGCTCGACAGCCCTGGCAGCCAGGTGCTCAGTGCCTTCAGGTCCATGCAGACCCTGCCAACACATGTAAGCAAAGCGGAGATGATGTGAGTACAAAAACAATCTGTATCGCAAGTGGCAAGGGAGGCGTGGGTAAAACCACGCTCTCCATCAATCTGGCGATGGCGCTGGTGGAGTCTGGCCAAAGGGTTTTGTATTTTGATGCGGATATGGGACTGGCAAACGCCCAGATCGGGCTGGGGGCGGAGTCGATTCTGAACATCGGGCACGTGCTCAATCATCTGGTCAGCCTGCCGGAGATCGTGCTGAAAACCCCGCATGGCATCGACCTGATTGCGGGCGCCAGCGGTTTGGCCGAGCTCGCCAGTCTCAACCAACTGGACTCGTCACAGATCATCAGCCAATTCTCCAGCTTGCCTGACGAGTATGATGTGCTGATTGTTGATTGCGCCGCTGGCATTTCGCAGAGCGTTTTAAGCTTTTTGGAAGGTTGCCAGATTCGGGTGGTGGTTGGAACCAATGAGCTCAGCTCAATCGCTGACGCGTATGGCCTGATGAAGGTGATGGTCGGCAACTTGGGGCTGAATGATATTTTCTACCTGCCAAACATGGTGGAAAATGAGCGACAAGGCGCAAAGCTTTTCGATAGTATGAACAAGGTGGTGCAGAACTTCCTGGCGACCAAACTCAATTATGTGGGCTCAGTACCACGCGAGATGCTGGTGGATTCGTCGTGGCGTAAAGCGACGCCGATGGTTAAACTGGCCCCGACCTCGGTGATGACAACAGCCGTGCGCAAGGTCGCGGCCGGCCTGATAAACCACAAGGGGCCTGCATTCTCGGCGCGGGGTGTACAGTTTTTTATGGAGAGAACCTGAGCACTCTATGAAAAAAAATCTCTATGAGGATGTTCAAAGGTTTGGCGAAGATCGCCTGCCGATCAGCCATTACTTGGGCATGGTCAGGCGTATTGCTATCCACCTGCGCCCGCGCGTGCCAGCCTATCTGGAGTTGGATGACATGATCCAGCTGGGTACCATGGGATTAATTGAAGCGGAGAAAAACTATGATCCCGCGCAAGGCGTCAGTTTTGAGATCTTCGCCAAAGCCCGCATCCGCGGGTCGATAATTGATGAAGCGCGACGCTTGAGTGATGTATCACGCCTTGCAATCAAAAATAGCAAGGCGCACAGTGAGGTCATCCAGGAATTATCCAACAGCCTCGGCAGAGTGCCGTCCCACCGCGAAGTTGCCGACGTGTTGGGTATAGGTATTGATGCCTACGAGAATCAGCGTAATCATGCAAATCAGCTCAACACGATTGAGCTCGAGACATTTGTTGATGAAAGCAACTTTGACCCCTCGCATAAGCATCAAGATGTGTTTGACGATGTGGCGGAGGAGAGTGTCAAATCAGTTGTCGCCACGGCAATTGCAACGCTGGACGAACGTAGACAAATGATCCTCAAGCTGTACTATGTCGAGGAGATGAACCTGAAAGAGATTGGCGCCGTCATCGGGGTCAATGAATCAAGAGTCAGCCAGATTCTGAGTGCCGCACTGAAGGAGCTAAGGCCCCTGCTGGAGGCACCTTACCGGGGTGGGGAATTAGCATGATATGGGGCCGGGAATCAAAGTCCGAAAAATTAAAAAAGAAAGTGAAAGAAGATTACGATCTTGCGGTCTCATTGGCGGAGTCGCCAGCCAGAGAGAATCGCGTTTTTTGCGTGCGAGTCGCATTAAAATGCAGAGCTAATATTGATGCGGCCTTTGCAAAAGCTGCCAGCGAGATAGAACGCTACGAGGAGCTGGCGATGATCGCCATTGCCAAGGGCAGCGAAGCTCCCGCTATGCCGCTGGCGGATGCTTTTCAGTTGGTAAAAAGCGGGGAAGAGTTTGCCTACACCTATATCCCTGAGCGCTCTGCAGAAAAGATATTTGCCTTGGGTGCGGCGTATCAGACGTTAAAGATCAGTCGCGCGCAAGCGATCGCGCAAACTCAGGCGGTTGCAGATCAATTGTGGCTTGATTTGGGGTTGGCAGAGCCTTTTGAGGTGCTGCGCTTTTTGCGGGATGAGGAGCGCGAAGAAGGCTCAACAGGCACAGACAGTGCAGCGTCAGATAAGGCATAACCTCGATCAGGCAGCGTTTGGCAGGAGTTTACAGCAACAATGACAACGCTTGTTATTCTGACATTTGTGACCATCTCCTCAATATTGATTGCGATACTCGTGCTGTATGCGATTGGAAAAATCAGCAGCATTGAGCAGGCGACACGGCAGATGATGACGCCCGGTGAACAGCCGGCATCCAAGCCCGTGGCAAGTTCAGCACCCTTTAATGGTTTGGAAGGCAAGGCGCTGTGGGACATGTTATCGGGCAAAAATCTGCCTGAAGGCGTTGTTCAGGGCGACCTTGAGTCATTTCGCGAGCAGTATGCCCCCGTATTGCTGAAGGCCATCAAGGCCGCGTTTGCTGATGGACAAAATGACAGCAAGTTTGGGCAGCCGCGGGCAAATCCAAAAAATGACCGGGCCATAAAAACCCTCAGGCTCAGTGTTAACAGCTGGCTACCGTCGCACGAAGTATCAAGCCTTTACAATGCCGGCTACGACAGCATTCGTGCTGAAGGCGATGAGCGGGCGCGTTTGCGAATGACGGTCAATGAGGTTGTTGGGTCGTTGTTTGCCAAGGTGCAGACGGCTGCGCCTGGTGGTCTGGTGGATAGTCTGATTGGGGAAAAGCCCGCTTCTGTTGAGTCAGCAGAGGACCCCATGGCCGGTGACACAAAATCCGACGATTAAGAATCGCGATGAGTACGCTGGGCGTTCACGACTGCCCTGATTGCCCGGTTAATTTGCCGGTGCGGTTGTAAAGTTGCTGACTTTGCGGCGCATTGGTCTGGTAGATCGCCTGCAGTGCCTCTCGCAACACCGCTAGTTTGCGCTGAATAACCAGTTCGTTGCGTTTGAGATGGGTTTGGCTGGCCTGAGTCGACTCTTTCAGCTGCTGCCATTTTTCAGGCAAGCCTGACGGTAGATCATCAACTTGCTGCTGCACAAGTGCAGCGATGCGCTCAAAACGACCATCACTCAGGGCGTGCAATAATTGTTCTTTGGTTTTCTGGATCGCGTCGAGTTGATCGAGGTCTTGCGCCTTGATCGCTTCGAATTCCGCCTGCAGCGCGCTTTCGAGTGCCGCGACTTCCGCCGTCAGCTCGTCGAGATGAGTCATCAATTCACTCATGCGGCATGCTCGCACAGATTGACATTAACCGGCCGGTCAGTGCCATCACAGCATTTTCTCAAGCGGCACAAAACTTTCCGCGATTCTTCGGGCATCCAAGGGATAGTTGCCTTGGCGAATGGCATCGCTGATCTGTCTGACTTTGTTCTCATCGAACTCCGCCGACTTCATGGCTGATAAAACATTCTCGGACAGTGCAAGATCACTGACCTGTGCGGTCAGCTCTGGCGCAGCCGGTTGGCGCGCAGCGTCCATTTTGGAAGCTTCACCAGACTTTTGCAGCCGGTTTTTATCCGTGATGGTTTGCGCGGTTAATTTGTTGATATCCGGTGGAAGCACCGTGTTCATGACGTCACTACCTCTTAAAAAGTTTACGAAACGAGTTCTGACTCAGTGATGTCGACACTCGCTGACAAGAACTTTAGTGGGGCGAGTATATTTTTTTACTGGCGTCGGTGCCTAGTGTTTTCAGCGGGGCTCAGCACGCCCGACGTCAGTAATAATCACCCGGAAAGTCTCGCCGGATTCGGGATTTTGCACTTCGATTTGCTCGCCAATGACCCCTTGAGACAGGGCTATGACCGGTGTTTCGATGGTGACAGGGCCGCGGCTGACCGACACAATCAGCTCGTCCCCGCGAATGACATCTGCCAGCTGGCGAAGGCTTGAAAGACGTAAAGGCTGATTGGGCCGCAACTGAGTTGAGGCGACCATACGTCGCAGCTCATCGAAGGAGGTCACGGCATCGGCCGGCAGTGTTCCGTAAAAAGTCATCATCTGCGTGTTGGACTCCGTCAGTGCGGACCCCCGCTGCAGAGGACTGACCACCGTGAGCACCCGATGGGCAATCTGGACATCTGCGGCCTGCAGCGCAGCACCGGACGACATATCCCTGGCCAATCGGCCACCTACAATTTGACCGAGCGACGGTGCTCTGCCAGCACTGCGCCTGGCGGAGGGCTCTGTTACCTGCACAACATCTGTGGCCGATAAAATATGGCCGGCCGGTCTGGCCGCGACCAACGCATAGGTCATTTGTGACGGTGGATTGTTGGCCTGGACAGGGGCGCGTGGTGGGGGACGTTCAAAGGTGACCCGGGTCACCACCGACCAGCTTGGCGAAGAACAGGAGACTCGCACGGTACTTTTGTCATTAAACGGAAAACTGAACTCAAAACCATCCAGGCATTCGGGCACTCGAACACGCCCGTCCAGCGCGGACACTGTTATTTCTGATCCCTCAATACCCTCGGTACTCGATACCCATTCCAGCAGTTGCGCGGTCATCAGCTCGCGCGTTGAGGGTTCGGCAGCCAAGCCGCCCCGTGTGCTGAGAAGAACAGCAAGCGTCAGGCATAGGGTGATTAAGTGATGGATTAAATTGTGCATGCAATTTTTTTACACCAATCGCGCCGCTTATGCAACCCGCACGGCGTGTGGTTTTCACAAGTCAAAGTGGCGTTGTCTTGCCAGATTCTTGCCGCTTTGATCGATAGCAGATTTTCTCTTGTTCAAGGGACACAGACCCCGTATCAGGCTGTGTAGAAATAACTATTTAAGTTGTTGAAATTAATGAATATATATTAATTATGTACAAGTGGCTGCTGTTGGCACGGCTCGTGCTAAACACTATCTGTAACAGATTCAACAGAGGCAACAACAATGTCGACGATCAAGGATTACTTTGGGCTGAACGAGCAGGCTCTCCAGATGCGCAACACGCGGTTGGAATTGCTGTCGCAAAACATTGCCAACGCGGCGACGCCTAATTACCGCGCCCGTGACCTTGATTTTGCCGCCGCCATGAAGCGTGCCGGCAGTCAGGTCAATCTCACGGCGACACAAGGTAACCATATGCGAATGTCCCCGATACAGTCGAACATCGCCAGTGGAGCCGTCGTCTACAGAGTGCCTCTGAACCCCAGTGTGGACAACAACACCGTGGAGATGGGCGTTGAGCAGGCTAAGTTCGGACGTGCTGCCGCTGAGTACCAGGCGTCACTGCAGTTTCTGGAGAATCGCATCAGCGGACTGCGTAAGGCAATCAGAGGAGATTAATCATGGCATTAGATCGGATTATGGATATCGCGGGCTCTGGGCTAAGTGCTCAATTGGTCCGCATGAATACCACCGCCAGCAACATCGCCAACAGTGGTGTCGTGGCGGGATCGGAGGCTGAGGCCTTTCGTGGTAAGCGCGCGGTTTTCCAGACCATTCTGGATCAGACAGCGGTCAGAAATGCGATGCAGGCCACTGGCGGTGTCAGGATTGATCGGATTCAAGATGATGCGCGTCCGCTTCAGGAAATGTATTCCCCGGGTCACCCTCAGGCCAATGAGCTCGGGTATGTGTGGGGTTCCAACGTGAACGAGGTCGAGGAAATGATTGAAATGCTCGATGCCTCCCGAGGCTACCAAAACAATGTAGAGGTCATCAAAACCTCAAAAGATCTGATGATGCGAACCCTTGAGATCGCAAAAGCCTAAGTAAATTCCGGAGATAAACCATGAGCCAAAGTGTCTCATTACCATCGAACATCATGACCACCGAGCGCGTGCTGGAGCAAAAGTATGCGCCGCAGACAACCGATCAGGCACTGGGCCGCGACGCCTTTCTGAAACTGTTCACCACTCAGTTGAAAAGCCAGGATCCGCTAAGCCCGATGGCGAACGAAGCGTTTGTGTCGCAGTTGGCACAGTTCTCTTCATTGGAATCGATGAAAGCCATGCAGACGGCGATAGAGGATATGTCTTTGGGCATGCAGAAGGAGCGCATGATTAACGG
>JBFZEG010000203.1:0-2556 GCA_041306975.1 Gammaproteobacteria bacterium | reverse complement strand
TGGCGGCGCTGGTCATGCCTTGGGTGATCAGTGCGTATTATGTGGGCGAGTTAACCTCGGTGCTGATCTGGTCGCTGGCCGGGCTGGGCTTGATGTTAAGCGCCGGACATACCGGGCAGGTAAGTCTGGGACATGCGGCATTTATGGCGATTGGGGCATTTTCACATCTGGCTCTGATGCTGCGCGGCTGGCCGTTTGTGCCTGCCTTGATTGCCAGCGGGGTGATCAGTGGACTGGCAGGGGCGTTGATCGCTCGCCCACTGGGGCGTATGAGTGGCATTTATCTGGCCATCGCCACCCTTGCGCTGAGCATCATCATTGAGGATGTTGCCATTGTTGCCACACCGGTGACCGGGGGAATTGCGGGCTTGTTTGCGCCACCCATCGAGTTTTTTGGACTAATGATTGACCGCTATGGCACGCCCAGAGCGTTTTATTACCTGTGTCTGACGGTGTTGATAATTGTCACCATTGCCTACGCTAATCTGCTGCGCTCGCCCACCGGTCGCTCGTTTCTGGCGGTGCGTGACAGTGAGGTGTCAGCCCGCGCGCTGGGCGTCAACGTGCCGCGCGCCAAAACCGTGTCCTTTGCGCTGTCCTGTGCCATTACCGGGCTGGCCGGAGCCTTGTATGCGCATCAGGCACAGGCGGTAAACTACGAAAGTTTTCTGGTGCTGATCTCCATCACCTTGTTGCTGCAGGTTGTGGTAGGTGGGCTGGGTTCCATGCATGGCGCATTTTTTGGGGCGTTTGTGGTGGTGCTGTTGCCACAGATGATTTCCATGTCACGCTCGTTTATCAATTCCAGCACACCGTTTAATCTGGGTGCGTATCCGGGCATGGACACGGCGGTGTTTGCGTTGATCATTCTGTTGATGATCATTTATGAGCCACGTGGCATTTACGGAATCTGGATACGTCTGCGCACCTGGCTGGAGCTGTTTCCGTTGTACCGCAAGGGCATGTTCCGCCGCACCCGTACCTACCTGAAAACGGAGCGCATGCGATGAGCCTGTTGCAGGTTGAGGGATTATCCATCCACTTTGGCGGTGTCAAAGCCGTCGACAACATCAGTTTTAGCGTGGAGCCCGGCGAGGTATTCACCATTGTCGGCCCCAACGGTGCCGGCAAGTCCACCATTTTTAACCTGATCAGCCGGCTGTATGAACCCACGGCCGGGCGCATTATGTTTGATGGTCGTGATATCACCCGCCTGCCGGCACACGATATTGCCGGCATCGGCATTGCCCGTACCTTCCAGAATATTGAATTGTTTGACCATTCCTCGGTATTGCAGAACCTGCTGATTGGCCGCCACTCGCGCCGCCGCACACGCTGGTATGAGGACATGCTGTTTCTGCCCAAAGTGCGCCGCGCCGAACGTGAAGACCGCCGCATTGTTGAAGAGGTGATCGACTTTCTGGAACTGGCAGCCTACCGCGACAAACTCATCGCTGGATTGCCCTACGGTGTACGCAAACTGGTGGAGATCGCCCGTGCCTTGTCGTCCGAGCCCAAACTGATTCTGCTGGATGAGCCGGCTTCTGGCCTCAGTGTGGAAGAAACCATCGACATGGCCTGGTGGATCGAAGACATGCAAAAAGATCTGGGGCTGACGGTATTGATGGTAGAACACGACATGAGTCTGGTCTCCCGTGTGTCAACGCGCGTGCTGGCGGTTGCCGAGGGTAAAGCGCTGGCGCTGGGCACCTCGGCGCAGGTGCAGGCTGACCCGCGTGTGATCGAAGCCTATCTGGGCAAGCAGGAAAATCATGAATAACGTGCTGGAAGTGCGCAACCTGGAAACCTTCTACGGCCCTGTGATGGCGCTGCGCGGTGTGTCCATTGAAGTGCCGCAGGGGCAGATTGTCACCATTCTGGGTGCCAACGGCGCGGGCAAAACCACGCTGATGAAAACCGTGTCCGGGGCGTTGTCGCCCAACAAAGGTGCGATTCTGTTTCACGGCGACCGTATCGACGGCAAAGAGCCCGATGAGCTGGTGAAAAAAGGTCTGGCACACGTGCCGGAGGGCAGGGAGGTATTTCCCTTCCTGACCGTGGCAGAAAATCTGGCAATGGGCGCGTACACGCGCAATGATCGCGCTGAAATCGCCAAAGATATCGATATGGTCTATGACTATTTCCCCATTCTGCGTGAGCGGCGCAATCAGCCTGCCGGCACCATGTCCGGTGGTCAGCAGCAGATGCTGTCGATTGGTCGCGGGCTGATGTCACGCCCGACGCTGATGCTGCTGGATGAGCCATCGCTGGGTTTGTCACCGCTGTTGGTGCAGGAGATATTTACCATTGTGCGCCGCCTTAACCGCGAGCAGGGTGTCACCATTCTGCTGGTCGAGCAGAATGCGCAGGTGGCGCTGCAGGCTGCAGATTATGGTTATGTGCTGGAGATTGGTCGCATTGTGATGGCCGGCAGCGCAGAAAAATTACTCAATTCCGATGATATCCGCGAGTTCTACCTGGGTCACGGCAACAGTGGTGACCGCGGCGAAAAACGCTGGAAACGCAAAAAGACCTGGCGCTGATATGAACAACACA
>JBFZEG010000200.1:0-10379 GCA_041306975.1 Gammaproteobacteria bacterium | reverse complement strand
GGGCTGTCAGCGAGCAGGCAGTAAAGCAGAAACGCATCCAGAAAGTGTATCTGTTCGCTATCAATGCCAACCGGCAGAAACGGATTCAGATCCAGCGCGCGCACTTCCACATACTGAATGCCTTGCTCTTTAAGCAATTGCAGTGGTCGCTTGCCTTCGCCAACGCGTTTCGGGCGAATAGTCGCGTAGAACTCATTCTCCAATTGCAGCAGATTGGTATTGATCTGCAGTTTTCTGCCGTCTTTTTCAAGGCCGATGGTTTCGTAGGCCGGGTAAGATGTTGACAGTGCCGAATACAGACTGTCGATATAGCTGTTGATATCGTTGTAGCACACATAAATCGCACGCTGCGCATCGCTTCTGTAACCAAGGTCACCCATGCGCAGACACGTGGCATAAGGTTTGTAAAGCGTAAACTGATCCAGTGTCTCAAGATCATGCTCACGCCCGGCAGTGAAGCAACTGCAGACGGCTGGCGAGGCGCCAAACAGGTATACCAGCATCCAGGAGTAGCGATGGTAATTGCGAATCAGGCGCAGATAATGACGGGTTTGAAAGTCCTGCAAAAGCTCTTCTGACCCCAGTACTGCGCGGTAGTCCTGCCAGAACGTTTCCGGCATGGAGAAATTGTAATGAATGCCCGCAATCGTCTGCATCTTGCGACTGTAACGATGCCCCAGGCCTTCACGATACAGCGTCTTCAACTTGCCGGTATTCGAGCTGCCGTACTGAGCCAGCGGGATTTGTTCTTCGCCTTCGAGCAAACAGGGCATGCTCGATACCCACAGCCGTTCCCCCGCCGGCAGATTGTCATAGGTGAACTTGTGGATGTCGGTCAGGAATGCAATGCACTCATCCGCTGATTGCGTCACCGGCGTGATCAGCTCAATCAGCGCTTCTGAGTAGTCGGTGGTGATGTAAGGGTGCGTCAGCGCAGAACCCATCGCCAGCGGATGCGCAGTCTGTGCCAGTCGTCCTTGTGGGCTTACCCGCAGACTTTCTTTTTCAATGCCGCGCCGTATTTGTGCCCACTCCGGCTTGAACACCGGCAGATCAAATCTGTCCAGCGCGCTGGTGAAGGTTACTGCGGTTGTGTTGGCGGTCATGCTGCCGCCTTGTACAAGTGTTGACAAGATGTGTCGACCTTAACTGAGTTGCGGCCCTGCGGCCACAATGGCCTCAGACACCTTGAAGCGTTTGAAATTTGTACAGAACTGATTGATCAGATCTGCGGCCTTGGCGTCATATCTGGCCGGATCAGACCAGGTGTTACGCGGGTTCAGCAAGGCGCTGTCGACACCGGGAACGGCGGTTGGAATAGTCAGATTGATGCCGTGCAGATGTTGTGTGGGCGCATCACGCAGCGCACCACTTTGAATGGCATGAAGCACGGCGCGTGTTGCCGGAATACTGAACCGTTTGCCGATGCCATGCGGGCCACCGGTCCAGCCGGTGTTTACCAGGTACACCTGGCTGTCAAATTCAGCGATGCGCTTGATCAGCAGATCTGCATAAACACCGGCAGGCCGTGGGAAAAACGGTGCGCCAAAACACACGGAGAAAGTGGACTTGATGCCGTCACCCGAGCCAACCTCGGTTGAGCCGACCAGTGCTGTGTAACCGCTGAGAAAGTGATAAGCGGCAGCCTCCGGTGACAGTATGGATACCGGTGGCAGCACGCCGGTGAGGTCACAGGTCAGAAATACAATGGATTTTGGCTCGCCGGCGCGGTTTGTTTCTACACGTTGTCGGATATGCGTCAGTGGGTAACAGGCGCGTGAGTTTTCTGTCAGGTGCGTATCGGCATAATCTGCAGTGCGGGTTTGTGCGTCGATGGTGACGTTTTCGATGACTGCTCCAAACTTGATGGCATCCCAGATGACTGGTTCATTTTTCTGGCTCAGGTTGATGCATTTGGCATAACAGCCGCCTTCCAGATTGAAGACCGAGCCTTTGCCCCAGCCATGTTCATCGTCACCAATCAGAAAACGCTCTTCATCAGCAGACAGCGTGGTTTTGCCAGTACCAGAGAGTCCGAAAAACAGGCACACATCACCGGACTCACCAACATTGGCTGAGCAGTGCATGGGCAGCACATCATGTTCAGGCAACAGGAAATTCTGTACCGAGAACATGGATTTTTTCATTTCACCCGCATAACGTGCGCCGGCCAGCAGCACTTTACGCTGAGCAAAATTCAGAATTACCGCCACGTCACTGTTGGTGCCATCGCGTTCAGGGTCACAAACAAAGTCGGGGGCACTCAGTATCTGCCACTGTGCCTTGTTTTTGGGGTTGTAGTGATCATTGGCTTTAATAAACAGTGTGGTGCCAAACAGGCAGTGCCACACATACTGAGCGTTTACCTGCACCGGGATGTAGTGATCAGGGTCGGCGCCGACATGCAGATCTGCCACAAACAAATCTTTATCGCTGAGAAAGTCGTTAACACGTGCCCACAGCGCGTCGAATTTATCCGCAGCAAACGGCTGGTTAACCACACCCCAGTCAATCTGCTGCTCGCTGCTGGGTTCTTTGACGATAAAACGATCCTTTGGGCTGCGTCCGGTGCGCTTACCTGTCTCAACAACCAGCGCGCCGTTATCTGCCAGATGTCCTTCCTGGCGCTGTACAGCCATCTCGATTAACTGACTTGGGGAAAGATTGCGGTAAATGGTGCGGTTTTTTTCAGCGATAATGTTGTGGGAAATAGAATGATTGCCCTGATTTGTCATGCCCTGCGTCCTGTTAACCGCCTTTGCTCAATACTAAAACAAGCATCGGGCGGTATGATTTTGATGAATTCGTTTCTGTGGAATTCACTCAGTGGTTTTTGGTTTCGTCTTTGAAAGTGCCGGCATTATGCCAAATATCCGGCGGAGTGCCTACCAACGCAAAGCATGCCCACTACTCATGACGGGCCTTCATCGCCTGGCGCTGACGGCGTTCCTTTTTGTCAGGCTTGTCGTGTGCAAACAGGCCTGCTGCCTGAAATTTGCGTTGTTCTGCCAGCGCCTCACGTTTTATACGGCTGTCTTCGGATTCCGAATACAGCAATTGCGCCTCGCAAGCGCTGCGTCTTTGTTCAGACAACGCAATCACCCATAAAGTTTTTTCGTCCCAACCCTGCCGCACACTGAGTACTGTTCCGGCTGCGATTTCCTTGCCAGGTTTGGGTTTATGTCCGTCAATGCTGATCTTGCCGCCTTCAATGGCTTCTTTGGCGAGTGCGCGGGTTTTAAACAGGCGTGCAGCCCACAGCCATTTGTCGAGCCGTACCTTGCCGGGTGAACTGTTGTCGCTGCTGTTGTTGTCGTTGCTCGTCACTGCAGTTTATCTCTGAAGAGTACATGCCGTTGATTGCGGAAGTATGTCCGCAAAATCTTCAATATGGACAAATTCATCGGAATACAAGGGGGGGCGCTGGCTATCGGGCTGGCGTATGGCAAACAGGTGTTTAATTCCCTCTGCGCGCGCCTGTCGTAACACGTGCAGGTTGTCATCAAACAACACAGAGCGCCCGGGTTCAAAGTGGTGCAGAGTCTGCAGTCGTTGCCAGAAACCATGGTTTTCTTTGGCCAGACCCAGCGTATGTGAGCTCACAATGTGGTCAAAGTGCTGGTGTAATCCGGTGTGTTCCATTTTTATGCGCAGGCTGCCCGGATGGGCATTGGTGACCAGAAACAGTTTTTTGTTGTGTGCAGCTAACCCCTGCAGCAATGCATGAACATTCGGGCGAATGGCTATCTTGTGGCGCATCTGTTCTTTAAGCTGCTGAATATCCAGTCCAAGTTTTTGTGTCCAGAAATCAATGCAGTACCAGTTCAGTTGGCCGTGCACAGCGCGGTATTGCTGGCCGAGTTCCAGCCACGCCTGTTCGGGTGTCAGGCCGATGCGCTCTCCCCATCGGGTGGGCACCAGCGTTTCCCAGAAGTAGTTGTCAAAATGTAAATCCAGCAAGGTGCCGTCCATGTCGAACAACACAGTGTCGATGTCAGACCAATCCAGCATCAGGTAGAATCCGTGACAGACAATAAATTGAGAACCATTATGCTCCTGACGCGCGAATTGCTGCAAACGATCAACAACATTGCGCTTGAGGCGGCTGACAGGATTATGGCGGTGTACCTGAGCCCGGGCTTAGTTGACGTCAGCAATAAGCCCGACCAGTCACCGCTGACGCAGGCTGATCTGCAGGCACACCGGGTGATTGTGGATGCGCTGTCAGCACTGACACCGGATATTCCGGTGTTGTCGGAGGAGTCGGCGCACGTACCATTTGTTATCCGCCAACGCTGGGCTACTTACTGGTTGGTAGACCCACTAGACGGCACCAAGGAATTCATCAGCCGGAACGGTGAGTTTACCGTCAATATCGCGTTGATCAGGGATGGAAAACCCGTGCTCGGCGTGGTGCATGTTCCGGTGACGGGCATCAGTTATTTGGGCCTGTGTGACACTGTGCAACAAGCGTGGCGCTGCGAACTAGGACAAGACTGGCAACGCATCCATGTCAGCACAATGGCCGCGCCTGGCCGTTCTTCAACCCCAGCCTTGCGCATCGTTGCCAGTCGTCGTCATGGCGGGGAGTTACTGGAAAGATTTCTTTACGTGCTTAAGCAGAGTTATCCGCAGATGGAGCTGTTGAATATGGGCAGTTCATTAAAAATTTGTTTGATAGCTGAAGGTCGCGCTGACGTGTATCCGCGACTGGCGCCCACCTCGGAGTGGGACACGGCCGCCGCTCACGCTGTATTGCGTGGCGCCGGCGGTGATGTCCTGCAGGCAACTCTGGAAAGTCTTTCATACAACACAAAAGACAGCCTGCTCAACCCGGTATTTTTTGCGGTTGCTGCAGCTGATAAACAGACTTTGAGGATCGTTGAAGCGGCCATGTTGGGATGAAGTACCCGGCCGATAAACATCGGCCGGGTACTGTCAACCGCTGATCAAAGAGTTATCTGACGGTAACGGTGATCTTTTCGGACATCACTGGCGGGTTGTGTGGCACATGCATATGGTCGCCCAGCACCAGCTGCAAAGTATGCGTGCCAGGTTCCAGTGTCAGGGTGGCCTGCGTTTGCCCCATACCAAAGTGCATAACATCAGCGCCCAGCGCCTGGGTCAGATCCGGCAGCGGGTCTGCATTGATCAACAGGTGGTGATGCCCTGTATTGGGCAAGGGCACGCCAGCAGGTGCAACGCCCATGCCGCTCAAACCAAATACCACAGTAAAGGTCTGACCAACCGTGTCGCCGTTGGCAGGGGAGACGATATAGACCTGCGCGCCCTCGGGTGCGGCAGATTGCTGTGCAAACAGCGCTGCCGAAAGGCTCAGGGCGGCGATAAATCCGGTAAACACTGCAAGTTTGGTTCTCATGTAACGGCTCCTGTGAAGGCTTGGTTGGACTGTCCGAGATTCCGGAGCCAGTATTTAAAGCTATTAAGCACATTGGCGCAATTGATACAGCATGTTAACGCGTGTGCTTCAGTCTGAGCCTGTAGTCCGGGTAGGTTTTGTTACACATGAAATTCCGCTTGCAATCCGTTACTCTTGAGCACTTTCAAGCGAGTTCAATTGCCGGAGTCAGTGATATGCCTTTTGTAAACAAACGATGTTTAGCGCCTATGTTGTACGCAAGCTTCATGATGCTGTGGATTGCTGGCGCCTCTGCCCAGCCCGCATCCGGCCCGGTGACGGTCACAGAGCCTGTTTCTGAGCAGTTCAGGTTGCTGCTGAGCGACCCTCGCGTACAGACAGCACTGACTGAGATCGAAGCAAATGAGCCTGAGACGCTGGCAGAACAGGTGCGTCTGACAGAGATTCCGGCGCCGCCATTTCAGGAGCAACGCCGCGCCGAGTATTATCTGCAGCAAATGCTTAACCGCGGATTACCCGATGCGTACATCGATACCGAAGGCAATGTGATTGGCATTCGCCGCGGCAGCGGTGATGGCCCGTTGTTTGTGATTGCTGCGCACCTGGATACCGTGTTCCCGATGGACACTGATCTGAGTGTTGAAATTCGTGATGGCCGCTACTATGCGCCGGGTATCAGCGACGATGGGCGTGGTTTGACGGCGTTGTTGACGTTGATTGACGCCATTAATGCCAGCGGTATCGAAACTGTCGGCGACATTATGTTTGTTGGCAACGTGGGTGAGGAAGGCCCCGGCGACTTACGAGGCGTCAAGGCGATTTTTCGCGACTTCCCGCAGATTGACGGCTTTGTCTCTATTGATGGTTCCGGTGTCACGCGTATTACCAATGGTGGCACTGGCAGTCGCCGCTTTGCCGTCGAGTTCACCGGCCCCGGTGGTCATTCCTTCAGCGCGTTCGGGCTGGTCAGCGCAACACATGCGCTGGGTCGGGCAATCGCCAATATAGGTGATCTGCAGGTGCCAGAGCAGCCCCGTACAACCTTTACCGTGGGGACGGTCAGTGGTGGCACATCAGTCAATTCAATCGCGCAGGACGCGATGTTTGAGCTGGATATGCGCTCGAATGACGCCGCCGAACTGGCGAAGCTGGAGGCACAGGTCAGGCAGGTTGTGCAACGGGCTGTTGATGAGGAGAACGCCCGCTGGAATGTTGATGGCGGGTCGGAAAAAGGCCAGATCACCGTGAACTTCCGGCTGATCGGAGACAGGCCCACCGGGACCACCTCACCCGATCACGCGCTGGTGCAGGTGGCCGCGCTGGCGTTTGCTGCCGTCGGTTCCCCGGTGCAGGGTCTGCAGACCTCCAGTACTGATTCGAATATGCCGATGTCGCTGGGTATTCCTGCCATCACCATTGGTGGTGGCGGATCGGGTGGCGGCGCACATTCAACCGAGGAGTGGTTTGATCCGACTAATGCACATCTGGGTCCACAGCTGGCGTTTCTGTTGACGCTGGCGCTGGTGGGTGTGCAGGGGTTAACGGCGCCGCAGCTCTGAACTGCGTCCGACACCATTGATATATGAGGAATCTGCCTATGAACCTTCAGGGTTCGCTAGACGGCTTTATTCAACACAAAACCCTGGCTGAACTTCGGGCCTGCATGCATAACATTGTGCAGGCGCCGGCGCACGCCGGCAGAGTCGGCATGATTGTCTGCCGCCCGCGCCCCGGCGAAAGAAAAGTGCTACAGTCCTGTGAGCTCAATACCACCGACGGTCTGACAGGTGACAGCTGGAAGCAACGTGGTCAGTGGAAGGCGCCGCATAAAGCAGCCAATGTGGATATGCAGCTTAACCTGATGAATCTGCGGGCGATCACTGCGATAGCGGCCGATCAGGCGCAGTGGCCGCTGGCGGGTGATCAGTTTTATGTTGACCTGGACCTTAGCCAGCAGAATCTGCCAGCGGGCACCCGTCTGATGATTGGTACAGCGGTCATCGAAGTCACTGCGGAGCCGCACCTGGGATGTCGCAAATTTGCTGAACGTTTTGGCCGCGACGCAGTCGAGTTTGTAAATTCCGATCAGGGTAAACAACTCAACCTGCGTGGTATTAACGCCAAGGTTGTCAGCGCAGGCCAGGTGGCTGTGGGTGATGAGATCCGCAAGATCTGACTGAATCAATGGCAAGGCAACGACTGTCGTTTACAACAACCAGAGCCGCGCGTAGCGGCGAGTGAGGACGCTATGAAGATGACTCGACGCGGATTGATTACCACTCTGGGCATCGGCACCGCCGCCAGCCTGCTGGCCGGCGCGGGGCTGACGGCACGAAGCGCTCAGGCGCAGACGCGGGAGGCCGCACTTGCCGGCGTGTATGACAACGGCATCATGCAACTCAATCAGAATGAAAGTGCCCGCGGGCCCGGGCCGAAGACCCTGGAAGCCATCCGCGCGCACGCAAACCACCGGATCGGCCGCGGCTATTCCCCCGATCATGTAAACGAACTGCAGGCCGCGCTGGCCGACACCTATGGTTTGACTACGCGCAACATCCTGCTGGCCACCGGCTCCACGCCGCTGCTGGAAGGCGCCGTGCATGCCTTCTGTTCTGCCGAGCGTCCGCTGGCGACTGTCGGCCCGACCTACGCCACCAGTGAAGGCACGGCGCGGGCCTTGGGCTACGAGATTCGGTCGGTGCCCGTGGATTCGTCCATGGCCGTAGATCTCGGTGGGCTGGCGGCTGCCGCCAAAGGGGCTGGACTTGTGTACTTCTGCAATCCGAACAACCCCACTGGTACTGTGCACTCCGCCGCCGCCGTGGAAAGTTTCGTGCGGCAGATCATGCGCGATTCCCCCGACACCCACATCCTGATCGACGAGGCCTATATTGCCTATGTCGCCCCGTCCCTGATGCAGACTGCGCTGCCGCTGACCGCTGAGTTTGCCAATGTATTTATTACACGGTCGTTCTCGAAAGCCCACGGCCTGGCTGGAATGCGCATCGGCTATGCGATGGGGCAGGAGGCGACGCTGCGCAACATTCAACTTGCCTGGGGCATGGGTGATGTCAGCATGCTGGCCGCTGTGGCCGCCGTGACGGCGCTGCAGGACAAGGATCATCTGGACTGGGAACGGGAAGAGAACGCGCAGATTCGTGCCTTCACCACCGCTGCACTGCGCGAACTGGGCTGTACGGTGCCTGACTCGCAGACCAACCATCTGTTCGTGAATCTGCACCGCTCGGCACCGGCCTTCCGCGATGCCTGCCTGGCGCAGAAGATCCAGTTGGGACGTGATTTCCCGCCCTTCCAGGAGACGCACACCCGCATCTCGTTGGGCAGCCGCGAGGAGATGCGGATAGCGGTGGAGGTGTTCAGGCAGGTGTTGAGTGCCTAGCAAAGGCTATGTGATGCTTGTAGTGGTCTAATTAAACCGGACACTTTGTTTGTTGTTAAGACCTAGGCATAGCACTAGGCTTAAGGAGTGTCGAGGAATGAACAGAATTGAAGTAATAACCGGTGAGCTAAATGAAGGTATGTGGGTCAATTTTATTGGCCATTGACAGTTATGCTACAAGCTATGCTACAGGATTTGGGGTGTGGAAATAAAAGTGAGGAAATCTGACATTTATGGTGCCCAGGGGCGGAATAATACAAACAGCCTTAGGGCTGTTTGTCCCCTGCGGGCTTCGCGCTGGCGCGCTCGTTGCTGATTGCTGCGCAATCGGTCGAACCACATCGGTGCTTCTCATCCGCCCCCGGCTCCCCAAATAAAAAAGCCCCGCTAACGCGAGGCTTTTTTTGTATTTGGTGCCCAGGGGCGGAATCGAACCACCGACACGAGGATTTTCAAGTGATGCGATCACGGAAAGTAGTAATAATATCAATAGGATATTCGTGTTTTTAGCTCTTATGCTACTAGTTATGCTACAGGTAAGTGTGGTTTTATTCCTAAAAAGGTAATTAAATCATATATTTACAATCGCTTAAATTAAATAAATTAGCAAAAAAACAGCTGAAAACTGAGTCTATCTTAGCCAGATGCTAGCTAATTGTCCCGTGAAAAGACATTGGGTTTGGCGTGTTTTCAGCGTTGTAATGATGGGCTTACTTTGGTTTCTTGGTAAGGGTGAACAGGGTTAAATGCAGGTTCAGTCGCAGTCTTGATAGTTTGATTCAAAGCATCTGGTTTAAATAAGCTTTGATCTAACCCGATAGACTTTCATTTATGAATTTTAGATTTACATATTTCGGACAAGCTCTGAGCAAATAACGATGAACTTCATTGCAATATAGAGAGATATAACGGCTTCTTTCCAATTCGCTTGCTGGAATAAATATATCATCAAAAAAAACCCCATGCGCACCTAAGATATCGGTAACTTTAAAAGACAACATTGACAGAGGAGTATTATAACCTTCGCTCCAACCAGAGCCTTCAAAGTCATTCCACAAAAAAATATATCCGCTTGAGAATTTCTCATATTTTTTTTCAGGCAAAAGCGTAATTATGGTTTTATGAATTGAATTAATTACATCATCTCTATTTTTTAAATTCTTCTTTAGAAACCCAAACATATATTCTCCTTTTTATTCAAAAAACTGTTACTTATAACCTTCTAAATCATGATAGGCACGAATGTAATTCTTAACACCATACGCTTTCGCTCCTTCCTGCAAGTATTTCTGAATCTTAGCTTTTATGCTATAAGTTGAAAACTCAGAAATATTCTCCCATACATCAGGCTTAGAAATATCTACAGCTTCCCTATACTTTGAACCGTCGCTAAGTTCGTGCCATTCATAATTCTCAACAGAAGCGAACTCTACATGAATTATATCAAAAGTTCTTGATTTTGAATGACAAACAAATACTACAATACATTCTCTTTCAATGTCATTTTTATCAAACAAGTCAATTTTAAGTGCATATTTCTTTCCGTTAATATACTCCCAAAAAGAGTTCAATCTTATTTTATCAAGATATCTAAACACA
>JBFZEG010000196.1:0-5229 GCA_041306975.1 Gammaproteobacteria bacterium | reverse complement strand
AAAAATCCAAGAGTGATTGACGATTGCCGTTCTGTAAATAATGAGGAAACCCGCTGATGTCATTCAAAGATCTTCGTGAGTTTATTGCGCTGCTGGAAGCGGAGGGCGAATTAAAACGCATCTCCGTTCCGGTGGATCCCAATCTGGAAATCACCGAGATTTGTGACCGAACGCTGCGTGCGGGTGGCCCGGCGCTGTTGTTTGAAAATCCCATTGGTTCCAAGGTGCCCTTGCTGGGCAATTTGTTTGGCAACACACGGCGCATTGCGCTGGCGATGGGGCAACAGGATGTGCAGGGGCTGCGTGACGTCGGCAAACTGATGGCGTTTCTGAAAGAGCCAACGCCGCCTAAAGGCTGGCGCGATCTTTGGGAAAACCTGCCGACCTGGAAACAAGTGCTGAACATTGCGCCCAATGTGCGCAAATCCGCGCCCTGCCAGGATGTGGTGATCAATGAGCAAGACGTGGATCTGTCCTTTCTGCCCGTGCAAACCTGCTGGCCGGGTGATGCCGGTCCCCTGGTGACATGGCCGCTAGTGATTACCCGCGGGCCCGAGAAAGACCGGCAGAATTTGGGCATCTATCGTATGCAGGTGATTGGCAAAAACCGGCTGATCATGCGCTGGTTATCGCATCGTGGCGGCGCGCTGGATTTCAGAGATTGGCAACTGAAACACCCGGGTGAGCCATTCCCAGTATCCATCGCGATTGGTGCTGATCCGGCAACCATTCTGGCCACCGTGACACCGATCCCGGACACCTTGTCAGAGTATGCATTTGCCGGCTTGCTGCGGGGCAGTAAAACGGAAGTCATCCAGTGCCTGACCAATAACCTTCAGGTGCCTGCCAGTGCGGAAATTGTGCTGGAAGGGGTGATTGAAGCTAATGATCTGGCAGACGAAGGCCCATTTGGCGACCACACCGGCTATTACAATGAAGTTGATAAATTCCCGGTATTCACTGTTAAAAAAATCACTCATCGCAAAGATCCGATTTACCACAGTACTTACACCGGCCGTCCGCCCGATGAACCAGCTATGCTGGGCGTGGCTCTGAACGAAGTGTTTGTGCCTTTGCTGCAAAAGCAGTATCCGGAAATTATTGATTTTTATCTGCCGCCGGAAGGTTGTTCTTACCGCCTGGCGATCGTCAGCATTCGTAAACAATACCCAGGGCATGCCAAGCGCGTGATGATGGGGGTGTGGTCATTCCTGCGGCAGTTTATGTATACCAAGTTTGTGATTGTGACTGATGATGATGTGAATATCCGTGACTGGAATGATGTGATCTGGGCAATGACCACGCGCATGGACCCGGCACGGGATACGGTGTTGATTGAGAACACACCGATTGATTATCTGGATTTTGCATCGCCAGTGTCGGGGCTGGGTTCCAAGATTGGCATGGATGCAACAAACAAGTGGCCGGGTGAAACAACACGTGAGTGGGGGACACCGATAGTGATGGATGCTGCGGTCAAGAAGCGTGTTGATGAACTTTGGGGGCAGCTAGGTCTATAAGATTTTGGATAGTTAGTGGTAGTCGCGCGGGGCAGCAAGGTCGTGCATGGGATCGGCCACCTGCTGTTGAGGGGCACCCGGCGCTGCGCAACTCGACCTTCGCGGCTGCGCCACTCGGGACTCGGACAGTGCTCGCGCTGTTTCGGGTGCCCCTCAACAACAGACTACGTGGCCTGATTGATCCCATGCACGACCTTGCTGCCCCACCCTCTTTGAACTTCTGAGCGAGCCTTATCGGGTTGATTATCCGGGCACGACCTTAGTTGTTTTGCGCTTGTCGGGCGAGTCATTCAGATCACTTTGTTGCAGTGGTTTGTTTGTCGGTTTTACGAAAAAATCTTGCGGGATTCAGCCAGGCCAGCAGCAGATAGGTCAGCCTCAGCACGAGTGTGATCACCACAATCAACACCAGCAGCGCAAACACGCTGGTTTCAAAAGTCCAGCTGCCGTAGGCAATCAGAACATATCCGGGATCGTTGGCCAGTTGAAGCGCCAGAAACAATCCGGCGCCCATGGCCAGCAGGCTGAGTATCAGAATTTTTTTCACTCGACGGTCTCCTCAGCCACGGTGCCCGGCTCAGTGACTGGCGAGAGCTGCGCGTCGGGTGCTGCATCTGGCTCAAGCGGCGGTGCTGACACTGGCGGTGCTGGACTGACATCGGGTGCCGCGCCCTGAAGCTGCTCAATCAGCGCCCTGGTCGCTGAGAGATCCGGAAGGTCTATCTGCACACTCTGCACGGACAGAGCCTGCACGTTGTCATGTAACTGTATGGCGATTTCACTCTCTTGCATAAAATAACGCTGCAGCACCGAGGCTACCTGCTGTAACGCATCCTCAAATAGTTGCTGATCTGCTTGAATCACTGCAAACCTTGCCTGATCCAGTAACAGTCGCATTTGCAGTTTGATCAGATTCTCCTGATCAGAGGCCAGAAACTCTATCGGATTATGTTCGTTCTGGCGCCAGACAAAAATGCCGCGCAACAGATCCATCACGGCAGCCGTCCAGCTTTGCTCCGTTTCATCAGCGGCCGTTTGATCGCGGGTCGACCTCAGTCCTTGTTCGTATGACGCCTGGCGGGTGCCGGTTACCGATACTGTTTCCAGTACCGCAGCGAGCTCGGTGACACGCTGCGCCAGCGCCAGTCGGTCCGGAAACTGCAGTGACTCCAGTGCAGCAATATCCTGCTGCAGGCTTTGCAGCGCGGTTTGCGCAAGCGGATCAAGCTGATCGCGCAGCAGTACCAGCACCGACCGCAATAATTGCAGCGCTGCCTGCGGATTAAATTCAAGCGTCAGCTTGTGTTCTGCGAGGCGCATCAGATAAGCGGCTTCTGCGTTGATCCAGCGTGTATCGCGTTGCTGCAAACCAGCCACCTGGCGCTGCAATGCGGTAACCAGTACCTGGGTATCCTGCAATTGCCTTTCCAGTCGCTGCTGCAAACCCAGCAAGCGCTGCTCATCCTGCTGCTCCATCAGCTGCAATTCAGAGATGGCCTGCTGCAGCGTGCCTGAACTATCCTGCAGCAGAGCAACCTGAGTCTGCAACTCGCTCTGCATGTCACCCCGTGCTGCAACCAAGGCCGCATTCAGCTGCTGATTACTTTCCTGCAGGGACAACAAGGATGCCGACTGGGCGACGCTGAAACGTGTCTGCTGCCAATAAAAGGCGCCAAGTGCGCCACACAAGACAATAACCAGCAACCACAGAACAACCGGGCGCGATGCACCTGATGATGCCGCCTGGCGTGTTTGCGTAAACGAATCAGGTGCGGAGCTGGATAAGGTCTCGCCGCGGTTCGCTGTCTGTTCACCCGAATTGTCGTGTTCACCTTTCAATGCTGTCTACTCCGTTACCCATGCATCTGTCATCCAACGCTGACAGCTGACCAGAATCATGGTTAATTCATAGTTGGTTTTACCGTCGGGGCGATAGCCCGCAAGCTGCGGATAACTGACATCTCATCAGCGCCACCCGCGTTTATTACTATTTTCATCCCGGCATCAAGCGCATGTTGACGCACGCGCTCAGAAGGCACTATCAACGGGATATTGTTCAGTTGTGCAACATCCTGTTGAAATGAGTGCAATAACACATCAAGAATCTGTGCACTGCTGACCACAACAACATTGACACGTTGATTGCGGATCAGGTCGCCCACAAAGTCCCGGGAATAATCCGGCGTGTGCCGGTGATACAGCTCCAGATAGTCAACCGTGGCGCCGCGCGCACGCAACGTTTCAGCCAACAATTCTCGCCCACCAACACCTCTGAACAAGGCGATTTTTTTTCCCTCGACCTGTTTTAACCCCGGCAGTGCCAGCAGATCTTCACTGGTGACACCCCTGTCCGACATAACAACCGGCCAGTCAAAGTCCCTCAGCACCTGTGCAGTACCCGGCCCCACAGCGTACGCACTTAATCCTGCGGGTAACTGTGGCCAGAAGCGATCAATCCACTGCATGCCGATTTTTGCGGCATTGGTACTGATAAAAATAGCCGCGTAATAATGATCAAGATTCAGAATACCGGCTTTGATGCGTTCGCATGCGTCAGGGGCGGTGACCGGCTCAATCTCGATCAGCGGTAACTCGCAGGCATGGCCGCCCAGCGCATGTATCGCTGCCACCAATGCTGCTGACTGAGCCACGGGTCGTGTCAACAATACGTTGAGATCGGACAGCGCTTTTTCACGCATCTGCATCACTCCTGTCAGTGTCACTTAACTCACTGCCATATCTGTCACCGCAACGCCTGCTCACGAACTACTCACCGACTACTCACCAACTACTCACCGACTACTCACCAACTACTCACCGACTGCTCACTGCTGAGCGTACAGGGCTGCCAGAATTTTATCAGCACCCTGTTCCAGCAAATGCTCGGCCGCTCTGATACCCAACTGCTCTGCATCACGGCGATGCCCACGAATCTCGGTACGCAGCAGTTGTTTTCCATCACTGGAACCCACCAGCCCGCGCAGATGCAATTCATCACCGTGCAGTTCCGCAAAACAGGCAATCGGCACCTGACAGCCGCCATTCAGACGCTTGTTTAATGCACGTTCGGCAATCACCCGGTCAGCTGTATCCTGGTGGTGTAACGATTCAAGCAGGTCAATAATGCGCTGATCGCCGACACGGCACTCAATACCGACCGCGCCCTGACCGCCTGCGGGTAACGACAGATCCGTCGGCAGAAATTGTGCAATGCGCTTGCCCAGTTCAAGGCGGATCAAACCCGCCGCCGCTAGAATAATGGCATCAAACTCGCCGGCATCCAATTTTCCCAAACGTGTGCCGACGTTACCACGCAGGTCGGCAATGCGTATGTCTGGTCGCACACTGCGCAACTGGCATTGACGGCGTAAACTTGAGGTGCCCACACAGGCGCCCAATGGCAGCTCGTCCAGCGTCCTGAATGTATTGGACACAAAGGCATCACGCGGATCTTCACGCGGACAAATCACTGACAAAAACAGTCCCGGCGGAAATTCCATGGGTACATCCTTCATGGAGTGCACCGCCAGATCGGCCTCGCCATCCAGCATGGCAGTTTCCAGCTCTTTGACAAACAATGCCTTGCCACCGACTTTTGCCAACGGCACGTCCAGAATTTTGTCGCCCTTGGTGGCAATGCCCACCAGTTCCACAGTCAGTCCGGGATTGCGGGCCAGCAGTGCATCACGCACGTAGTCGGCCTGCCACA
>JBFZEG010000173.1:0-38315 GCA_041306975.1 Gammaproteobacteria bacterium | reverse complement strand
GTATTACATCATGCCGCCCATGCCACCCATTCCGCCCATGCCACCCATGTCAGGGCCGCCAGCCGGCTTGTCTTCAACTATCTCGGTCACCATGCACTCGGTGGTGATCATCAGACCCGCCACTGAGCCGGCAGCCTGCAATGCGCTACGGGTGACTTTGGCTGGGTCAATAATACCGGCCTCAACCATGTCCACGTACTCGCCAGTGGCCGCGTTGTAACCCACGTTGCCTTTGGCTGCTTTGACTTTGTCGAGAACAACTGATGGCTCATCACCGGCGTTTTTCACGATCTGACGCAGCGGAGCAGTCACCGCACGCAGCAGCAGTGCAATACCAACGTTCTGGTCTTCGTTGTCACCTTTCAGCGTGCCTTCGATAGCCTGCAGTGCACGCACCAGCGCCACGCCACCGCCGGGAACCACGCCCTCTTCTACCGCCGCGCGGGTTGAGTGCAGTGCATCTTCGACACGTGCTTTTTTCTCTTTCATTTCCATCTCGGTGCCGGCACCGACTTTGATCACTGCAACACCGCCGGCCAGTTTGGCGACGCGCTCTTGCAGCTTCTCTTTATCATAATCAGAAGAGGTGTCTTCGATCTGACGACGGATCTGGCTTACACGGGTCTCGATGGCCTTGGGATCACCGGCGCCATCAATGATGGTGGTGTTTTCCTTGGACAGTACAACGCTCTTGGCGTGACCGAGATGCGACAGATCAGCCTGTTCCATGCTCAGACCGACTTCTTCGGAAATCACCGTACCACCGGTCAGGATGGCGATGTCTTCCAGCATGGCTTTACGACGGTCACCAAAACCTGGTGCCTTGGCTGCAGCCACTTTAACGATTCCGCGCATGTTGTTGACAATCAGTGTTGCCAGCGCTTCGCCTTCAACGTCTTCCGCAATCACCAGCAGAGGGCGGCCTGATTTGGCAACGCCTTCCAGCAATGGCAGCATTTCGCGGATGTTGGAGATTTTTTTATCAACCAGCAGGATGAACGGGTTTTCAAGCTCCGCGCTCATGTTGTCCTGATTGTTGATGAAGTAAGGAGACAGGTAACCGCGGTCGAACTGCATACCTTCAACCACTTGCAATTCGTTGTCGAAACCGGAACCTTCTTCAACAGTGATCACGCCTTCTTTGCCGACTTTTTCCATTGCATCGGCAATGATCTGGCCAACATCGCTGTCAGAGTTGGCAGAGATAGTACCGACTTGGGCAATGGACTTGGAGTCAGTGCAAGGTGTAGAGATTTTGCCAATTTCAGCGACCAGCGCTTTGACAGCTTTGTCGATGCCGCGCTTCAGGTCCATCGGGTTCATGCCGGCAGCCACTGACTTCATGCCTTCGTTCAGGATCGCCTGAGCCAGCACGGTTGCTGTGGTGGTACCGTCACCGGCAACGTCAGAGGTCTGGGAAGCAACTTCCTTGACCATCTGAGCGCCCATGTTTTCAAACTTGTCTTTCAGCTCGATTTCTTTTGCAACGGATACGCCGTCTTTGGTCACTGTTGGAGCACCAAAAGACTTGTCCAGTACCACGTTGCGGCCTTTTGGACCCAGAGTTACTTTGACGGCATCCGCCAGTATGTTTACACCAGTCAGCATTTTCTGACGGGCGGCATCACCAAATCTTACGTCTTTAGCCATGTTCTCTCTTCCTTTCTTTCAAAATATGAATGTGTCTTTTACCGGCGATATGTTGGCCGGGCGCATGCGCAAGAATTACTTCTCGATCACACCGTAAATTTCGTTTTCGCTGAGAATCAGCAACTCTTCATCGCCAATCTTGACGGTGTTGCTGGCATATTTGCCAAACACCACGGTGTCGCCCACTTTCAGGTCAACCGGACGCTTTTCGCCGTTTTCCATGATTTTACCTGGACCGACAGCAAGTACTTCGCCCTGAGCGGGCTTTTCAGCCGCTGAGCCGGGCAGCACAATACCACCGGCAGTCTTGGTCTCTTCTTCCTTGCGACGAACAACAACACGGTCTTGCAATGGTCGAATTTTCATTATTCGCACTCTCCTTACTGACTATACAAACGTCTATGGTTAACAAAAGTCGGCGGGCTTTGAAGCTGCCGACATAGCTGATTAATACTGGTGACTCGTAGATGGGGCTGGCAGTGCAGATTTCAATGGCAGGCTGAAAAAAATTTTGGCATCAGCGCAATTGCTGATCATCGTGTGTGCGGTCGCGGTCAACGACCTCTCCGTCAATCACATTCCCCGGATCGCCGCCCCGCGGACGCCCAAACCCGCCAAAGCCAGTGCCTGTTGATGACGCGGAGAATCCACCCATAAACATACCGCCGCCTTTTGCAAGCACACGGGCTGCCAGTCGACCTCGCAGCGCGGGTGTGAGCAGTACAAAGCCGATGCTGTCAGTCAGCAGGCCGGGCGTAATCAACAACGCACCCGCAAATGTCAGCAACATCGCCTCAACAATCTCCTGCCCGGGCATTTGGCCTGCCCGCAAGCGCTGGTCGGCCCTGCGCAGGGTGTTTAATCCTTGGCGGCGCAATACGCTGATACCGGTAAACGCCGTGACGATGACAATCAGCAACGTAGCCAAGCCGCCAATCAGATCTGCCACCGCAAACAACAGATACAACTCCGCAACCGGGATGACTAAAAAAATCAGAAACGCAAATCTCATCTCATCAACTTCCTGATACTCGTTCAAGTTCACTCTGCCGCGCCGCAACACGAAATGCCAACCCGACAGCGAACAAACCGATAACCACAGAATAAAGAAAAAACGTTGTGTATCCAGCGCCCAGCGCGGCAGGCGAAACGCCTGCCATTTGCGCTCCATTTGCCAGGGTCTCCGGTGGCAGGTCTGCAAACATCGGCATCAGGGCTGACAAGGGACCACCGGCATCTGCCGACCGGGCTGCCGATTCGACTACCCGACCGCTTTGAGACGCAACCAGCTTGCCTAACAATGCATATAACGATGAAAACAAAGCGTACTGTGTTGCTGTAAATCCGGCGGAAGTCAGCGACGACATGTACGCTATCAGAGCGGTGCCTGCAAATCCGGTGGCCAGGTTATCAATGGTGATCGCTGCATACAGCGACGGCACATCCGCGCCTCGGGTAGCCAGCCAGATAAACACCAGATTTGAAACTGGGCTGGCGAAAACGCCAAACAACATGGTTCGGATAACACCAAACCGTGCGACACAATAACCACCCAGCGCGACACCCAGCACCAGGGCAAGCACACCAAATATTTTTCGTACCTCAGCGATCTGTCCAAGCGTGAAGCCCAGGTCTACGTAAAAAGGCCCCATCAGATTCAAAACAAAGTCGGACAGCCGGTAAACACAGATCAGTGCCAGAATTGAGCCCCCCAGCTGTGCGCCAAAGCGGTCAAAGAAATTACCCAACGGCTCACCGTAAGCACGCTTCAGGTGGATACCCGGCCGGGTTTGATGCCCGGGTACTGGCAGGCAAGCGACAGCCAGCAAACCCAGACCCGCCAACACACCTGCGACTTGCAGGTAGATACCGGTTGGCGAGCTTCGCCATATACTGACCAGTTGTTCGCCAGCGCCAGGGCTGGCGCCCAGAAACAACAACACTTCCTGCAGCATGACGGCATTGCCGGTCAAACCTGACCCCATCAGCAAGGCCGCGAGCAGTATGATCAGACCGCGCACCACCCACTCCAAGACCTCTGTCAGTGGCTTGCGCGGCAGATCGGCTACCAGACTGACAAACGGACGCACACTGATTTCACGGGGCGCCAGCAAAACCCCCAGCATGCCGATACTCATCAGAGCAGCCATCACTGCGTATGAAAAGTTCCAGCTGAAGGCTTCCGCCAGAAACAGCGGCACCGCGCCGGCAACAATCATGGCAATGCGGTAACCCCATTGATAGGCAGCAGCCATGGCTCCGGAGCGGCTTTCATCAACGGCCTCGATGCGCCAGGCGTCAATCACAATGTCCTGCGTGGCGCCGGCAAAACCCACAAATGTGGCGAGCAAGGCAACTCGTAACAGGCTGAGCTCGGGATCGGAGCCGGCTATCATCCACAAACCGAACATGATAATCAGCTGCATCAGCAGCATCCATGAACGGCGCCTGCCGAGCAAACCATCCAGCATTGGCAACCTTACGCGGTCAATCACCGGTGCCCAGATAAACTTCAGGGCATAACTGAGTGTGGCCAGCGCAAAGATTGAGATCGATTGCAAGGACACGCCGGATTGACGCAGCCACACCGACAAGGTGTCAAAAATCAGCAGAAAGGGCAGTCCTGCAGCAAATCCCAGCAGCAGCATCACCAGCACTCGGCGCTCGCCGTACACCGCGAGCGCTTGCCAGCCAGTGATGACCTGAGCGTCAGAATTGCCAGAACGCGGCATCAGTGGAGTTAATCCCGGAAGTTATTGTATTGCAGTGGAATCTCCAGATTCGCCTCACGCAGCATGGCGATGACTTCCTGGAGATCATCTCGCTTTTTACCGGTTACCCGCAGCTTTTCTCCTTGTATGGCGGTCTGCACCTTCATTTTTTTGTCTTTGATCAACTTGACCAGCTTGCGTGCCATATCGGCCTCGATACCTTGCTGGATGGTGACCTTTTGACTGGCCTTTTTGCCAGACAACACAATGTCTTCCTCTTTCATGGTTTTGATATCGACATTACGTTTGACCAGCTTGTTTTTCAGAATATCCATCATCTGTTCAAGCTGGAAATCGGACTCCGCAGTCAGGGTGATCTCTGCGTCGTCGAGTTCAAAACTGGCATCAACACCTTTAAAGTCAAAGCGGGTTCCAACTTCGCGTGTCGCCTGATCCACAGCGTTACGCACTTCGGGCAGATCCACTTCAGAAACAACATCAAACGATGGCATGGGCGTACCTCAATACTGGAAACGAGTCTTTTAGTGCTGCCTATAGTACCATCATGCTCGAAAAACACACGATGGGAGTTTCGGGTGTGCCAACAGATCAGTGGCATGTATTGGGCGCAGGCGCCATGGGTTGCCTGTGGGCTGCGGCGCTGCAGCGTCATCAACAATCCGCCGGCGGGGCCACGGTGTTATTGCTTCGCGATACCGCAGCGCTAACACACTACCCCGGCACGATCACCCTCGAATCTGCCGGCAGCGAAATACGGCAGTTTAATGTCCCGGCAATGGCCGTGACGGCGTTTCCGGATGATAGGCCGCCAATTCAGAACCTGTTACTTGCTTGCAAAGCACAAGATACGGAGGCAGCTCTGAATACTCTGTCACCCTGGCTGAATGAAACCAGCCGGATTGTGCTGCTGCAGAATGGCATACGCGTGCAACAGGAATTGACGTTGCGCCGGGCACCCGGCACGGTGTTTTGCCTGAGCACCAGCCACGGCGCATGGACCAGACGTCCGTTTCATGTGGTACACGCCGGGATTGGCAATGCCTGGCTGGGTTTGCTGCCTGCTGCTCTGCCTTTAGACACAACTCCCGCGCTGGCAATGATGCTTGATCAACTGCCAGGCAGCGAGATGAATATCAGCGTTGATCCGCAGATGTCGCAACGACTGTGGCTCAAGTTTGCTATCAACTGCGCCATTAATCCGCTGACCGTTGTGTACAACTGTCAGAACGGCGCTTTGTTGAGCAACGACCTCGCGCGTGAGCATCTTCAACAACTGTGCGCTGAAATCAGCTGGCTGCTTCGCTCTCTGCCTGAGTGCCCATCATTACCGGATCTATGGGAGCAGGTAAAACAGGTCGCGCAGGCCACTGAGCACAATTACTCCTCTACGCTGCAGGACATCCGCAACCATAAAACTACCGAAATTGAGCACCTGACTGGCTGGTTGTGTGAACTGGCCTCGCGACATCAGTTGGCGTGCCCACTGAATCAACAGCTGCTGCAGGCGGTCCGCGAACGGCAGTCCCGGAGGATTTGACTATGCTAGAATCCAGCCACTTCGCGCAGCACGCCAGAGCTGGCAATACCTGCACCTGCACCTTCACCTGACCGGATTGGAATACACGCTCATTGAACGGGTCCTCACTCAAAGATCAATCCGCGCGCAGCCTGCGCTCTGACCTGCTGCTGTTCAGCCTGTTAGGGTTGTTGGCCGTGGCAGGGTTTGTGCTGTCGTTAACCAGCGGCAGTGTGAGCATTTCGTTTTCCGAGGTGTGGCGACTGATGTTTGATACGGAAACCTCATCGCAATCCAGAATCATTCAGGAGCTGCGCTTGCCGCGTGCACTCGCCGCGTTTGCCACCGGTGCCATGCTGGCCATGGCAGGTGTCATGATGCAGGTACTGCTGCGCAACCCGCTGGCCGATCCCTATATCCTGGGTGTTTCCGGTGGCGCGGCAGTCGGTGCACTGGGTGTCATCATGCTGGGTCTGTCCGCAATGTGGATGCCTACAGCAGCTTTTTGTGGAGCCCTGTTGTCGGTGCTGCTGGTATTTGGACTGGCTGGACGACGACAGGGCTGGTCAACAACAAGACTCCTGCTCACCGGGGTGGTGATCTCCGCCGGGTGGGGCGCGTTGATCAATCTGATGTTGAGTACCAGCAGCAACCAGACCGTGCACAGCATGTTGTTCTGGTTAATGGGCGATCTGAGCCAAAGCCGCGGTGAGCTTTGGCATTACGTGCTCATCTTGGCAGTACTGGTGCTGATGATGGCCAATGCCCGGCCACTGAATGCCATGGCGCGCGGGGAACTGCAGGCGGCAGCACTTGGGGTTGATGTCAGGCGACTCAGATTGATGTTGTACCTGGGCGCGTCTTTGTTAACCGCCACCGCCGTGACATTAGCAGGCAGCATTGGTTTTGTCGGATTGATTATTCCGCACGCGCTTCGTCTGGCAGGCGCACGTGACCATCGCAAACTTTTGCCTGCCGCCGTGTTGCTGGGCGGCAGCTTTCTGATGATGGCTGACAGCCTTGCGCGCACGATCATTGCGCCTCAACAACTGCCGGTCGGGGTTTTAACCGCAGTGCTCGGGGTCCCGGCATTTCTGCTGATACTGTATCGCAGTCGTATTCCGGCCTTCTCGGCTGGCAACCGGGATTTGCCATGAATGCGCACACCGCTGCTGACCTGTTGCAGATCCACCAGCTGTGCCTGCGCATTGCTGGCAGACACCTGTGCGAAAATCTGGATCTGACCTTAAAGGCCGGCGAGCGGCTCGCCATTCTTGGCCCTAATGGCAGCGGCAAAACCAGCCTGTTGCACACCTTGATGGGATTACAAAAACCCGCTGCCGGGCACATCAGCCTCAACGGCCAGCCCATCAGCCAGCTCAGCTCTGCCAGCTTTGCACAGCACGTTGGCCTGTTGTTTCAATCTGCGCTCGATGAAATGCCCGCCACGGTGATGGAAGCGGTCATGTTGGGCAGGCTGCCACACCAACGTAGCTGGAGCCCCCTGTCTGAGCAGGACTGGCGGCTTGCCGGGCAGGCTATCAGCCACATGCAGCTGGGTCATTTTCTCACGCGCGATGTCAGCGAATTGTCTGGTGGAGAACGGCAACGGGTAGCAATCGCCGCACTGCTGACTCAATCGCCTGAACTGTACCTGTTGGATGAGCCCAGCAATCATCTGGACATTTCCTTCCAGATCAAAACACTGCAGACACTGAGCGATATCGTCCTGAAAGAGCGGCGCGCCATGATTATGGCAACCCACGATATCAATCTGGCCGCGCGTTTTTGCGACCGCATACTGCTATTGATGGGGGATGGGCAGCATCTGGAAGGCCCGGTCAATGAGGTTCTGACGGAGTCTGCGCTGAGCCGGGCATTCCAATTTGATATTCAGAAAATCAGCCACCAGGGGCATTTTTTGTTTTTTCCCGCAGGCTTTGCGGTGAGCTGAATCTATCGACAGCAGACCTGCGCAGGTGCTGGGCAGAATTGATTAAACGACTACTGTGGTTTAATCTCTGCCACGACATCAATCACAGCAATTATTGTCAAATCAAAATATTACAAAAATTTTCAACTGTAACAACCCTTTACAGACAGTACAAAAAAGGAAATATAAAATGAAAAAGAAATGTCTCAGCGCGCTGTTTTCCGTACTCACCGTTGTGGGTCTGGCTTCCGCACCCGTCATGGCACAGGATGACGTGCGCCTCAATCGCAGCATTGAAACGCTTGAGAAGGGAGACCCTGTTTTTGGTCTGTTCACCGGCAATTTCTCACTCGCAAATGCCCGCGCCCTGGCGCGCTCCAACCTTGACTATATCCTGATTGATATGGAGCACACGGCATTTGATATGGAAACGCTGCAAGAGTTTCTGTTGGGGATGACAGATTCACAAACCATTGCCAGTCAAGGCAATACCCAGATGCGCACCACTCCGATCGTGCGACTGCCGGCTAATGGTCGCAATGACTCCGAATGGATGGTCAAGCAGATTCTTGATATCGGTGCATTCGGCGTAATGTTTCCTTATGTAGAAACTGCTGAGGAAGCACGCCGTGCAGTGGCCTCAATGCGTTACCCGCAGCCACGCGGTTCATCAATCATGGAACCTGCCGGAACTCGCGGCTCTTCGCCAGCAGTAGCTACCTGGTTATGGGGAGTTGCGGATTACAGCCAACGTGCTGATGTATGGCCGCATAATCCACGTGGTGAACTGATTGCCTTCCTGCAGATTGAGTCCGCTAAAGGTGTTGAAAACGCGGAGGCCATTATTACAACGCCAGGCGTAAGCGCGGTATTTGTAGGACCGTCGGATCTCTCCATCAGCATGGGCTTGCCCGGTAATCATCCGGAAGTCCAGGCGGCGATCGCCAGCGTTGTTGAACTGTGTAAAGAACACAATGTCCCCTGCGGCATCACCACCAATGCCAATGACATTACGGCGCGTCTGGATCAGGGTTTCCTGATGCCAACAGTGGGTTACTGGGGTGATGCGGGCATTTCTGGAAGCACTGAAGCCAACCTGCGTACCGCAAGAGAACACGCTGGCCGCACAGACTGATCAGTCAGGCTGCTGCCCGTATCCTGCAGAAAACAATCCTGCAGAAAACAATCCCGCAGTAAAAAACTGCAAAAAAAAGAGGAGCCCATCAACGGGCTCCTCTTTTTTTGCCTCATACCTCAGGCGTTAGTCTTTTATAACAACAACAGCCGGATGTCTGACAACACCTCAGCCAATCGTGTCACAAAGTTACCGGCATCAACGCCATTGACGGCACGATGGTCGTAACACAAAGAGAACGGCAGCATCTGGCGAGGAACAAAGGCGTTGTTGATGTAAACCGGTTTAATCTGGGTTTTTGAAACACCCAGGATAGCCACTTCCGGCGTGTTCACAATGGGCGTAAAGCCGGTACCACCAATCGCGCCCAGGCTGGAGATCGTGAAACAGGCGCCTTGCATATCTTCCTTGCTGAGGCGACGGTTCTTGGCTTTCTCAGTCAGTTCGGCCAGTTCAGCAGACAGTTGCCAGATTGTCTTTTTGTCTACATCCCGCAGCACCGGCACCATCAGACCTGCATCAGTCGCCACTGCCACCCCGATGTGAATATATTTCTTCTGGATCAGATGCTCTCCGGAGGAGTGCAGAGACACATTGAACTGCTTGTATTCCTGCAACACTTTTGCACACGCCTTGAGCAGGAAGGGCATGGGCGTCAGACGCAAGCCGCGCTTGTCGGCATCTTTGCGCTGGGCATGACGGAATTCTTCGAGTTCAGTGACATCTGCTTCATTAAACTGCGCAACGGCTGGCACGTTCAGCCAGTTGCGATGCATATTGAGCGCAGTGACCTTGTGCAGCTTGGTCATTGGAACTGTTTCGATTTCTCCAAACTGACTGAAATCTATATCAGGCACGGCAGGTATGCCCGAGCCACCGGCGGCTGTTCCAGACGCTGGCGCCTGCAACCTCGCTTTGACAAACCCATGCAGATCTTCCTTCTGAATGCGACCCTTGGAACCGCTTCCGGGAATCTGCGTCAAATCAACACCCAGTTCACGGGCCAATTTGCGCACTGCAGGACCTGCGTAGACTTTACCGTCACCAACGGCCTCTTCAACAATCGTGTGTGTCCGGGCAGTTGCCGGAGCAGGTGCGGGTGCAGCCTCTGACAGTTTTGCATCAACAGGTGCAGCCGCGGCCTTTTGAGGTGCGGCGGCCGAGCTAACCTCAAGCTCAAGGACTGCTGAACCTTTGGACACCTTGTCACCGACTTTGATTTTCAAGGCAGTGATTCGCCCAGCGAGCGGTGATGGGACATCCATCGCCGCCTTGTCCGATTCCAGCGTGACCAGCGTGTCTTCTTTGGCAATCTCATCACCAACCTTGACATGAACTTCAATCACCTCGACATCATTGTCACCGCCTATATCTGGCACACTGATCAGTTCCACTCGTTTTGAGCTAACTGCCGAGAGTGCAGGCTTTGCGGGCTCCGCCGCCGGTGCTGCAACTTTCTCGGCAACTTTCTCAGCAACTTTCTCGGCAACTTTCTCAGCAGCAGGAGGCGCTGTCGCAGTCACTGCTGTAGCACCCTCAATCTCCATTTCAATAAATGCATCACCGGCATTCACCTGGTCGCCAACCTTGACCAGAATCTTGCTGACCACACCCGACTTGGGCGCGGGGATTTCCATTGCAGCTTTATCGCTCTCGAGCACCAGCAGGGAGTCATTGACCCGCACACTCTGACCTTGCTTGATCAGAATTTCGATGACTTCGACATCTTTGGTTTCCCCAAGATCGGGGACTTTTATAATTTCTACAGGCACCTTGAATGCTCCTGAACTGTTTTGTTACCAGGTCTTAAACGGTTGTCGGGTTGGCTTTGTCAGGATCTATACCCAGGTCCTTGATGGCTTTGCTCAGCTGCTCAGCGCCGAACAAGCCTTTGCCGGCAAGTTCAGTCAACGTAGCCAACACTACATAGTTGCGATCCACCTCGAAGAACCGACGCAGACTCTGGCGGGTGTCGCTGCGCCCGAAACCATCCGTGCCCAGCACGCGGAAGCTGGCCGGGACAAACTCCCGTACCTGATCAGCACAAATACGCATATAGTCAGAGGAGGCAATCACCGGGCCTTTGTGACCATCCAGGCATTTAGTGATGTAGGGCACCTTGGCTTTTTTTCCCGGGTGCAGCATATTCCAGCGCGTCAGATCCAGAGCTTCGCGACGCAGCTCGTTATAGCTGGTGACACTCCAGACATCACAGGCAACCTTGTACTTGTCACGCAGAATCAGCGCAGCCTCGCGCACTTCGCGCAGGATGGTGCCGCTGCCAAGCAGACGCACGCGCTCCTCGTTAACAGGCTTGTCCACTTTATATTGTTTGCTGCTGCCATCTTCGAGCAGATACATGCCTTTGAGGATGCCTTTCTCAGCACCTGCAGGCATATCCGGATGGGTGTAGTTTTCATTCATGGTGGTGATGTAATAAAACACCGACTCTTTCTCGCCGTACATGCGACGCAAACCGTCCTGAATGATCACTGCCAGCTCGTAGCTGTAGGTGGGATCGTAAGTCACACAATTGGGGATAGTGGACGCCAGCAGATGGCTGTGCCCATCCTGATGCTGCAAACCCTCGCCATTAAGCGTTGTGCGTCCGGCCGTTGCTCCGATCAGGAAACCGCGCGCCTGTGAATCACCGGCCGCCCAGGCCAGGTCACCAATACGCTGGAAACCGAACATGGAGTAATAAATGTAAAACGGGATCAGCGGGAAGTTGTTGACGCTGTAGGACGTTGCTGCGGCCAGCCATGACGAGAAGGCGCCTGCCTCACTAATACCCTCTTCGAGCATCTGACCGGTTTTGTCTTCGCGGTAATACATGACCTGATTGGAGTCGGCAGGATCGTACAACTGACCCACCGACGAATAAATGCCCAATTGACGGAACATGCCTTCCATACCAAAGGTTCGTGCTTCGTCCGGCACAATCGGCACAATGCGCTGACCAATTTCCTTGTCTTTACAGAGCACGTTGAGCATGCGCACAAAGGCCATTGTGGTGGAGATTTCCCGATCGCCGGTGCTCTTGAGCTGGGCATCAAATGCACTCAGGTCAGGGATTGGCAACGAGTAACTCTGAGCCCGACGTTGTGGTACAACGCCGCCCAGAGCCTCGCGCATTTTGCGCATGTAACGCAGCTCCAGGCTGTCTTCTGCCGGTCGGTAATACGGCAACTCGGGCAACTTGTCATCCGGCACTGGTATGTTGAAGCGGTCACGGAAACGCTTGAGCGCCTCGATATCCAGCTTCTTGGTCTGGTGCGCCGCATTCTGCGCTTCAGCACCGGCACCAAACGCATAACCCTTGACGGTTTTTGCCAGAATGACTGTCGGACGGCCTTTGGTGTTCATGGCCTGTTTGTAGGCGGCGTACACCTTAAAGGGGTCATGGCCGCCACGATTCAACGCCATGATGTCATCGTCTGACAGGTGTTCAACCATTTTCAGCAATTCAGGGCTTTTGCCAAAGAAATGCTCGCGGGTGTAAGCGCCGCCACGTCCCCAGTAATTCTGGTATTCGCCATCACAGACTTCATCCATACGCGCCTGCAGAATGCCGTCTTTGTCGTTCTGCAGCAGGGCGTCCCAGTGACGACCCCACACCACCTTGATCACATTCCAGCCAGCGCCGCGAAAAATACCTTCCAGCTCTTGTATGACTTTGCCGTTTCCGCGAACCGGGCCATCCAATCGCTGCAGGTTGCAGTTAATCACAAAAATCAGATTATCCAGACCTTCACGGCCGGCTTTGCCGATCGCACCGGTTGATTCCGGCTCATCCATCTCGCCGTCACCCAGGAATGCCCAGACTTTGCGATCAGCCTGATCCAGCAAACCGCGTGACGACAGGTACTTCATCACATGCGCCTGATAAATTGCCTGCAAGGGGCCAAGCCCCATTGAGACAGTCGGGAACTGCCAGTAGTCTGGCATCAACCAGGGGTGCGGGTAGGAGGATAATCCATCACCATTGGACTCGCGCCGAAACTTGTCCAGCAGTTCTGCACTGATTCTGCCTTCAAGAAAGGAACGTGCATAAATACCGGGAGAGCTGTGTCCCTGAAAATAAATCAGGTCGCCACCATGATTCTCGGTGGGGCCACGGAAGAAATAGTTAAAAGCCACGTCGTACAGTGTCGCTGACGACGAAAATGTCGAAATGTGACCGCCCAGATCAGAATTATCACGGTTGGCCCGCATGACTGTTACCAGCGCGTTCCAGCGGATAATGCCGCGGATCTGGCGCTCCATGAACATGTCGCCCGGCATACGATCCTCATCCTGCGGAGAAATCGTGTTTCGGTAGGGCGTTGTCACTGCGGCATAGGGCAACTGCTGCGTGGTTCGCAAGGCCTTGTCGGACAGGCGACTGAGCAGAAACTGCGCACGTGCGGCACCTTCATGCTCAATGACGGCACCCAGGGCTTGCAGCCATTCTTCGGTTTCTGCGGGATTCAGGTCTTCCAGTTTATCTGTCATATGCGTCAGTTCTTTATCTTATAATTCAGTTGGTTATGATTATATTCACACACGTTATCGCGGCCTTCGGACGGGCCTGTCCGGCCACCCAATCTTGTAATTAAATTACAGACAGGAGCAAATAATATCTTCAAAAACAGCCTTATTCAAGCTGGGGCTGATAATTATGTAGTTAAACTACAAGAATTATCAAAGCCAACACAACAACCCAGACCACATTTGTTCGCATCAACAGCCCGCGCATTTCGCGCAGATCCGCTGCTGCACGGTCAGCAAAGTCGACATCCTGACTGCCGCGCTCATAGGGCAGCATCGCCGCGACCGCGCACTCCTGTAACAATTGCAACCCGGCATCAGCGTCGAGTTCATCAAACAACCGGGTTTTAAGAGCGCGGAAAGCAGCCACAAAATCACCAGCCAGGGCAAAAGCCAATGCCACCATTCTTACCGGCACCCACTCCAGAATTGCCAGCAACCGATTGACAACGGTTTCAGCATGCCCGGTTGGCAACAAGATGCCCGATCGGATCATTTGCTGCAGCATCGTATAAAACAGCGCCCCCAGAGGACCAAGCAATATGTACCAGAACAACACTGCAAAAATACGCCGGAAACTGCACACCAGCACAAACTCTGTGAAGCGGGCGTTCATGCGCGCGTAATCAGTGAATGATTCATCGAAGACGCCGGGTGCCACTTGTTCGGTATAAAGATAGGCTGCTTCAAAATTACGCCTATCCCAGCGCTGCAGGTATTCATCAATCAAGGCATCAATATTGACGCGGGGGAGGCAATACATGAGCAGCAGAAAATGCAGCCCCAAGGTCAAAAGTCCCATCAACCGGCCTTCGGCAATCAGCAGCAACAAAGCAACCGGCACCAGCGGAAGCAACAAAAACAATAACGGCAGTGTCAGGAACCTGTCACGGACAAGTTCCGGAAGGCGCGGCTGATGTGTCAGCAAAAACTGCTGCCAGTGCTCCACCCAGGTGTCGACAGGCAGCATCCGTTCCTTGCGCCAATAGTGATTCAGTAACAGACAACTGAGCACCACAAAAAAAGTCATATATACGCCTTTCGGTAACGTTGCCAGTCAAAACAGGGGCCAGGATCTGTCTTGCGTTGCGGAGCGATATCGCTGTGACCGACAATTCTGTCTAGAGATATCGCAGGATAACAGCCCCGCAGGAACTCTGTAAGCTCTGTCAGCTTTTTGTATTGCTCTTCGGTAAATGGCTGGTCATCACAACCTTCAAGCTCGATGCCTACAGAAAAGTCATTACAACTTTCTTCACCGGCAAAACTGGATTGCCCGGCATGCCAGGCCTTTCGGTTAAATGGCACGTATTGAGTTACCTCTCCGCAACGCCGGATCAATACATGGGCAGAAACGCGCAGATGAGCGATGCCCGCAAAGTATGCATGCGCATTGGCATCCAATTGATTGGTGAACAAATGGTCAATCCAGGGACCCCCAAATTCGCCGGGCGGTAAACTGATGTTGTGGATAACCAGCATATCTATCTGGCGCCCTTTTGGGCGTTCGCTGTAATTAGGGGACTCAACTCTGCGCACCCCCGACATCCAATGGTCACCGCTCAATCAATTGCCCTCTTGCATTAAGTTGGTACAGACTGCTCTTGCCGGCAGGTACTTTCCCGAGTATATCATCAAGACATACTTGGGTTATATTGCGCGCTTTTCAGCCAGAGAACGGACTTGTTATGGGCATCGATACGATCGCACTCCTTGATGACCTCGCGATACCTGATGATCTCGCGATACCTGATGATCTGGCGATACCTGATGATCTCGCGATAACAGTGCAGCGCGCGTTGCAGGAAGATCTTGGCTCTGGCGACATCACTGCGCAACTGATTGCCGGGGATACAGTTGCTTCTGCCAGTATCATTTCACGGGAACACGCAGTGTTATGTGGCACGCCCTGGGCTAACGAAGTGTTACGTCAGCTTGATGGCTCCGTCAGCATTGAGTGGCTGGTCAGTGAAGGCGCTGATCTGGTGCCCAATCAGGCCATCGTCAAATTCAGAGGCCCCGCCCGCGCACTTTTGAGCGCCGAACGCTGTATGTTGAACTTTCTGCAGACAATGTCTGGCACTGCAAGCGTCAGCCGCGCTTATGCCCTCAAAGTGGCACACACTGACGTCAGGCTGCTGGACACCCGCAAGACAATTCCGGGCTTACGCACGGCGCAGAAATATGCCGTGCGTGTGGGTGGCTGTTTTAATCATCGTATGGGGCTGTTTGACGCCTTTCTCATCAAGGAGAATCACATCAGCGCTTGCGGATCAATTGCACAGGCAATTCAGAGAGCACGTCAGCTTGCGCCTGCCAAACCTGTGGAAGTGGAAGTGGAAACCTTTAGCGAACTTGATCAGGCCCTGTCAGCGGGGGCTGACATTATCATGCTGGATAACTTCAGCCTGGAAGATATACGCACCGCAGTGCGTGTTACTCGCGCGTATCCGGGTTCTAAGTGTCAATTGGAGGCCTCTGGCGGAATTAATGATCAGACACTGGTGGCTGTTGCGGAGACTGGTGTTGATTTTATTTCGATGGGAGTGTTGACCAAGGACGTTAAAGCGATAGACCTGTCGATGAGGTTTGAGCGCTTTAACGTCTGATCAATTATGGCGGTTGTCGCCGGTTAATTGGTTGGCGGAACGATGGTGACTTCTCCCATACTGCCGTTGGCGTAATTCAACTCAGTTTCACCCGCCGGGTAACCGACCAAAGACATTATGTGTGCAAACACCACTTCGTATTCGCTGTCCATCAGAGAGCCAGGTGTATCTGCGGGCATATTCACCAGAATCTCTTCAAACATAACCTGCAATACCTGATTATTGCGGTTAGAGAACGAATTCCTGTAAAAATCAACATTGTGGCATGCGCCGCAACGTCGTTCGTACAATTCCTTGCCAGATGCAGCCTGTTCAGCTGTGTACACACCATCCTTGATCGTCGATGTCTGGGCGCTGGCATAACCGGCAAAAAGCGCGACTGCAGAGACCGCCAAAACTGAAATAACTGCGTTGTTGACTGCTTTCATCTTTGTTTACTCCGGTACGCAGGGTACGCTCTTGTGTGTTCACGTGCGGCTGCTTTCATAAATCAGGTCAGCATCGCCAGGATAACGTTGAGGCGCTGAATCCCAGCTTAACAACTGGGTTCAGCGCCACAAGGCGCGTTAATGTACCAAATTAACGCCGCAGCGCAAACCCGCACACCAGACAATCGGCATCAGCACAGCCCGCTGGCAATACAACCGGACTCGGTATCTGTCGTCCACAACAAGGTACCGCTACTCACGACTCCTCGCAGGATATAGTCATCCGTTGCCAGTATGCCGCCGTGAGCTCCCGAAGGGGTTACTGTCACCAGAAAATCATCGTCATCCGTACTGATGACAACAGATTCAACCTGCGTCGATACTGACCATCCGTCCTGTTCGGCAATTGTCGTGCACCCCTCAGGGCCGCGTGTCTGGACGCAGATATCAACACTGGCCCTGGCAGGCGTGGCCGCCGACATGACTTCGGCATACGTGGCACGTGCCGCGTATCCCTGATAGGACGGCAAGGCTACCGCAGCCAATATACCGATTATTGCCACCACCATCATGAGTTCAATCAAGGTAAAACCGTTATTGTTGAGTTGACGCATACATGCACCTCCATGTGCAAAGTTTGATACCGGTATTGATTCCGGACAGACCAACACAGCCTGTCCACACGTCTGGTATAGCAGAGCCTGCTGCTGGCTGCTATAAAACGCAGAGACAAGGAGGTCACGATGCAGGCAAACCGCTTACCAGACATGCTGGTTGAACATGGACTGATCGCTCGCCATCTGCTTGCGGACACAACGGCGCTGGCCGAGCGTGACCAGTTGCCACTGGTCAGTCTGCTGATCAGACAAGGCAACATTGACACTCACAAACTGGCGCAACTGATTGCCCAGGCTTTCTGTTGTCCGTTATTCGATGTCCGGTCACTGCACCCTGATTTTCTGCCGGAATTTAAACCCTGGATGCACCGATGCCGGGCACTTCCAATCGCACAGACGGGTCAGGTCGTGCACCTTGCAATTGCAGATCCCGCTTGCCTTCGCACCTTGACCGAGCAAGGCATTTTTCCAAAACAGATATTGCAACCATTGATTGTTGATGGACGGGAACTGGAACGTATTCTCAACCATCTTGGAACCCGGCACACACCCGCGTTGCCGGGCATCAGCACGGACTCCGCGGCGCAGGAACTGACCGTCCTCATGACTGACACCGCTGAAGACGACACAGCGCACAGCGCTGACATCCATGAAACCGCCAACGAAGCACCCGTGGTGCGGTTTGTGAATCAACTGTTACTGGACGCAGTCAACCTGCGGGCATCTGACATTCATATCGAGCCCTACGAAATGTCCTGCCGCATCCGCTTTCGCATCGATGGCATTCTGCGTGAGAATTCGAGAACTGCCGCCAGACTTGCTGCACGTCTGAGTGCACGGCTGAAAGTGATGGCGTCGCTGGACATCAACGAGCGACGGCGACCCCAGGATGGGCGCATACGGCTAAAACTGGCTGATGGACGCCACATTGACTTGCGCATCAGTACCCTGCCAACGCTTTGGGGAGAAAAACTGGTACTCAGAGTACTGGATTCCTCAGGAACATTTATGCCCATGAATGCCTTGGGTTTCAGCCCCGCACAGTTGCAGATTTACCTGAAGGCTCTTGGCCGGCGGCAAGGCATGATTCTGGTAACCGGACCTACAGGCAGCGGCAAAACCGTGACCTTGTACAGCGGCTTGGGGCATCTGAACGCAGTGGAACGCAATATCTCGACGGCGGAAGACCCGGTTGAGATCAATCTCGAAGGCATTAATCAGGTTGCCGTCAATCGACGCAGCGGGCTGGATTTCGCCAGTGCCTTGCGCGCCTTTCTGCGCCAGGATCCGGACGTAGTGATGCTGGGGGAAATCCGCGATCACGAGACCGCGGACATTGCCGTAAAAGCCGCGCAAACCGGACACTTGGTGCTTTCTACGCTGCATACCAACAGCGCCGCTGAGACGATCAATCGCCTGCTAAACATGGGGATAGAAGCCTACAACCTGGCCGGCGCGCTGACATTGATCATCAGTCAGAGGCTGGCAAGGCGACTGTGCATTTATTGCCGCGACCAGGTCTCTTCAGCGCAAATTCCTGCTGTTGAGAAGTTTACTCAACAACTGCCCGACAAGGTCTGGGTCGCCAGAGGCTGCAGCCAATGCAATGATGGTTATCGTGGACGAATCGCTCTGGTTGAGTTGTTGCCGGTCAGTGCAGAAATTGCTGAAAGAATCTCAGCCGGCGCAAATGTCCGTGAGATTGAGGCCATTGCACGCCAGGCAGGCTCGTTAAGTTTGTTGGACAATGCCCTGACGCTGCTGGAACGAGGTGAAACCAGCCTTGATGAATTGCGCCGGGTGTTGTCATGACCAGCAATACAGGCAGTCAGTACTCATGGCGGGGCACAGACCTGGGGGGGCGGCCTCAACAGGGCGTGGCCAGCGCAGAGAGTCCCGGAGCATTGCGCACGGAGTTCTATTCAAAGGGCATACTCGTCACTGAAATAAAAACCATCAGAAAACTCGCAAGCGCGCAAAAGCAGCTGCGTCCGCCAAGCGGAATGCTGAGCATGTTTCTGCGCCAGTGTGCCGGTATGCTGCAAGCCGGACTGCCGTTGGTGCAGGCGCTTGAGATCAGCATTGAATGTCTGCCCGTATCCCGCTTCAGAACTGAAATGTCCACGATCAGACAACAGGTTGCGCAAGGCAGTCTGCTCGGCGAGGCGCTTGCCCACAGCGCGCTCGCTGAGCAGAAACTGATGATCAGCATGATCAAAGCGGCAGAAGAGTCAGGCACACTGGACCAGATGTTGGGTTTGCTTGCAGACGATCAGGAAAAGTCCGAGCGACTGCGGGCGCGGGTAAAAAAAGCCTTGATGTATCCACTGACCGTGCTGATTGTCGCAATGCTGGTGACCACACTGCTGCTGATCAAGGTTGTGCCACAATTTGCCAGTACTTTTGCCGGACTTGGCGCCGAGTTACCAGCCCTCACGCAGTCAGTGATGATGCTGTCTGATATCGCGATCGACTATGCACTGCCAGCCAGCGCCATCCTGTTGAGCCTGACGCTATTGCTACGTGCGCTGATCGCCCGCGATAAAGCGCTGCAGTTGCTGACGGACAAACTGCTGTTGTGGCTGCCACTGGCAGGCTCTGTGGTCCGCAACGCTTGTCTCTACCGTTTCAGCCAGACCCTGGCGGGCAGCCTGCGCGCGGGAATACCGCTGTTACAGGCGCTGGAATCAACCGCTGCGGCCACCGGCAACCATGTTTACGAGTCAGAATGCATGATAATCCGTCAGCGAATCAACGAAGGACACCCGCTGAGTTTTGCGGTTCGCAAGAACCGCCTCTTTCCGGTTATGATTGCGCAACTTGTTTACGCAGGTGAGCAATCCGGCACACTTGATCAGATGCTGCAGACCTGCGCAGCGCGTTATGAGCAAGCGGTTGATCAGTCTGTAGACGCCCTGTGCAGTATGATCGAGCCCATGGTGATGATTGTATTGGGCATGATTGTCGCCGTTCTCATGCTCGCCATGTATCTTCCAGTTTTCCGGCTTGGAGCCGTGTTATGACCCTGTTGGATTTGCTTGCACTGTCGCCAGTGCTCACCATCGTGCTGGCAGCCTTACTGGGGCTGCTGGTCGGCAGCTTTCTGAATGTAGTCATTTACCGGCTGCCGCTGATGTTGCAACGCGAATGGCACGGGCAATGCTGTGAATACCTGCAACTCGATGCCAACAAGATCGGCTCGGCACCCGCTGTTTCTGAACATAAAGTCTTTAATCTGATGAAACCGGACTCGCATTGCCCGGTCTGTAAAAAGCCGGTTCGCCCGTGGCAGAACATCCCGGTTATCAGCTATCTGCTGCTGGGCGGAAAATGCAGCGAATGCAAAACCGTAATTCACTGGCGATACCCGGTTGTGGAACTGGCAACGGCAGCATTATCCGCTGTTGTCGCCTGGCATTTTGGAGCGACCTGGAGTTGCGTTGCCGCCCTGTTATTCACCTGGTGCCTGATCGCTGCGACTGTTATTGATATTGATCATCAATTGCTGCCTGACAATATCACCCTGCCATTATTGTGGCTCGGCCTGATATTGGCGATGACACCCTACGGTACCGGTGTCTCGGTCACTGATGCGGTGATAGGCGCAGCAGCGGGTTACCTGAGCCTTTGGAGCATCTACCAGATATTCAAATTGCTCACAGGCCGCGAAGGCATGGGATACGGGGACTTCAAACTATTGGCGGCGATCGGCGCATGGCTGGGTTGGCAAAAGCTGCTGACAGTTGTCATATTGTCATCCATGGCAGGTGCCATGCTGGGCATAGGCATGGCCATATTCGCAGGCAGAGATAAAAATATTCCCATGTCATTCGGGCCTTATCTGGCCATTTCAGGGTTTATTGCGCTGATCTGGGGCCATGTGATTGCGGACTGGTATCTGAACCTCGCGGTGGGTGGCTGATGCAGGACTCTGTGAAAGACAAGGTAACCGTCATAGGTATTACTGGCGGCATCGGCAGCGGTAAAACAGCGGCTACGGATCGTTTTGCCAGTCATGGAATCGAAGTGGTCGATGCTGATCTGATGTCTCGTGAAGTTGTTAAACCCGGCAAGCCTGCACTTGCTGCTATTGCATCCCGTTTTGGCGCCAACACGATTTTGCTGGACGACGGCAGCCTTAATCGACGGCAGCTCAGGCAGATTATTTTTTCTGATCCCAGTGAAAAGCTCTGGCTGGAAAGCCTGTTGCACCCGCTGATACGCGATGAAATAGTGCAGCGGCTCCATCACTGCAAACCTCCTTATTGCCTGCTGTCGTCACCGCTGCTGCTGGAAACCGATCAGCAAACCTTATGTAACCGGGTACTGCTGATTGATGCGCCGGAACAGCTGCAAGTTGCCCGCACGCAGCAGCGCGACAACACCAGCGAAGACGCCGTTAAATCCATCATGACCAATCAATTCTCACGACACCAGCGCCAGGCTGTAGCGGATGACATTATCCTCAACAACTCTTCGCTAAACGCACTGTATGCGGCCGTTGATGAACAACATAAAAAGTATCTGGAACGTTATTCATGAGCCAACCTGTATTACGGGTCAACTGCCCGACCTGCAAAGAAATAGTGGAATGGGGCGAGCAAAGCCCATGGCGGCCCTTTTGCTGTGAACGCTGCAAGCTGATCGATTTTGGCGAATGGGCTAACGAACGACACAGCATTCCCGGCGATCCCGTTGATCCGGAACAACTGGCCAGCATGACCCATCGCTCAGATGAACACGACTGAACTCAACACTCGTAAGCGTGTCCATGTTGCAGTGGGCGTAATTCGCAGCCGTGACGGACGAATTCTGGTTGCACGGCGTTCAGCCAATCAACACCTTGGCGGGCTTTGGGAGTTCCCCGGCGGCAAAGTAGAAGCCGGTGAAACGGTTAATCAGGCGCTCGCCCGCGAATTACAAGAAGAGCTGGGAATCGATGTGCTGGCTCAATCCGCATTGTGTTGTATTCAGCATGACTACACGGACAAATCAGTGTTGCTGGACGTCTGGAATGTGAATGAATTTTCCGGAACAGCACGAGGCAAAGAGGGGCAGCCCTTGCGCTGGTTGTTTCCGCATGAACTGAAGCACACTGACTTTCCGCAAGCCAACCGGGCCATCATCCGCGCGCTGCAGCTGCCGGATTTTATCGCCTTACTGGATGCCAACAGCGAACTGCCTCCGGCCCCGCTGACTGAGTTTTTACAGAAATTGCCGGCCTCTGCCCTGCTGCGTCTTCGCTATCATTCAATGGAGTTTTTAGGCGTTACCCCATCTGAATCTCAGTTGGCATTTTTACGTAATCACGCACAGCGCCTGATCATTGATATGCCTGTCGCTAACAATGTGCATCCGCAATTGTTATCTGTTGTGTGTGGGGTACACGCCAATCGCCATGTATTAAAAACATTGCGCAGTCGACCGGTAGCAGACCATCAGCTGTTTGGCGCGTCCTGTCACAATGCAGAGGAACTGATGCTCGCGCAGGTGCTGGGTGCTGACTACGTTCTGCTGTCACCGGTTAAGGAAACGGCCAGCCATCCGGGGCAATCAGGCATGGGTTGGGAGACGTTTATGCAACTGGCAAAATCCACCAGTACGGCAGTTTATGCGATGGGCGGTCTCAGTTTGTCAGACCTGCCCACTGCTCAGCGCCATGGCGCACGGGGTATCGCTGGCATGCGCTTGTTTAATACCTGACTTACCGCAGAATTTGACGCAGATTAACTGCGATACGACGCATTGATGCGCACATACTCTTCAGACAAATCGGCAGTCCACACCCGCTCGCGCACGTCGCCGCGCCCCAGTTCAACATGCAGAGTAATATCCTCCTGATTCATCACTGACTGTCCAAGCGCCTCATGATATCCGGGCGCCAGGCCGCCCTGTTTAACAATCGGCACTGAATCCAGATAGATATCAATACGCGAGACATCAAGATTTTCGACACCCGCACGACCAATCGCTGCAAGAATCCGTCCCCAGTTGGGGTCCGAGGCTGACAAGGCTGTTTTCACCAGCGGAGACTCGGCAATTGCGTAAGCAACCAGAAGGCACTCTTTACTGCTGCCACCTCCACGCACATCAACGGTCACGAACTTTTTGGCACCCTCTGCATCGCGGATAATCAGTTTTGCCAGTTCGAGCACCAACTCGTGTAATGCACTGCTGAATGCGTCAAGCATCGCGGGGTCGGCATCACTGATCTGCACACCACTGCAGCCGGTTGCGCTTAATATGCAACAGTCGTTGGTTGATGTGTCACCGTCGACAGTGATCCTGTTAAAGGACTGTTCAACCGCCGAGCGCAACAATGAATCAAGGAGCGCCTGCTCAACAGCCGCATCCGTCCCTACAAACGCCAGCATGGTTGCCATATTGGGTTTGATCATGCCGGCACCTTTGGTGATACCGGTCATGGTGACTTTTTGCCCTGCGACGTCCACAACACGGCTGACCGCTTTGGGGCGGGTATCGGTTGTCATGATGCCCTTGGCTGCCAGCAACCAGTTGTCGGCCTGCAAGGCTGCCAAAGCGTCGGGGACAGCAGCAACAATGCGCTCGGCCGGCAAACGCTCACCGATCACACCGGTCGAAAACGGCAGCACCTGCTGCACGTCAACACCGGCGCCCGCGGCCAGAGCCTGACAACAAGCCTGCGCATCAATCATACCCTGCGGACCAGTACCTGCATTGGCATTGCCCGTATTCACCAGCAGATAACGCGCGGCACCTGCGCTGCCCAGCAAGTGCTGGCGAGCAATAACCACCGGTGCTGCACAAAATGCATTCTGCGTGAACATGCCGCTGGAGCGGGTACCCGGTGCCAATTCAAACAACACCAGATCGAGACGATTTTTGTAGCGGACCCCTGCGCTGACAGCAGCAATTTTGATTCCGTCAACCGGAAGTATCTGCCCAAGTTCCTGTGTGCCTGTTGCCATGTTAAATACTCAGACCTCGCTCTCGAATGCTACTTACCGGGTGGGTTGAACCGATAAAACTCAGCTCAGCCGACCATGACATTGTTTGAATTTCTTGCCGGAACCGCAAGGACACGGCTCATTGCGACCGAGCTTGGGCTCTTCACGCACAAAGGGTGTTCGTTGATCTTCCGGAAGAGAACCTTGCATTTCATCGGTCGCTGCCTGCTCCATCGCGGAAGCTTGCTCATGCTGCAACTGAATCTTTTCTTTGGCTCGCTCAGCCTGTCGTGCGCGCTCGATTGCGTCGATCTCATCGGGAGAACGCACCTGCACATGGCTGAGGAATCGAACCACATCGCGCTGCAAACGTGACAGCAGGCCCTGAAACAATTCAAACGCTTCGCGTTTGTATTCCTGCTTCGGGTTTTTACCCGCGTAACCGCGCAGGAAGATGCCTTGTCTCAGATGATCCATGGCCTGCAGGTGCTCTTTCCATAAGGTATCCAGAATCTGCAGCACAATCTGTTTCTCAAGCAGATGCATTTTTTCACCCACCAGCTCGCGCTTGATGCGGTAAGCGTCAGTGAGTGCATCCTTGATTTTCTGACGAAGAGATTCCTCAAAAAGCTTCTGATCCTCTTCGAGCCACGTCGTGACCGGCAAATGCACCGCAAACTCAGCACCAATAGCAGCCTCCAGACCCGGTACATCCCACTGCTCGTAGATGCTCTGCGGAGGAATATGACTGCTGATCGTTTCGTCAGCAACGTCATTACGCATGCCGTCAATCAGCGATGACAGATCGCCACTGGCCATGATCTGATTCCGCTGCTGGTAGACGATGGTGCGCTGGTCATTGGCGACATTGTCGTATTCCAGCAACTGCTTTCTGATATCAAAATTGCGCCCTTCGACTTTGCGCTGCGCTTTTTCGATGGACTTGGATACCATCCCGTGCTCAATGGCTTCGCCGCGTTCCATGCCCAGCTTCTGCATAAAGCTTTTGACTCGTTCAGACGCAAAAATCCGCATCAAATTGTCTTCCAGCGACAGGTAAAAACGTGAGAAGCCAGGGTCACCTTGCCGCCCTGATCGACCACGCAACTGATTATCGATACGCCGTGATTCATGACGCTCGGTACCGATGATATGTAACCCACCCGCCGCCAGTACCTGATCATGACGAATCTGCCATTGTGCCTTGGCAGCTTCGATCAGCTCCGCAGTGGGGTTTTCCATTGTTTGTACTTCGCTTTCCCAACTACCGCCCAGCTTGATATCTGTGCCTCGGCCCGCCATGTTGGTTGCGATCGTCACAACGCCCGGCCTGCCGGCCTGCGCAATAATATACGCTTCCTTTTCATGGAATTTGGCGTTCAGCACTTCGTGGGGAATTTTTTCTTTTTTCAGAAATTTAGACAACATTTCAGACGTTTCAATTGACGCAGTACCCACCAGAACCGGTGCGCCTTTTGAGCTGAATTCTTTGATATCGCGCACAATCGCTTCGAACTTTTCTTCAATCGACAGAAAAACCAGGTCATTCATGTCAACACGCTGCATCGGCATGTTGGGCGGAATCACCACCACGTCAAGATCGTAAATCTGCTTGAATTCAAAGGCTTCTGTATCAGCCGTGCCGGTCATACCGGCGAGTTTTGCATAGAGCCTGAAGTAATTCTGAAACGTTGTAGACGCCAGTGTCTGACTCTCACTCTGAATCTCAACACCTTCTTTAGCTTCAATCGCCTGGTGCAATCCTTCAGACAGCCGGCGACCTTCCATGGTCCGCCCGGTGTGTTCGTCAATCAGCACAATTTTGTTGTCTTTGACAATATACTCAACATCTTTATGGAACAGATAGTGCGCTTTTAATGCGGAATGAATGTGATGCAACAGTCCCAGATTTGCGGCTGCATACAGACTTTCGCCCTGCTTCAGCAGGCCGCGCTCGGTCAGCAGTTCTTCAAGGTACTCGTGACCCGATTCGGTTAACTCCACCTGACGTGCTTTTTCATCAACGGAGAAGTGGCCACTCTCCACGCGATCGTCACGCTCGAGCATCATGCCGGTCTTTTCAGGGGCAGGCTCACCTTTTTCCAGCCGGCTAATCAACGCATTGATAGCGATGTACTGTTTGGAGCTGTTTTCCGACGCACCGGAGATAATCAACGGCGTGCGCGCTTCATCAATCAGAATGGAGTCAACTTCGTCCACAATTGCAAAATTGAGCTTACGCTGCATTTTGTCTTCGATGCGAAACGCCATGTTGTCGCGCAGATAGTCAAAGCCAAACTCGTTATTGGTGCCGTAGGATATCGAGGCGTTGTAAGCCTCTTTTTTCTCATGTGCCATTTGACCGGCAACAATAACGCCCACGCTCAGACCCAGAAACTCATACAAAGGCCGCATCCAGTTGGCATCGCGGCGTGCGAGGTAATCGTTAACCGTAACAATGTGAACTCCATTGCCGGCAAGACCGTTGAGGTAGGCTGGCAAAGTTGCCACTAACGTCTTGCCCTCACCGGTTTTCATTTCAGCGATATCGCCGTAATGCAACACCATGCCGCCAATCATCTGTACATCAAAGTGGCGCATGCCCATCGTGCGCTTACTGGCTTCTCGCACCACTGCAAAGGCCTCTGGCAACAAAGAGTCCAGAGATTCGCCTTTGTCTACACGCGTGCGGAACTCATCTGTCTTGGCGCGTAATTGGTCGTCGGTAAGTGCTTCAAACGCCGGCTCAAAACTGCTGATCTGGTTAACTGTTTTTTGCAGCTTTTTAACCTTTCTTGAGTTACTGCTTCCAAAAATGGCATTAAATAATTTAACAATCATGATTACCCACTACGCTGAAGTTGTTTCTGTCAGGTTTCGCTGCTGCAGCACCTGACTGATGCTGAGAGCTTGTAAAGACGTAACGATTGGCAGGGGATTAATGCAGGGTCTGATGGAAATAGCTGGCTGGATTCACAACACGGCCGTGCCGGAATGGCGTCGGAGGCTCTCGTCGGGAAAAATCGACAGGCAAATCTGCGCTGGCGATCAGACGCAGATTGTTGTGACTGCTAAACAATACACGGGTATCAGCAAAATTCTCTGACGCCCGATCAGACCTTGTATCGTCAGTCGACTCAATACGACCCGTTTGCGCTGGTGTACGGGAATGACCCGAGCGCTGCGTCTGATGCTCGCCGGTAATAAATGGGTCTGCAGCGACCGGTGACCCCTGGCTGACCAGCGAGCTGTTACCGGCATCTGCAAAGGCCAACTCATATCCGAGGTAACCCAGAGCCACCGGTGCCCCGATCAGGCAGAGCGACAAAAATCCTTTCATCCAGCCGCGGATCACGATAGTTCGTGTGTGTCCGTAGCGCTGGTTTACCAGGATCAGTTTCATGCTTCAGGCAGCCAGAACCGGTTTGACGTATGAAATGGGAACTTGCGAATCAGAGTCAAAACTGACCAATTCCCACGAATCCTGAGATTTTTCAAGGGTGCGCAGCAATGCATTATTCAACGCATGCCCAGACTTGTAACCCTTGAACTCACCGATCAGGCTGAAACCGAGCAGGTACAGGTCGCCAATAGAATCCAGAATCTTGTGTTTGACAAACTCGTCTTCGTAGCGCAAACCATCCTCATTCAGCACCTTGTAGTCACCCACAGCAATGGCGTTATCCATGCTGGCGCCCAGTGCGAGGTTGCGGTTACGCAGTTCTTCAAACTCGTGCATAAACCCGAAGGTTCTGGCGCGGCTAACTTCTTTGACAAACGAAGTGCTGGAAAAATCAATGGTTGCTGACTTGGTGTAGCGTCGATACACCGGATGATCGTACAACAAGGTGTAACTGACCTTAAACCCGTCATAAGGCTCCAGGCTGACCGTCTTGTCGCCCTCTGCCAGACGTATGGGTTTAAGAATTCTTATAAATTGCTTGGGAGCATCCTGCTCTTCGATACCGGCAGACTGAATCAGGAATACAAAAGGACCCGCGCTTCCGTCCATGATAGGTACTTCAGGTGCACTGACCTCAATAAACGCATTGTCGATACCCAGACCTGACAACGCTGACATCAGGTGTTCTATCGTGGAAACCTTCACATTTCCCTTGACGAGCGTTGTTGAGAGCGTGGTTTCACCCACCAGATGTGCTTTAGCGGGAATCTCCGGGCGCGACTCAATATCTGTTCTGATAAAAACGATGCCGTTATCAATTGGAGCCGGCCGCAAGGTCAGGTATACCTTTTGACCTGTATGCAGGCCTACGCCTGTGGCCCGAATCACGTTCTTGAGGGTTCGCTGCATTAACATAAGGGGTGATGATTCCGCGAAAATATGTCTGAGAAAGGATTTCAGCCTTTTCTTGGGCGGCGATGATAACAAATATCAACTGAGAACCCAATCACTGATTGGCTGGCCAAGTGTCGCTCAATAGTGACAAATCACAGACCCGCAGACATCGACCTGTGCTCGATGTCTGCGAGAATCCTGTGCTTGTCAACACAACTCAGGCGGCGAAATCAGTCCGCCTGACGGCGCAGAAACGCCGGTATATCCAGATAATCCATACTGGTATCTGCTCCGACTGCTCGTCCAAACCCGCTGCCCTGCGGCATCGTGTGTGACATCTGGGGGCGAGGGCGGGCTACCTGCTGTGCCGGAACAAATGGCCTTGGCTCCTGACGCACTGGCGACGGTGACGGACTGGCGACGGCGCGAATGTTTTCCATGCCTCTCGGTGGGCGTGCTTCCTGAGCACGGATCTCACCCAGACCTGTTGCAACAACCGTGACGCGTATTTCATCGCCCATGGAAGGATCAATCACGGTGCCAATCACGACGGTTGCGTCGTCTGAGGCGAAATCCGCAATTGCGTCACCCACTTCCGTGAATTCACCCAGCGACAGAGTCTCACCCGCCGTGATATTTACCAAGATACCGCGGGCGCCGTGCAAGTTAACGTCTTCCAGCAGCGGACTACGGATAGCAGCCTCTGCTGCTTCGCGGGCACGATCGGGCCCACTTGCGTAACCGGTGCCCATCATCGCCATGCCCATTTCGGACATCACTGTGCGCACGTCAGCAAAGTCAACGTTGATCATACCCGGGCGGATGATCAGATCAGCAATACCTTGAACTGCGCCAAGCAACACATCGTTGGCTGCCTTAAACGCTTCGAGCAGTGATGCCTGCGCGCCAAGCACGGTCAGCAGCTTTTCATTGGGTATGGTGATCAGCGAGTCAACATGGCGTGACAACTCAGCAATGCCCTGTTCGGCAATCATCGAGCGCTTTTTGCCTTCAAACGGAAACGGCTTGGTAACAACTGCAACGGTCAGGATGCCAAGTTCACGAGCCACTTCTGCAAAAATCGGTGCGCCACCAGTGCCTGTTCCACCGCCCATGCCTGCGGTAATAAAAACCATGTCAGCACCGCGCAGGATTTCAGCGATTTCTTCACGATCTTCCAGCGCCGCCTGACGACCCACTTCCGGGTTGGCACCAGCACCAAGGCCCTTGGTGACAGTGCTACCCATCTGCAGCAGCGTCTTGGCCTGCACGTTAGTCAACGCCTGAGCGTCGGTGTTGGCGCAGACAAACTCTACCCCTTCCACGTTGTTACTGATCATGTGACGAACGGCATTGCCACCGCCACCGCCTACGCCCACAACCTTGATTACAGCGCTTTGTGGAATACTATCCAGAAGTTCAAACATATTGCCCCCTCATGTTGCACAGGTTTTTTTAGTAAATTTTCAAACAGTTTTCAAAAATTATTCTTGATCCAGTTCTTGATGCGCCTGATCAGGGGCATCTGTGAGTCCTTCACCGGAACCGGATTATGGCTACGCACCTGATGTTGTTGCTGCTTGACGCCGTACAGCAATAAGCCAACACCTGTTGAATAAATCGGATTGCGGACAATGTCCGCCAAGCCCTTGACGCCTTGTGGCAAACCAATTCGCACCGGCATGTGAAATATTTCTTCTGCCAGTTCAATGACACCTTCCATCTTGCTGGTGCCGCCGGTCAGTACAATTCCGGCAGCCATCAGATTCTCGTAACCACTGCGCTGCAATTCCGCCTTGACCAGTGTGAATAATTCGTCATAACGAGGCTCTACGACCTCGGCCAGCGCCTGACGAGAAAGTTCACGGGCGGGTCTTTCTCCGACACCTGGCACCAGGATCATATCGCCGGCACTGGCAAGCTGCGTCAGTGCGCAGGCATACTTGATTTTTATCTCATCAGCATTGTCCGTGGGAGTGCGCAGTGCCATGGCAATATCATTGGTAACCTGATCACCCGCGATAGGAATCACGCCCGTGTGACGTATGGCACCTTCGGTGAATATTGCTATATCGGTGGTACCACCGCCGATATCCACCATGCAGACTCCCAGTTCCTTTTCATCATCGGTCAGCACTGCATAACTGGAGGCCAATTGCTCCAGAATAATTTCTTCAACCTGCAGTCCGCAGCGCTTGATACACTTCTCAATATTCTGCACAGCATTGATAGCGCAGGTGACCAGATGGACCTTGGCTTCAAGCCTGACACCTGACATGCCCAGAGGCTCCTTGACGCCTTCCTGAGAATCAATAATGTATTCCTGCGGAAGTATGTGCAGTACACGTTGATCCGCCGGTATTGCCACAGCCTGTGCTGCATCGATGACTCTGTCGATATCCGCCCGTGTTACTTCGCGATCACGAATTGCAACTATTCCGTGCGAATTCATGCTGCGTATGTGACTGCCAGCAATTCCTGCATACACCGAATGAATACGGCAGCCCGCCATTAACTCAGCTTCTTCAACCGCGCGCTGAATCGATTCAACCGTTGATTCAATATTGACTACGGTGCCTTTTTTCAGCCCACGCGAGCGATGACTTCCGATGCCGACAATGTTCAGACTGCCATCAGCCTTCAATTCGCCTACAATCGCAACGACCTTGGAAGTCCCGATATCCAGACCAACGATCATATTGCTGTTATCTGCAGCACTCATAATTCACCCTGCTCTCACCGACTGGCAACTGAACCGGTCGCGTCGGTTTTGTTACTGACTGAAATACCGTTGTTGTAACGAAGATCTATCGTTTCAGCATTGGCCAACTGTTCTGCTAAGCCGCCTTTAATCAGGCGGACAAATCTTGTCATACGCTCTTCAACATCTTCACGGCCGATACGAAGAACCGGACCATCGGCAACAACGCCACCCCAGCTGCCACGCGCATCCACACTAATAGTGTGCAGTCTCATGTTGATTGCTGATAACAATGTGTTGAAGTGTTCAAAATTCGCGAGCACCAGAGACTCGCTTCCGTCGGGACCACTGAACAGTGGCAACTCCGTTTCAGAACCTCTCATGGGCGGACTGAATACCACGCCATGCTCATTTAATAACGATCCTTCTCCCCAACGCGCGATGGGTCGTTGTTCATCAATCATTATCACCAACTCATCAGGCCAGGCCCGACGCACCGTCGCGCGTTCCACCCAGGGATTCAGTTCAAGCTCATCACGCAGATCCTGCACATCGACGCCAAGAAAGCCGGACTCTGTATAGCGTGCCAACAGCATTCTGACTTCCTCTTCGGTCACTCTGTGCAGTGGCGATTCCAGGCGAACGGTATTGATTGGCTTGTTAATGACAGGACGGTCAAAATCAGGCAGATTCACCACCGGTAATTGCTGCGCAAGCACAGCGATGGAATCGGATATCTCTCCGCGGTACTGATTGGCGGCAATGCCAAACAGCCCGACAAGCAGAATCAGCACAAGCCATCCACGCAGACGACGCGGCGCTTTGTCTGATTCAGCATCGACCGCTTTGCCTTCTGGCCGGACAGCGTGACGGCTCTCCGCACGAATAGGTGCGAAGTCGATAGGCGTTTCATGGCCTTCGTTATAGGCAGAAAACGAACCTGTGCGCCGATCGCTCATCAGATAGCGCCTCCCTTCAACTTGTCTGCATCACTGGCACCATCCAAAATAAGCAGTACGAGCTCATCAAAACTGAGACCAAGCGCTGCCGCTGACATGGGCACAAGACTGTGATCAGTCATACCTGGCACCGTGTTGATCTCCAACAGCCAGAAGTTGCCTGCCTTGTCCTGCATTACATCAATGCGCGCCCAGTCCCGGGCTCCTACGGCGTTAAACGCCTTCAGACAAATGTCTGCCAACTCAGCACTCTTTTCTGCACTCAGTGGCGCCGGGCAGAGGTACTGCGTGTCATTGGCGATATACTTTGCGTCAAAGTCGTAGAACTCATGATGAGTGCGCAGTTCGATGGCGGGGAATACGCGGCCATGAATGACAGGTACCGTAAACTCTGCGCCAAAAATTCTCTGCTCAGCCATGATCTCTGCGTCATAGGTACTGGCCTTTTCGTAGGCCTGCCTGAGCTGCTCGGCAGTTCTGACCATCGACATGCCGATACTTGAACCCTCATGAGCGGGCTTGACAACGACTTCGCCCAACTCGGCAATCAAGCCATGCCAGTCACTGTCAAACGCCAGCAAGGTCGATCGGGGTGTTGGCAATCCCAAGGACTGCCAGATCAACTTGGTTTTGATCTTGTCCATGCTCAACGCAGAGGCCAGCACCCCACTGCCGGTGTAAGGAATCTGCATCAGCTCAAGCAAGCCCTGCAGCTGACCGTCCTCACCCCCACGTCCATGCAGCATGTTGAATACTTTGTCGATCTGCTCATCCAACAAACGCTGCACCAGATGTTTATCAACGTCGATGGCAAAGGCGTCAACACCCTTTCTGAGTAATGCATTAAGCACGGCGTTTCCGCTTAACAGCGAAATACTGCGCTCGGCAGAGTCGCCCCCCAACAGAACGGCAATTCTGCCTTCAGAGGGTCTCACTGCCATTTGATTGTTTTTGTTCTGAGTCATTTAAACAAAACCTTGTTTAGCCAGAGTTTTGCACAGCGCGCCAACGCTGCCAGCTCCCTGTGTTATGACAATGTCTCCGTCGCGCAACAGGTCTTTCAGGACATCACGCACGTCTTCTTCAGTCTGCACAAACAATGGGTCTATACGGCCACGCAGGCGAATGCTGCGGCACAGACTTCGCGAATCAGCACCCGGAATAACGTCCTCACCTGCGGAGTACACGTCCAGCATCAGCAACACATCGACATCGGATAACACTTTGACAAAATCGTCGTAGAGATCTTTAGTGCGGGTGTAGCGGTGGGGCTGGTAAATCATCACCAGACGCGCCTCGGGCCAACCTGCACGCAGTGCTGCAACGGTGGCAGCAACTTCAGTCGGATGATGACCATAGTCATCCAGTAACATGATGCTGCCATCCTTGATCGGGAACATTCCCTGGGATTCAAACCGTCGTCCGACACCCTGAAATTTTGTCAGACCGGTGCAAATGGCCTCATCACCGATACCTTCATCGGTTGCCACAACAATCGCTGCAGTCGCATTGAGCGCGTTGTGCCGCCCTGGAATTCCAAGGTTGATGTTCAGAGAAGAATGCCCATCCGGCCTGATCACCTGAAAACTAGTGAACTGACGATGCTGGGTGAGTCCGACGATTCGATAGTCAGCCTTTTCCGAAAACCCATAGGTGATGACAGGACGAGAGATACGCGGCAGTACGTCTTCGATGACCGGATCATCGATACACAAAACGGCAAGTCCATAAAAGGGAAGATTGTGTAGGAACTCAATGAAATAACTTTTCAGCTTGTTGAAATCGCCGTCATAGGATCCCATGTGATCGGCGTCAATATTGGTAACTACTGCAACCATAGGCTGAAGATGCAAAAACGAGACATCACTTTCATCAGCTTCACACACCAGATACTTGCTTTCACCCAGACCCGCGTTGGTTCCTGCACTGTTCAGACGGCCGCCGATCACAAAGGTCGGCGCAAGTTTTGCTTCCGCAAAAATTGACGCTACCAGACTGGTTGTTGTGGTTTTGCCATGAGTCCCTGCGATCGCCACTGAGTGGCGGTAACGCATCAGTTCACCCAGCATTTCAGCACGCGGAATAATCGGCTTGCCTGTCAATTTGGCCTGCAGCAATTCAGGGTTATCACGGTTCACGGCACTGGAGTAAACCACCACATCGGCACTGTCTATGTTACTGGCCTGATGACCAATAAATACCCGCGCGCCCATACCCTCGAGACGCTCAGTCACCGAGGTGGCTTTGATATCAGAACCGGTAATTCTGTAACCTTGATTTAATAACACCTCGGCGATACCGCACATCCCTGCGCCACCAATACCTACAAAGTGAATAGTCTTGATGCGTCGCATCTCCGGTACCTGATAGTAGCGACCGGAAGCATTATTGATAACTCGTGTGGCCAACTCAGCCATGACAGACCTCCATGCAGATTTCACTGACTTTGTTGCCCGCATCGGGGACTGCTTTGCGAAGCGCGGCATCAGCCATTACACGAAGTTGCGCAGGATTGCTGATCAATTGAGTCAAGGTATTGCTTAACAGTGCTGCCGTCAGAGTGTGCTGCGGCACCAACACGGCGGCGCCCGCATCGGCAAGCCAGCGGGCGTTTGCAGTCTGATGATCATCGATTGCAAACGGATACGGCACCAGCACAGAGGGCAGTCCAGATACGGCGATTTCGGCCAGCGTACCGGCACCCGCACGGCAGATCACCACATCCGCCCATTGATATGCTTGCGCCATATCCGTGATAAATGGCACAACTTTGTGCTGTTTGTGCAACTCGATTCCCAAGGCCTGATAACGCCCACAGGTATCATCAAACTTGTCTTTCCCGGTCTGATGCCAGACTTCTATGGACACAGGCTGCTGTGATAACAATTCCGGAATCACCTGATTGATGGCGGCTGCACCCAGACTGCCACCCAGCACCAGCACTCGCAGGGGGCGCTCACCGTTAAATGCCCCGCTGCGGGACTCAGCAACGTGCGCAGCCAGGGCGGCAATATCCGCACGCACCGGATTGCCGGTGTTGACCACATTGCGAGCAGACGCAAACGTTCCGGGAAATGCCTCAAGCACTTGTCTGGCAAATGGACGAAGTAAACGGTTGCTGGTGCCCGATACGGCATTCTGTTCATGAATCACCAATGGTCTGCGTAGCAACCAGGCTGCGAGACCGCCGGGGCCGGTGACATAACCACCCATGCCCAGCACACAACACGGATTAATCCGGCGCAGCAGCACGGTGGCTTGCCACACCGAGCGTAACAACATAAACGGCGCCAACAGCAAGGCCATGCGCCCTTTACCCCGCAGGCCGCTGACACGTAATTGATTCAGTCGAATATCGGTGTTGCGCAGAACATCATTTTCCATGCCTGTGGGCGTGCCCAACCATTCAACCAACACACCTCGCGCCTGTAATTCACGGGCAATAGTCAACGCAGGGAATATGTGACCCCCGGTACCTGCTGCCATGATCAGAATCTTCTGCGGAGTCATGGGGCTTCCTCCACCATGTCATGGCGCAGCAGCTGACCGGTTTTTAACTCATATTCAGCCCGCAATAACACTCCCATCATCAGACAGCTGATTAGCAGGCTGTTCCCTCCGTAACTCAGGAATGGAAGCGTCAAACCTTTTGTTGGCAGCAAGCCGGTGTTCACACCAAAGTTGATAAAGGTCTGCGTGGCAAACACCATCGCAATACCGTAGGCAACATAGGCCACAAAATATGCCCCCTGCTGTTCAGCGGACCGGGCCACACCCATCGCTTTGCCAATCAGAAACGCAAACAAGATTAGAATAATGACCACGCCAATCAGGCCGGTTTCTTCCGCCACAATAGATAGAATAAAGTCAGTATGCGCCTCGGGCAGGAAGTAGAGTTTCTGCAGGCTGTTGCCAAGTCCCACACCCAACCATTCGCCACGCCCAAACGCGATAAGCGCCTGAGTCAACTGGTACCCTTCGCCATAGACATACTCATCCGCCCACGGGTTGAGGAATGATGTCAGTCGACTGATGACATGCGGCTTCATGACTGCCAAAGATGCCACGCCCGCAAAACTCACCATCATGATCAGCACAAACCTGTGAAGACGTGCACCGGCGAGAAACAGCATGGTGAATGTAGTCGCCATCAGAATGACAATGGCACCATGATCAGGCTCCAGATACAGCAGCACCACCAACAAGCCCAGAATCGCCATCGGTTTGAGAAAACCAGCCCAATTGTTATGGACTTCTTCACGGCGACGGGAAAGATACGCGGCCATGTAAAAAATCATAAACAATTTGGTCATTTCAGATGGCTGCAGACGATAAAAGCCAAGATCAATCCAGCGCGCACTGCCGTTAACAACCGTGCCCAACCCCGGAATCAGCACCGCAATCAGCAAGATGACTGACATAATCAGCAGAATATGACTGATCTGATACCAGACTCTCATGCTGATGGTAAGCACAATCATCATGATGATCAGACCAAGCCCGATAAAAAATAACTGGCGCTTGAAAAAATACAAGGGATCATTTGCCAGGCTGCTACCAAGATCCATGGAGGCAGAAGTCATGATGATCAGGCCAAAACCCATCAACGTCAGGGTAACCAGCCACAACGAATTCAACGGTGGCGTAGCACTGGCGTTGGCAGCGGGTCCCGCTCCCTGACTTCGGATCCACGGCAATCTGACTGAGAAGAAGCTCATGATAAAGCCTCTACTGCTGCTGCGAATGTTCTGCCCCGATGCGCAAAATCTTTAAACATGTCGAAACTGGCGCAGGCAGGGGACAACAGTACTGCATCGCCTGCCGCAGCGCTGATAGCCGCTTCGTTAACCGCTTCTTCCATCGACGTGGCACGCATGATGTCAACACGGTGTTCAATCACATGAGCAATCTGACCCGCATCCTTACCGATAAGAATGACCCGTTTTACATAGCGGTCAAGTACCGGCAGCAAGGGTGCAAAGTCCTGCTCTTTTCCGATGCCGCCGGCTATCAAAACAAGTTCACCGGCGGTTCTTTCGCCAATCCCCTGCACGGCCATCACCGTAGCGCCAACGTTAGTGCCTTTGGAGTCATTGTAATAATCGACCCCTTTATAACGACGCACCAACTGACAGCGATGAGGCAAGCCGGAAAATTCGCGCAAGGTTGCCAGCATCACTTCTTCTGGCAAACCAACGGCTCGGCCAAGCATAAAGGCTGCCATAGCATTGGAGAGATTGTGGCGCCCGGCAATTTTGATTTCGCTGACCGGCATTAGGGGTTTTCCATCAATCGCCATCCAGCTTTCACCCGCATGGCTGACAACACTGGCGCCTTCTTCAGAGCGACTATCGATTCCAAAAAAGCTGAGCGCAGCATCTGTTGTGTGCCATGGACGAGATTCGATTGAATCGCGATTAATGACTATTTGCCTGCTGCCCCGGAAAATGCGTTGCTTGGCGGCCATGTAATCTTGCATGCCGTCATAACGATCGAGATGATCCTCGCTGATATTAAGAATCGTTGACACTTCAGCATTCAGCTGCTGGGTCGTTTCCAATTGAAAACTAGACAGTTCAAGCACATAGAGGTCGCGCTCTGCGCTGCGCAACAGATCCAGCGCCGGTGTGCACGCACGGCCGTCCAGATTCCCGCCTACACCAACGTGTTTACCTGCTTTGACTGCCATTTCTCCTAGCAGGGTCACTACCGTGCTTTTACCGTTTGAACCGGTTATGGCGGCAATTGGCCCCCTGGCTTCACGGCTGAATATGTCGATGTCACCGGTTACCGGAATTCCACTCTGAATCGCCAGTGCGATTTCCGGGGTCTTCAAGCTGATACCCGGGCTCACCACCAATTCAGAGGCCTTCAACAGGCTCTGACTACTGAAGCCACCCAGTTCCAGTTCAATACCGGGGAACTCGGCACGAAACTCAGCCAGCGCAGGCGGACTGAAGCGACTGTCGATGACACTGAAACTGATGCCCTTCGAAGCAAAATAACGCGCGCACGACAGCCCGGTCTGTCCAAGACCCACTATCACTTTTACGCCACTGTTATTGCCAGCCTGCATCTGTTTCTCCATTCAACAGTAAGGTCCTGTTAGCCTTTTGCTTATCTCAGTTTCAGTGTTGCCAGTCCAAATAACACCAACATCACCGTAATGATCCAGAAGCGCACAATGACTCTGGGCTCTGGCCAACCTTTCAGTTCAAAATGATGATGTATGGGAGCCATGCGGAAGATGCGCTTGCCTGTGAGCTTGAATGAGGCAAC
>JBFZEG010000170.1:0-10978 GCA_041306975.1 Gammaproteobacteria bacterium | reverse complement strand
ACTCAATTCCCAAGCAAAAAATTCTGACATCACACTGTCAGTTCCTCAGAAACCCTGTGTGTTTTCAGGGGACATTAACCAAGTTTTCGGCTAAGCTACGCACGCTTTTCAGTTGGAATTTGCAGCGGATACAGTGTGTAAGCACTGTGTAAGCAAGTTATAAGCAGTGGTTTTTTGGTAAGTTACTGATTTATAACGGAAAGTGGTGGGCCCAGTAGGACTTGAACCTACGACCAACGGATTATGAGTCCGCTGCTCTAACCAACTGAGCTATAGGCCCTGTATTGAAGTGTCGTTAAAAAACGAGACGCGAAGTATAAGGCCGAACTGCTGATCACGCCAGCCCAGAATTCAGGGCATGAAGTGACAAGGCATTGTTGTCCAGCGCCGTGAGCGGTGCTGGTTGTGTCAGAACATAACAAATAACAAATCAATTTATTTTCCGGCATCCTGCCCGGGCCGACGGCATTTGCATGCGTTTTGCAAATCCGCTCGGAGGTCCCGCGCGTAGAAAGGGCGCTAACTACTTCTGGAGCTGTTATGAAAGATCTGCTGATACCTGTATTTGCTTTCCTGTTTACTGCCGTCATCATGACCACGGCGATGGCTAACCGTAACGTACCCGAGCAGGCGCGTGTGCACACGTGTACCGGTGAATGTTACGAGGCGTATGTTGCAGCTAATGGCAATATTCTGGATCAGCAGCGTTTAGCAGCGGCTGCGGCCGCCGCAGCAAGTCCGTCAGAGTTGGGCAAGACTGCATTTGTGGGTTGCACAGCGTGCCACGGAGCGGCGGGTGAAGGTGGTATTGGCCCGCAGTTGTCAGGCCGTGACGCGGCTTATATCAGCACCGCGCTGACTGCTTACAAAAACCGTGAGACACGCGGCCCGCAAAGTGCGCTGATGTATGCCTCTGCAGGTGCGTTATCAGACGCGGATATCGCTAACATCGCTGCGTTTGTTGAGTCGCTGTAAGTCGTCTACCCAGTATGAAGTCTGTACACCGATGTCGGCAGCTGAGTTGAAGCTGCCGCCGCCAGTGCGTTTGTAGTGATCCAGCGCCTTCAGCACGATGGGGGCGCCGAGAATCAGCAGCGGTATGTTCAAGTAGACCATCACAATATTGGTGAGATCGGTGATCGCCCACAGGTTGCCGAGCTCCAATCCCGCCAGCACCGTCATCGCGCCAAATGGCACAAACAGCATGGCGCCCAGCAGTCGTATCATCAAAATAAAGCGCGCGGAGCGTGAGATAAAGTTGGCGGAGATTTCTGCAAACGAGATCATGCCTAGCAATGTGGTAAATGCAAACAACGCGTAACACAGGCTGAGCACAATGGTGGCCGGGTCGCTGAGCCAGGTGGGTGTCAGGTATTGCACGGAGCCGAGGTAGGTGCCGATGCGCGATGCGCTGGCGGCGCTCCACGCGGCGGCGTCGGGAGCGGTTTGCCAGAGCTGCGCAATCACCACAATAAAGCCGCTGAGTGTGCAGATCACCAGGGTGTCAACAAATACGCCAAGGCTTTGCACAAACCCTTGTTCGCAGGGGTGGCGGTTGTCGGCGGCGGCAGCGGCCATGGTGATGGTGCCCTGGCCGGCTTCGTTGGACATCAGGCCGCGGCGGACACCTTCGGCTATAGCGACACCAATGGCGCCGCCAAACAGGGCGTCAGGCGAGAAGGCGCCGGCAAACACTTCGCGGAAAAATGTCGGGATCAGGTTGGCGTTAAGAACAATGATTAGCAGTGACAGCGCGCAGAACACCACGGCCATGGTCGGTACCATGACGTTGGTGTAGCGGATGACGCGGCGGATGCCACCGAGGATCATCCATGCGGTGCTGATGACCAGCACAATGGCAATGCTGACATACAGCGGTGACTGGCGTTCGGCAACATTGCCGGTGACGGTTTCGGCGATCATGCCGACGGCGGTGAATACGTTGAAGGTTTGTGCGGGCAGGTTAAACAGCGCGTACACAATAAAGGCGATGGACAAAAACACGCCGACGAAGCGTTTGCCGCCCAGCAGGCTGCGGCCGTAAAACGGCAGGCCGCCGACAAACTCTTGGTCTTTTTTCTCTTTAAACAGCTGTGATAACACCGATTCGGTAAACGCGCTGGCCATGCCCAGCAGCGCAGCAATCCACATCCAGAATAATGCGCCGGGGCCGCCTACGCTGATGGCGCCAGTGACACCGACAATATTGCCGGGGCCAACCCGCATGGCCAGTCCCAGCAAAAATGCGGCTTTGGGGCTGATGCCGGTGGCGCTGGCCTGCTGTTGGCGCATGATGATGCGGTAGGCTTCGGCAAAGCTGAAGCGTTGCACAATACCGGTTCTTAGGGTGAAGACCAGGCCCATGCCCAGCAGCAGCAGCACGGCAATAGACATCTGGCCGATGATGGGGATGGCGGCGTAGAACTCAAACTGGGTGGGGAAGGCCCAAACGGCGTCGGACACCGGCTGGATAAACGCGAACAGGTTGTTGATGTTGTCAAACAGGCTCTGCATAGATGCTCTTATAATTGCCTATGGGGCAGAGGCATGCCTGATTGGGGTCGGAGGCATGCCTCCGACCCCGCCCCATCAATCGTCCAGGAAGCTGCGCAGGTGATCCGAGCGTGTCGGGTGACGCAGTTTGCGCAGGGCTTTGGCTTCGATCTGACGGATGCGCTCACGAGTCACGTCAAACTGTTTGCCAACTTCTTCTAGCGTGTGGTCGGTGTTCATGTCGATACCAAAACGCATGCGCAGCACTTTAGCTTCGCGGGCGGTCAGGCTGTTAAGCACTTCGCGGGTGGCTTCGCGCAGGCCTTCTTCAATGGAGGAATCCACCGGCGATTCCACCGTGGAGTCTTCGATAAAGTCGCCCAGATGCGAGTCTTCGTCGTCACCAATCGGCGTCTCCATGGAGATGGGCTCTTTGGCGATTTTTAACACACGACGTACTTTGTCTTCGGTCATATCCATGCGCTCGCCGAGTTCTTCCGGCGTGGGCTCGCGGCCTTTTTCGTGCACCATCTGGCGGCTGATTCGGTTCAGCTTGTTGATGGTTTCGATCATGTGTACCGGTATGCGGATGGTGCGCGCCTGGTCAGCGATAGAACGGGTAATCGCCTGACGTATCCACCAGGTGGCGTAGGTGGAGAACTTGTAACCACGGCGGTATTCAAACTTGTCCACCGCTTTCATCAGGCCGATGTTGCCTTCCTGAATCAGGTCGAGGAACTGCAGACCACGGTTGGTGTACTTTTTGGCAATGGAGATCACCAGACGCAGGTTGGCTTCCACCATTTCTTTTTTGGCGCGGCGTGATTTGGCCTCGCCGATGGACATGCCACGGTTGATCTCTTTGATCTCGGAAACGGTCAGGCCATTTTCTTCCTCCATGGCCTGCATTTTGCGCTGCGTACGTTGTACTTCTTCGGCGACGTCAGGCAGGCGTGACGCCCATGCTTCTTTCTGGCCGGTGAACTGGTCCAGCCAGGCGACGTTCACTTCGTTGCCAGGGAAGCTGGCAACAAAATTCTTGCGGGGCATGCCGGCGTTACGGCAGCACAGTGTCATCACGGTGCGCTCATGGCGACGGACTTTGAACAGCGCTGCGCGTGCTTGATTGACCAGGATGTCAAACAGTTTGGGAGTGAGCTTGAAGGTCTTGAACATTTCGCCAAGTTTTTCCATTTCCGTCAGCGATATCTCGCTGTGGCGGCCATGTTGGGCGATCAGTGCTTCAGTGTTGGCAAATTGGGCGCGCAGGTCGGTGAATCGCTGGCGAGCCAGTTCGGGATCCGGGCCGGAGACTGCTTCTTCCTCTTCGGCGCCGGCGAGCACGCCGTCGTCGTCTTCTTCGGTCGCGGCAGCGTCTACTTCAACAACTTCTTCCGGTTCAACGGCGGCCGGGATTACAACCGGGTCGTCTACTTCGAGGTAGCCCACAATCACGTCAGTCAGGCGACGTTCTTCGCGGGAGACCATTTCATATTCATTCAGCACATGGGCAACAATGCCGGGGAAACTGGCCATGGACTTCATCAGTTCACGCAAGCCTTCTTCAATCCGCTTGGCGATCACAATTTCGCCTTCGCGGGTCAGCAGTTCCACGGTGCCCATTTCACGCATGTACATGCGCACGGGGTCGGTGGTGCGGCCTGCTTCGTTTTCGACGGCGGCCAGCGCAGCTGCCGCTTCGGCTGCCGCCAGTTCATCGGTGTTGCCGTCACCTTCGTTGAGCAAAAGGGTATCTGCATCCGGTGCGGTTTCGTACACCTTAATGCCCATGTCGTTGATCATCTGAATGATGTCTTCAACCTGGTCCGGATCCGAGATGGATTCCGGCAAGTGATCGTTAACCTCGGCATAGGTCAGATAGCCCTGTTCCTTGCCTTTGGCAATGAGGGCTTTTAACCCGGACACGCCGGATTGTGTGGAATTCAGAGACGAATCAGACATAACTTCCCATTCGAGTGAAGAGGTGGCGGTTTGAAAACAAAAAATTTAGCCGCGCATTATAGACCTGCAAGATCATCTATGCCAGCTGCGATCATGAATCCTCTGTATCGTTTTTAGTCGACCGGACGCGAGGTTTCAACTGCTCAAGTAATTGTTTCCGCTTTTGTTGCTTTTGAGCCTCTTGCAGAAGTTGACCCAGCAGAAAACTGAATTCTTCTGCCCGACCCGCTTCCGGTGTAATGCGCTCGTTTTTTAACAATTGTGTCAGACGCTTGCCTGCCGGTGTGCCATAACAGTGACCCAGCAACGCGTAGGTGCCTATATCGGGGTCGTCACGCGCAACTTCAAGCAGTTCCAGCAATAAATTTGTATCTTCGTCACCGAGTATCGTCAGTGATGACAACTCGGTGGGCGCTTTTAAGGCCAGTGCCGGCTGGTGCAACAATAATTCGACGGCCAGCAATCCTGCTGATCGCTTCAGGCGCGTCGCCACCGGCGCGGGTTCCGGATTGCGGAACTCGCGTTTGGGGCGTGCGTCGTATGCGGTTTTGCGGGTGCCGAGCGCATCATCCATCCACGCGGGTGGTTCTTCATCGGCGTGTGTTACCACAGGCGCGGCCGCGGGCGTTTCCTGCAGCAACTGATCAATGGTTTCGCGGCGGGTGCCGGCCATTGTGGCGAGTTTATCCAGCATTAGTTGCTGGAACAAACCGCGCGGCATCAGTTTGATCAGCGGAATGGCCTGGCTGAACAGACGTGCCTTGCCGTCCATGCTGGCAAAGTCGTCGGCAGTGCCAAGCTGATCAAAAAATACATCGGACAGTGGTTTGGCGTTGGCCAGCCGTGCGCGGAAAGCGTCTGCGCCCTCTTTGCGGACCAGGCTGTCGGGATCTTCGCCCTCGGGCAAAAACAAAAACCGCACCTGGCGTCCGTCTTCCATCAGCGGCAGCGCTGCATTCAACGCGCGGGCTGCGGCGGCGCGACCGGCGTTGTCACCATCAAAACTAAACACCACGCTTCTGACAAGCCGGAATAGTCGGGTCAGGTGCGTAGCGCTGGTGGCCGTGCCCAGGGTAGCCACCGCAAAGTCGATGCCGTGCTGCGCCAGCGCCACCACGTCCATATACCCTTCAACAATCAGATAGCTGTCGTGTTTTATGCGTGATTTGCGTGCTTCCCACAGCCCGTAAAGTTCGCTGCCTTTATGAAACACCGGGGTTTCCGGCGAGTTCAGGTATTTGGGTTTGTCGTCACCCAGTACGCGGCCGCCAAAGGCAATTACGCGGCCGCGGCTGTCGCGAATGGGGAACATGATACGGTCGCGGAAGCGGTCGTAGTGGGTGTCATCCTCGTTGTGACGGCGGTCGGACTCTTTAGTGATCACCAGCCCGGCCTGTTCCTGCACGCTCTTGCTGACTTTATAGTGTTGCAGGTGCATGAGCAGATTAGCCCAGCCCGGCGGCGCAAAGCCGATGCCGAAGCGTTTGGCAATCTGTCCGGTGAGGCCACGGCCCTTCAGATAATTGACTGCGCTATCGCGTCCCGGATGCTGGCGCAGCTGCTGCTGGTAATACAGATTGGCCTGCTCGAGGGCGCTGAGCAGATCTTCATGTTCCTGGCGTTTTTTCTCGCTGTGCGCGGATTTTTCTTCACGCGGCACGGTCAGGCCGTAGTCGGATGCCAGTGACTCAACCGCCTCCGGAAACTCGGCTTTGTCAAAATTCATCACAAAACCCAGCGCGTTGCCGGCAGCGCCGCACCCAAAGCAGTAATAAAACTGCTTGTCAGGCTCTACGCTGAAAGAAGGGGTTTTTTCCTGATGAAACGGGCAACAGGCAGAGTAGTTTTTGCCGGTTTTGCGCAATTTGACGCGCTTGTCGATAACTTCAACGATGTCGACTCTGCTCAGCAGGTCGTCGATAAAGGATTGCGGAATCAGACCAGCCATGTCGGGCCCCGCTCTGTGTGATCAGACGCCGCTAAGTCGGCTCTTTATTTTCTGGCTGATGGCACCCATGTCAGCGCGACCAGCGACCTGGGGTTTGACCAGTGCGATGACTTTGCCCATTTCCTGGGGATTCACGGCGCCGGAATCAATGATCGCCTGTGTGATGATGGCGTCGATTTCCTGCTCGCCAAGTGCTGCGGGCATAAATTCCTGAAGCACCACAATCTCGGCTTTTTCGATGTCGGCCAGATCGCTGCGCTTGGCATCCTCGTATTGACGGATGGATTCGCGGCGCTGCTTGATCATTTTTTCCAGCAACGACAAAACCCGGGTGTCATCGGGTTCGATTCGTTCATCCACTTCAACTTTTTTTACTTCTGCTAACGCAAGACGAATGGCGCCGAGTCGGGCTTTATCTTTGGCCCGCATCGCGTCTTTCATTGCTTCAGTCAGCTTGAGCTTGATTGCACTGTCGGCCATAAGAGTTCCCGACTGTTAATCAATAGAAGCGTTTGGTCTTCTTGTTGTCGCGTGACAGCTTTTTCAGGTGACGCTTGACCGCAGCAGCAGCTTTACGCTTACGGGCAGACGTGGGCTTCTCATAAAATTCTTTACGACGAACTTCAGCCAGAACACCAGCTTTTTCACAAGCACGCTTGAAACGACGCAGAGCAACGTCAAACGGCTCGTTTTCTTTCAGTTTAACCATTGGCATAGTGCACAAACACCTTTGCATTCAATTTAAAAGGGCGCATATGGTAATGCGCCGCACACGGAATTGCAAAACCTAATTTGCTGTTCCTGGTCGGCGGGAGATCGGCTATCTGGCCAAAGCTTCCGGGCTGCCGTATTATTCACGTCCTTTGCAGCAGGTCAACAGACATTTACAGGATGTTGACATTTAAAAGGGTAAATAAGCGCATGCGCGTACTCGGTATTGAAACTTCCTGTGACGAAACCGGGATTGCCATCTACGACAGCGAACAGGGTTTGCTGGGTGATGCCCTGTACAGCCAGGTAAAAATGCATGCCCGTTACGGTGGCGTGATTCCCGAGCTGGCCTCACGTGACCATATCCGCAAGACACTGCCGATGATACGTCAGTTGATGGAAGACTCCGGCTGTCCGGCAGCGTCAATTAACGGCATTGCCTACACTGCCGGCCCCGGATTGATTGGCGCGTTGTTGGTGGGCGCCTCTATCGGGCGCTCTTTGGCCATGGCGTGGAATGTGCCGGCCATTGGTGTTCACCATATGGAAGGTCACTTGCTGGCACCGATGCTGGAAGCCAATCCGCCGTCGTTTCCGTTTGTAGCCTTGCTGGTTTCGGGCGGACATACACAACTGGTCGCGGTGACGGGTGTGGGTGAATATCGCCTGCTGGGTGAATCGCTGGATGATGCCGCCGGTGAAGCGTTTGATAAAGTTGCCAAAATGCTCGGTCTGGCGTATCCGGGAGGGCCGCGGGTTGCGGCGTTGGCGACACAAGGCGCGCCCGGCCGGTTTGTGTTCCCGCGCCCAATGATCAACAGACCCGGGCTGGAATTCAGTTTTAGTGGTTTAAAAACCGCCGTACGTAATACGCTGATCGAGCTGGGTAAACAGGCTGAACTCACTGAACAGGATAAAGCTGATGTGGCGCTGGCCTTTGAAGAAGCCGTGGTCCAGACCTTGGTGATCAAGTGCCGACGCGCCTTACAGCACAGCGGATTAAAAACCCTGATCATCGCCGGCGGCGTCAGTGCCAACAAGCGACTGCGTGCCAGTTTGCAGGAGATGGTGGACAGTCAGCGCAGCCAGCTGTTTTACGCGCAGCCTAAATTCTGCACCGACAATGGTGCGATGATCGCTTATGCTGGTTGTCAGCGACTGCTGGCAGGCCAGCATGAGGGACTAGCCATCTTTGCGCGTCCGCGCTGGCCGCTGGAAAGCTTGTCGTCCTTGCGTCAAAGCGCTGCGCCGTCGTCAACCTGACACACGCATCCACCAAAGTATCCGGAGTGCATTGATGGACATTGTTTATATCCGCGAGTTACAGATTCAAACAGTGATCGGCATTTACGACTGGGAACGCAAAATTCGCCAGACCGTCAGCCTGGATCTGGATATGGCGACGGATATTCGCGCCGCCGCCGCCACCGAAGACATCAGTAAAACCCTGGATTACAAGGCGGTGTCCAAGCGGCTGATCAGTTTTATAGAGAGCGCCGAGTTTTTGCTAATCGAAACCATGGCTGAACGCGTGGCCGAGATTGTGCTCAGTGAATTCCCGGTGCCCTGGCTGCGGCTGCGTGTGGGCAAACCCGGCGCTGTTACCGGTGCGCGTGATGTGGGCGTGATCATCGAGCGCGGCCAAGCTCCCCGGCAACCGTTATAAAAAGGCAGTATGGCACTTCTGACATTAGGTCTGGGCAGTAATCTTCAACCGGAGTACCACATTTCGCTGGCGCTCGATGCGCTGTACGCGCGATTTGGTGAGATGGAGTTGTCGTCGGTATTTGAAAGTGAGGCGGTAGGGTTTCAGGGTGGTAACTTTCTGAATATGGTGGTGGCCACACACACGGATCTGCCGCTGGATGACATCAGTTTGTTGCTCAAAGAGCTGGAAAACCGCAGCGGGCGCCAGCGCGACCAGCATCGCTTCAGCCCGCGAACGCTGGATATCGACATTCTGACACTGGGGGATTTGCAGGGCGAGCATCATGGCATTGTGTTGCCCAGACCGGAAATCACCGTCAACGCGTATGTGCTGTGGCCAATGTCGCAAGTGTGTCCCGAGCGAATTGATCCGCACTCGGGACACTCTTACCGGGTATTGTGGGCGGGTTACGACCGCTCACAACAAAAGCTTTGGCCCGTCGACTTTACCTGGGATGGTCGTCGGCTCTCGCTTTCAAGAACACATGTGGGCCGACCACAACCACAATAGTGGCCAGACCGGCCAGCAAACCTGTCCACGGATCAAACAGTGAGAAGGCGATGGCAGTCAGCACCATGGCGCCGCGCTCAGTTGGATCAGTCACCGCATTCAGCGCCAGCGTCGCGCAGGCAAAACCGGTCAGCAGCAAGGTTACCGCCAAGGCGATAGGCAACAGTGGTTGCAGCAAGGTGACAATCGGCAGCGCCACAAACAGAATTGGCAAGCCGTACACGTAGTAACCGGCAATGCCGTCAAACACCGAGTCCATTTTGTCGCGACCCGATGCCCAGCGCTTGAGAATGATCACCTGAATGCCGGTCCACAACACCCCTTGGGTACCAAAAAACGGTGCAAACACTGCCATCGCAGCATTACGGATACCGGTAGACATGTGTGCACGGTTGCTGTTGATATCAAGTTTTTCGTCTTTACGCATGGGTTGCGTGTTTTTGATCATCTCTTCAGCAGTCACCAGGTCGCCGAAAAACAGGATGTAGGTGATAAATGCCAGTGGCAGCGCCGCGACAAACTGGGACACCGACGGCCAGCCAATGACCATCGGTGATGCTTTTTGCCACAGAGTTGCCGCATGTGCAGGCACATCCAGAAAGCCGGACTGAATATTAAACGTCATTTCGCCAGTGACCAGACCAATCACGCCGGCGACCAGAAACGCAGGTAACAGCCCAAGACTGGCTATTTTTGCCAGCACGGGCATTTTTGCGGCCTGTCGCTGAAACGGTTTGGAAAAGGTCATGAACATACACAGCGCCAGTGCTGCAACCGCTGCTATGGGTGTTGAGTTAATGGCGCTGGCTGCATCATTCTGGTCAAAGATTCGCAGAAACGCAGCCACGGCGGCGCCCAGAATAATGCCGCCCTTCAGCACATTGGGTACCCATGCGACCAGTTTGGCGCCAAACCCGGTGACCCCCAGAATAAACAATAGCGCAGCAAAGTTCAGCGATAGCGCAGTCATCAACTGGAACTGTTCCGCCGGATTGGTGGCGGTACCCAGCACAAAGGCAAAAATGAACGGCAATGCGGGTGTGATCCAGCCCGGGCCGATGGGATCACCAAACATGATCCACGCCGAGGAAATCAGCAGTGAGTGAATCATGGCCATGGTGACCGCTTCTTCAAAGGTCAGTCCAAAGGAGGCGACCATGATAGGTACAAGTGCAAGTCCGGTGGCCCCGGCGACACAAATTCCCTGCAGCATCTCGGGCAAGGCAAATCGGGTGTGGATAAAAGGAATACGTAAGACAAAAGGTCCCCACTTTATTCCCGGTTGAATCTCTCCCTCACGGCGGTTTGTCGGCATAGTCAAATTCTCTGTCAGGTTTTGTTGTTGATTTTTTGAAAATCGCCCTGATCTTAACCAAGCGGTCTGATCAGAGCAAAGGGTATCGCTCACAAATTTCCCAAAACAGGAAGTGAATGAATGTCGTGGTCCGGTAGTGTGGTGATTGCTGTGTTGTTGTTGATTGTCATCGGCAGTGCAGGTTGGCTGTTTGTCTATCCGCGCTGGCGGCACCGGCGCATTGAGCAGCAGCCCTTCCCTGAGCGCTGGCTGCGCGTGGTGAAGCGAGATTTGCCGTTTTTCCAACGCATGCCGGCAGGACTGCAAATAGCACTTAAAAACCAGATCAAAC
>JBFZEG010000151.1:0-3338 GCA_041306975.1 Gammaproteobacteria bacterium | reverse complement strand
CAAACCCTGCGCTCAGTCAGATTTCAAATTTCCGGCAGTATAGCGAGACCTTTGCCAGCGCAGGACAACCAACAGCTGAACAATTTAGCACCGTACGTGACGCTGGTTTTGAGCGCGTTATCTATCTGGCATTCACCAACAATCCCAATGCGGTGCCCAATGCGGATCAGTTAGTAAAAAGCCTGGGCATGGATTATGTGCATATTCCTGTGGACTGGGCACGGCCAACAACTCAGGACTTTTACACATTTGCTGACGCCATGCGCCGCGATACCGATCGAAAAACCTTGCTGCATTGTCAGGTCAACGCGCGCGCGACCGCGTTTAGTTTTTTGTATCGGGTGATTTATGAAGACGTACCCGTAGCGCAGGCCAAAGCCGACATGAACTCAGTTTGGCAGCCCAATGAGACCTGGCGCGATTTCATTTTCACGGTGTTGGCTGAGAATGATGTCAACCCGGAATGCGAAGGTTGTGACTGGACTCCGTCAACGGCCGGTAACTGAGAGATGTAAGCACCCGTGCTGAAGGGTTCTACCCTGTACCTCTATGCTATTTCCGGTAATCTTTATTACCGGAAATAGAATAGCATGGCAATTCAACCGCAAATTTGTGTATCCAGCCCTTAATATTGAGTAATGACTGTATCTGTGTGACGCTGGTCAGCTACTGGATACCGGTGTGCGCATGGTGACAAATTCTTCAGCCGCCGTAGGATGAATGCCCAGCGTATTATCAAAATCGGCCTTGGTTGCACCTGCCTGCAACGCCACCGCCATGCCCTGGATAATCTCAGCTGCATCCGTGCCGGCCATGTGCACACCCAACACGCGGTCAGTGACAGGATCCACCAGCATTTTCATCAAGGTAAACTCAGCGGCACCCGTCAAGGTATGTTTAAGCGGCCGAAATCTGCTTTTGAACACCTTGACCGACGGGTAAAGCGCTCTGGCCTGCGTCTCAGTTAATCCCACGGTTGCCAACTGCGGATCGCTGAACACGGCAGAGGCAATAAGCTCGTAGGACAACGCAGAGGGCGCAGCAACGTCAGGCTGCCTGAACAGACGCCTGGCCAGCAGCTGTCCTTCGGCCAAGGCAACAGGTGTCAAGGTAACGCGATTGATGACATCACCCACCGCATAAACGCCCGGTACGGATGATTCATAAAACTCATCAACAATCACCCCGCCACCTTTATCCATCTGCACGCCAATTTTTTCCAATCCCAGCCCTGCGGTATTGGCTGCTCTGCCGGTGGCAAACAACACCAGATCCACAGTGATCTGCTTGCCATCAATCAGCGTCACTTGCAGTTCGTCGCCCAACTCACTGCTTTTTATGACTTTCTCAATCTTTGAGACTTGTGAGTGAAGATGCAGATCGGTGTAGCCTGCAATCGCCTCCGTGACAAAGCTGGCGATTTCTTTGTCAAAACCGCCCAGAAGAATATCGCCACGGTGGACCAAATGTACCTGCGAGCCCAAGCCGGCAAACACCCCGGCTAGCTCGGTGGCGATGTACCCTCCCCCAACTACCATGACGCGTTTGGGCTGTTCAGTCAGTTCAAAAAAACCATCCGAATCAATTGCCAATTCAATTCCGGGCAAATCCGGCAGCTTTGAGTGGCCACCGGTGGCAATAAGAATATGCCTGGCAGTAAATATCTGATCGCCGACACGCACCTTGTGAGGATCTTCGAATACTGCACGACCTTCAATAATCTGCACACCGGAAGCATCCAGAATATTTCGGTAAATACCGTTGAGTCTTCTGATTTCTTTATCTTTATTGTCTTTAAGCTGCTGCCAGTCGAAGGCCGGCAACGCGGCTGTCTGCCAGCCATAGGACTTTGCATCCCGCCAATGATGGGCAAACTGGGCGGCATAGGTATAGAGTTTTTTCGGAATACAGCCCACGTTAACGCAGGTTCCGCCAAAGAAGCGCTGCTCTGCGATTGCGGTCTTCGCGCCGAGGGCTGCTGCGGTCCGCGCCGCTCGCACGCCACCTGAGCCTGCACCAATTACAAAAAAGTCGAAATCAAAATCACCGTGTTGCATTGTTACCTCTGAGCTATAAAGTTAGGGGGTAACTATAACGCTCAGCGTCGGTGTGGTGAACACAATTTTCAGATGAAGTACGGACTTGCGTGACTGTCATCAATTCCTTTGTGATACGATTGCCAGCATCTTTGCTGACTTGAATTCAGAGGCATTCTTCATGTTAAGACGTTCTTTTTTGGTTTATCTGCTGCTCGCCAGCTTTTTGTCCGCCCCATTCAGTATTGCGAACACCGTATCTGGCAGCAATGGTGTCGTCAGTTCACGCTCGCAGATTGCATCTGATGTTGGTATCGACATTCTCAGGCAAGGCGGTAACGCCGTGGACGCCGCGGTTGCTGTGGGTTTTGCCTTGGCGGTGACCTATCCATCGGCTGGTAACATTGGCGGAGGCGGCTTTATGGTCATCCGCCTGGAAGATGGCTCTGTGGTCGCCCAGGATCACCGCGAGAAAGCGCCCGGTAGCGCGTTTCCTGATATGTTCCTTGATGATGCCGGCAATGTAGACCGCCGTAAATCCTTGTACAGTGCGCAGGCTGCCGGTGTACCCGGTAGTGTCGCAGGCCTGCTTGATGCGCTCGAAAAACATGGAACCATGACCCGCGAACAGGTCATCGCGCCAGCCATCAGACTCGCTGAAGAGGGTTTTCCCCTGAACGAAGATCTCGCCGGAGACTTTGAGCGTGTGCTGAACAGCATGAGTGATTACCCTGCATCGATGGCGGTATTCAGCAACAATGGTCAACCCTTTGCTGCCGGAGACATCTGGGTTCAGAAGGATCTTGCCGAGACTTTAAAGCGCATTTCAACCGAGGGGCGCGACGGATTTTATAAAGGCGAAACCGCGCAGTTATTGGTCGACGAAATGAACCGTCTGGATGGCATGATTACGCTGGAAGATCTGGCTGCTTATGAACCGGTGTGGAGAGATCCGATCAAAGGCACCTACCGCGGTTATGACATCTGGTCGATGCCGCCCCCCTCTTCTGGTGGCGCGTTGATCGTTCAAATGCTCAATATGCTCGAAGCGCACGACGTCAAAGCAATGGGCTGGGGCACTGCTGACACCATTCACCTGATGGTCGAAGCGCAGCGCCGCGCCTACGCAGATCGCGCAGAGCACATGGGCGATCCGGATTTTTATCCGGTTCCTCTGGCCATGTTAACTGACAAAGAATATGCGCAAGAACGTTTCCAGGACTTCAGCCCAGAGCGCGCTTCGCGCAGCGAGGATATCGGTGCTGGCAGCTGGCCGATGGAAAGTCTGGAGACAACTCACTT
>JBFZEG010000149.1:0-4574 GCA_041306975.1 Gammaproteobacteria bacterium | reverse complement strand
AGCAGCGGCTCGTCGCCGCGGATTGGCACGCCTTCCTGCGCGTCCCAACGACCGATCAACGGACCGGCGCCATGTCCGTGATCACCGATAGGATGTGAATAAACGGTGCCGGTAATGCCTTCGGTGCGCATGCGCGCCAGTGTCGCGGCGAGAATTTCATTGCCTGTACGCCCCGGTTCCATCTCTTCCAGCACCAGTTCCTGCATGCGGTTGGAATCCGCAATACATTGCTGCAGGCCGGCTGGCGTACTGGTCTCGCCGGGCTTCAGAACATAGCCCAAATGCTGAGTATCGGTGTGCAAGTTCATCGCCACCACGCCGAAGTCGGTCCACAGCAGGTCACCTGGCTGGATGACAGTATCGCCACTGATGCGGCCACTGCCCTGGCGCGACACATCCACCGAGGGCTGGAACCACACCTGATATCCAAGCTCCTGCACGCGCTGACGCATCCACCAGATCACGTCCTCGGTGGTGGTTTCGCCGGGAGTAATGACAGCATTCGAGAAGGCCTGCGAAATGATGGCGTGCACACTCTCGGTAATGTTGCGGTAACGCGGCATCATCTCGGGGATGCGCAGTGCAATGTAGTTCACCGCCAGGCGCGGTTCGCGCACCACGCGCTCGAGATAAGGGCCCAGCGCCTCTTCCAGCACTTCTCGCTCGCCGGCATGCAGGCCGTCGGCAAACGCCCACTCGGCATCAATATTCAGCGCAATATTGCGCGGGTCGCGCTCTTCAATCAGCTCACGCAGCAAACGCCACTGCTCGTCACCCACCAGCTCGCTGGTGGCCTGGGTCGGTGCCGGCCGCGTCGAGCGATAGGCTTCAAACACACCGCCCTGACTGGTGCCGCCCAGCGCGAGGCGCTCGACGGTGCCGTCTGGCTGCAAGGTCATCACGTAGATGGAGCGCCTGCGCGCTGCAAACGTGGTGGGTGAGGTAATCGATGCAAACACAGGATCTTCGGCATACTCACGCATCGAAAGTATCCACATGTGCACACCATACTCACTCATCAGCGCCGGCAGCACCCGATCAAGGCGCGCCTGCAGCCACGCTTGCTGTTCAACCGCCTGCTCACGCAGGGTTGGCAACGGATGCACCTGCGCTGGGCTGGATGCCGGCACAACCACGGGCGTTTGCGCCAGCACAGGGGACGTCACCAGCGACAATACCGGGGCAGTTAACAGAAGGGTGAGGACAAGTGAGGGTAACGCGGTAGCTGATGTCATGGGAAAATCCGGTCGGGACATAGGAAAAGCAAAAGGTATCGCCTGAGCCGGGGCTTGTCCAGTTTGGGAATAGGTGGTGAGTTCACCCTACACCTGAACCACCCCAAACACCATGCCCGCATCTTGCTGCAAGCGCACAATCAACGGCTCAGCCAACGCTGATGCCGGTGTCCAGAAACCGCCTGGCTTATCATCTTTGCTGATATCGTCGCGCAAACATAGTGCTGCCTGACCCAGCATGCGGGCGGTCGCGCCGTAACCCGGATCGCGTTCCCCGTAAAGCGTGGTGCGTATGGTGCGGCCGTCGCGGGTGTGGCCAACAAACAGCAGATCAAAAAAGCCGCTGCGTTGCATCTCCGGGCTCGGGCCTTCACCGGGTTTAGGCAGAAAGCGACTCATCAGCCAACGTGTTGGCGGCAAAGCAAATCCCAACATCAGCAGCGGCTGCCCAAACGCAGTGAGTTTGGCGCGGCGGCGGCCCTGATCAACAGAACCTTGCGAGCCCTCTGCGCCAGTCATCACCGCTTCGTCATACAGAAAGTCCTGACCCCAGGGATGGCCAAGCAGCGCGTTGGAGCGGTGCACCACGCGGGTGTTAATGGCTTCCATCACAAACGGCGCAATCCAGCTGTTGACGTCTTTATCCAAGACCGCGGTTATTTTGGGTTGCCTGATGCTCGCTTTGCCGGCTGCCGGACACAGGGAGTAGGGGTCGGCCATTTCACGGCGCAGCGCCGGGTCACGGGCGGCTTCTTTGGCGACGTTCATCATGCTGGCCACAGTGCCACCGGAGACCCCTCCCTTAACCTTTTTCACGCGCATTTTGACCTGCTGACATGGACTGCCCAGCTGCTGTTGCGCCTGCTGCTGTAAAAACCACACACCCAAGTCAGAGGGGATGGAGTCAAAACCGCAGCAGTGCACAATGCGCGCGCCGCTCTCACGCGCCTTGGCTTCGTAGCGGTCTATCATGCGCCGTATCCACTGCGTTTCGCCGGTCAGGTCACAGTAATCCGTGCCGGTTTCCACACAGGCCTTGATCAGCGGCTCACCGTACAAGGCATAAGGGCCCACGGTGGAAATGATGACACCGGCTTCTTCGCACAGCGCGCGCAGCTGCGTCTCGTTGGCGGCATCGGCCAGCCGGTACGCGGGGGCATGTGGCCCGCCCAACTCTTGCTGCAGTTGCTTGAGCTTTTGCTCGGAGCGTGCGGCCATCAACCAGTTGAGCGGCTGATTGTTTTTTATGCCCTCCAGATTAAGCTCATGCAGATAACGACAGAGTATCTGCCCGACAAAACTGGTGGCGCCAAAAACAATTAATGGTTTATTCATGTTGGGTTCCGTGTTGGGTTCCGTGTTGGTTTCCGTGTTCAAGATAAGCAGCGCGCAATGCGGCAAGTCGTTCGAGGGCACGCATCAGATCAGGGTTTTCCAGAGCAAGCTGCAGCATTGCTTGATTCATTTCTTCGTATTTACCCGCCAATTCGTGTTGCAGCTCACTGTCGGTGACATGTTTATTGTTGATGGCATTTTCCATGCCGCGCACAGGATCTTCTTCGTCCGAGCGCCAGTCCACAATCACGTTACGGGTGTTGAGCGCACGGCGCTTGCTGACAAATACTGGCTCACAATTGCGCACCAGAATGCGACTTTGGGTATTGCCCTCACGACGGCATTCCACTTGGTAGTCATCGTTATCCACCAGTCGGTTGAATAACTGATACACATCGTCTTCCGCTCGCTCGATATTGAGGCGCCATAAACGCGGGCTGCGAGTTTCAGTGACCACAATTTCGTCAATCACCGCTGTCTGCGCCTGATCAGTTTGTGCACGCACCATCGAAGCACAGCACACAAAAAACCCGATACAGGTCATCTGGCTGAGCAACCGGAAACGGCGCTTTGAATCAATCCAGGTCATGATGTTCATATCTGCACACGCATATCTGCACACACAAAAGATCAGCCGGTCAGGGCGTTGACTATTTTCTTAACTTTACACTACCCCTCTGGTAAAGATACATTCTGGCGTGCATAACGCATAAAACTCCAAATCATAATAACCAACAGGAGAACCACCATGCTTCCGCTCAGCTTGCGTATTGTTACAACATCAACGATTGCCGCTACGCTAACATTCGGAAGCGCATCAAGCTGGGCGCAAGTCAGTGAAAGGCCCGAGCTCACCGGCGTGTGGACAAATGCCGCACTCACCCGCATGACGCGCCCCGCCAACGTCGACAAACTGATTGTCAGCGCCGCTGAAGCACAACAGATCATCGCCAACACCAGCGTGGCCGGCTTACCGGTGGGAGAGTTCGAGGCGGTTACCGAGAGCACGGATACAGTGGCGCCCCCCGCGGCTGGCAGTGATGACTTCGGCCTGCGCGCCTACAACGACTTCTGGATTGACCCGGGTTCTGCGCTGGCGCGAGTCAAAGGCGAATACCGCAGCTCTTACATCATCGTTCCTGAAAATGGCCAGATTCCGCATCTGGAATCACCCACTGCAGAATTTGAACGCCGCAACTTTGGTGTGCGTTATGCCACCGGTGTTGGCGATATGTCTGGCCCGGAGGCCATGCCGCTGGCAGAACGCTGCCTGCTGGGATTTGGCAATACCGCCGGCCCAGGCATGATGGGTACGTTGTACAACAGCACCTACCGATTTGTGCAGACCGATGATTACGTGGTGATTGAAGTAGAGATGGTGCACGACGCACGCATTGTGCCCATCTACGCCAACGCCGCCGAGGCCCGCGCCAATCTGCGGCCGGCTGCCCTGCAGCAGTGGTTTGGTGACTCACGCGGCTGGTATGAAAACGGCGAGCTGGTGGTGGAAACCGTCAACATCAATCCGCAGCAGATGGCGCAAAGTTCAGTGCCTATCACCGCCGCCGGCAAAATAACCGAGCGTTTCAGCCGCTACTCCGATACCGAAATTGTTTATCAGTTCACTGTTGAGGATGCCAATCTGTACTCGCAGCCGTGGACGGCTGAGCTGAGCTTTCACGCCGGCGACGGCCAGATGTATGAATACGCCTGCCACGAAGGCAATTATGCAATGCCCGGCATTCTGGCCGGTGCGCGACGGCTGGAGGCGGAGCAAGCGGGGCAGTGAGGTTTTTAATGCGGGGCGCCCAACTCATGGCGCCTTGGCCACCGCCATGGTAGTCATCCCAATTTTTAACTAAAATCAAAAGTGGGATTTTCTAGGAATTTGAGCAAAGAGACGGTTCGGCAACCGTGTACAAGTGGCGAGCCAAATCAGGGCGCCTTGGCCACCGCCACCATCACTTCATTACGGCGCATAAATGGCAATGAAAACGGCGAGTT
>JBFZEG010000125.1:0-11006 GCA_041306975.1 Gammaproteobacteria bacterium | reverse complement strand
TACTCGGTACTCAAATCTGCGTACAACACCTGCTCTTGCACCAGATTGGTATTACCCGCCATGGTTTCTGCATCATTATCCCGGTCATCGCTGGAGGCTACAAAGTCCGAGAAACTCAATTGCCGGATTGTTTTATAAACCGTGCCACGCAGTTGCAGTCCAGGTCGCATCTCAAAGCGCATGTCCACCTTGGGTTTCAGAAAGTTGAAATCGCGCTGTTTAAACACATCGCCGGTTTGGGTGATCTCGGATAATTCATACAACATCGAGCTTTCCAGCGTCAGACGCGGGCTGATTTGCCAGTTGTGAACCACAAACGGCTCGTAGCGGACTTCCTCTACGGTGGAGACTGCATTACTGACCGACTGCGGAGTCAGTCCGCCGTGCAAGCCAGAGACGATGCCGGTGGTACTGCGCAAACCCAGACGCAAGGCAGAATCCAGTGTGGTGACCGCTCGCTCTGCACCAAACTCGACACCCTGCCCGGAGGCCAGCGGCAACGAGTAAGACGCACGCACGATTTCTTCACTGGTGATCGAGTGCGAATTCAGGAACAGGTCTTTGCTCCAGTTGCCATTGGTGGCGATATCAAATCGCTCCCGGGTATTATCGTCATCGCGCTCATTTAAAATAAACAGCGCTTTAAACAGGTGGTTGTTGGCAAGACGCAATTCATAATCACCACCCACTTCCCAGTTGCTATTTAGACCGGGGTTGTCTTCTCGTTCGCGGTCTACAGGATTGGGTTTCACGCGCAGATTGGTGATATCGCGAAACACCTCGTTTTCATTATCGTTACTGCTGTACAGCAGATTCAGCCGCACGCTGCTGTTCAGGTTGATCTCGTAGCCGAGATTGGCTGTTGTGGAATAAGTGTACTGATCGCGTGTGCGCTCTTCGCTGATGGTGTCGTTAGGAGAAAAATCACCCAACACACTGGTTTCAAAACTGCTTTGATAGCTGTTACGTGGCTCCACTTCCCCGCTTAACAAGTAATTGAGTCCACCATACTGACCATTGACAGAGAACTTGCCGCCGGGCTGCAGCCGGCCATCATCATTCAGATCAGTGTTGGCTTCGTAGGAGTACGAGCGGCTGGAGAGCGCCTCGGATAACACAATATTAACAATCTGGTCGGCGCGCACGTCAAGATCAGTGGCTGTGCCGCGGATCAGCTCGATGCGCAACACTTTGTCTGCCGAGATGCGCGACAATTGGCTATTGGCTTCATTGCTTTTGCCGGCAACACGTTTGCCATCAATCAGAATCTGGTCGCCGCCACCACCGCCAAGTCCTCTTCCGCCACCGCCGCCGCCTGGGCCGCCACCGCCACCGCCAAAACCACCGCCGGGACCACCACCACCGCCACCCGAGTTCATACCGGGGATACGGTTCATCATGTCTTGCGCGGTGACAGGTGACCACTGAGCAAAATAATCTGCTGTGTAAACCACCGTTGAGCCATCCTCACCGACTTCCTGAGCTTGCAGGCTACCGGATGCTGACAACAGGGAAATGGATAACAAGGGACCAAGCAAAAGTGCGCGCCGGACTGCAGCGGTTAAGGTAATACAAACCATTATTGAAATTCTCGTGCGTTTTTAAAAAAGAAGAAGACGGTAAGTTACTTAAAAACTGCCTGCAATGGCAATGCCTTTGTGCTCGCTTCGCCGTATTGCAGCTGTCCAGTCAGCTGATCCTGTGCTAAAGTGCCGCCCTTCGAACGTCACGTTCAGCCTGATACAGGCATTCGCAGTACCACCGGCCCGAGTCCAGCTCCCTCTTGTTAACACAAGAACCAGGAAGATTTGTGATAGAGGTCAACCGATTTGGTGCGCTGTGCACCCTTCAAGGATATCAATGAGTTTTGCAAATCTGGGCTTGTCAGAAGCCCTGCTAAAAGCTGTTTCCGACCAACAATACACCGAAGCAACGCCGATTCAGGTACAAGCCATCCCCGCCATTCTGGCTGGTGGCGACCTGATGGCCTCTGCACAGACAGGTACCGGTAAAACAGCCGGTTTTACCCTGCCGTTGCTGCAGAAACTGGAAGGCGGTGAGCGCACCAGTAATGGTCAGATCCGCGCCTTGATACTGACCCCGACCCGCGAACTGGCGGCTCAGGTGCATGACAGTATCAAGACCTATGGCAAATACATGAAAATTCGCTCTGCCGTGGTTTTTGGCGGCGTAAAAATTAATCCGCAGATGATGATTCTGCGCGGCGGTCTGGACATTCTGGTGGCCACACCCGGCCGACTACTCGATCTGCATCAACAGAACGCGGTGAAATTCGACAAAGTCGAGATCCTCATTCTGGATGAAGCTGACCGCATGCTGGACATGGGCTTCATTAGAGACATCAAAAAAGTGCTGGCCATGTTGCCAAAAAAGCGTCAGAACCTGCTGTTCTCAGCAACTTTTTCTGGTGAGATTCAGGAACTGGCGCGCGGCCTGCTGCAAAACCCGTTGCAGATCAGCGTCGCACCCATGAACACCACGGCGGAACGTGTCACACAGACCCTGCACCCGGTGGACAAATCACGCAAGACGGAGCTGCTCAGCCACCTGATCCGCACCAACAACTGGTACCAGGTACTGGTGTTCAGCCGCACAAAACATGGCGCCAACAAGTTGGTACAACTGCTGGAAAAAGACGGCATACAGGCCGCCGCAATTCACGGCAACAAGAGTCAGGCACAGCGCACCAAAGTGTTGCATCAGTTCAAAAACAACGAACTGCAGGTGCTGGTGGCAACCGACATCGCAGCACGCGGTATTGATATTGATCAGCTGCCACATGTGATCAATTATGACCTGCCTGACGTGCCGGAAGATTATGTACACCGCATTGGCCGTACGGCACGTGCAGGCTCCGAAGGTCAGGCGATTTCTCTGGTCAGTGCCGACCAGACCAAACAACTGAAACAGATTGAAAAAGTGTTAAAAACCCGTCTACAGCTGGACGTCGTGGTCGGCTTCGAGCAGCGCGAACGTGCGCAGGACGAAAAGGAAGGTATCGAGGCGCCCCGTCGTGCCATGGCCGAGCGTCAGGCGCGCAGCCAGAGCCGCAATGAGGGTGGACGCAGTGCCAACCCCCGCTCCGCCAGCACGTCCGCGCGCACCAGCAGTGGTCCGGCGCGCAGCAGCAGTCCTGCGCGCACCAGCAGTGGCTCAGCTCGCACAAGCACACCCCGTAACACGGAACCAGGACAACAGCGCACACCCCAACGCGGAAGTTTTGATGCCGACAAACCCTTCAGCCGTGGCACGCGCCGCGATGGAGCAGCCGCCGCTCAAACCCGACACGTGGGTATTCGTCCGACACCCGACAGTGTTGATCAGGAACGTTTGTATCAGTCACGCGGCAATCAGGCAGCGCCTGAGCCACAGCGCAAAACCAATCCGCAGCGCAAGGACGGCACGCGCGTCGTCTCGGTCTGGTAACGCTCAGTCAACATCAATCCGAGGCTTAGCACTTCCACATTTGCACTGCGTCAATTTTGCCTCGGACAGCGCGTTGTTCAGCACGCTGTCCGAGAGCACTCAAATACTCGTCAATATCCCCCCTGTCTGCCTGAAGCACTGATCCAGATCAACACCCAAAAAACCTGACGGTTTATCCTGTCGCAGCCTAGTACCGGGTCGATGCTGAGAAGCCACCAACAATACATGTTGCACGCCGGCATCAGGTCCCGGATTTCCGGGATTCAACTCGCAATCCTGACTTAACGGATGGTTCTACAATGACCAGCAATCAACACAACCAACCTGTATATAACTACAAGGTTGTGCATCAATTTGCTCTGGCCACAGTTTTCTGGGGCATCATCGGCATGGCGGTTGGGGTCCTGATCGCCGCGCAACTCGCCTGGCCGGTATTGAATTTTGATACCGCATGGCTAAGTTACGGGCGACTGCGGCCCCTGCACACCAATGGCGTAATTTTTGCGTTTGGTGGCAGTGCATTGATGGCCTGTTCACTGTTTATTGTGCAACGCACCTGCGGCGCACGCCTGATCAGCGACAAACTCGCCGCGTTTGTATTCTGGGGTTGGCAAAGCATCATTGTGCTGGCGGTGATCACGCTGCCGATGGGCATGACAACCTCCAAAGAATACGCAGAACTGGAGTGGCCGATTTCAATTCTGATTGCCGTGGTGTGGGTGGCTTACGCGATCCTGTTTTTTGGCACCATCATGAAACGCCAGCAAAAACACATCTACGTTGCCAATTGGTTTTTCTCGGCATTTATCATCACGGTTGCCATCTTGCATATCGTCAATAATCTTGCGATTCCGGTGACTCTGACCAAGTCATACTCGATTTATGCCGGTACTGTTGATGCGATGGTGCAGTGGTGGTGGGGACACAACGCTGTGGGCTTTTTCCTGACGGCCGGGTTCCTTGGCATCATGTATTACTTTGTGCCGAAACAAGCGGGCCGCCCGATATACTCGTACCGCTTGTCGGTGGTGCACTTCTGGGCGCTGATTGCCATCTATGTGTGGGCTGGTCCGCACCATCTGCACTACAGCGCGCTACCGGACTGGACACAAAACCTGGGCATGGCGATGTCGCTGATTCTGCTGGCGCCGTCCTGGGGCGGCATGATCAACGGCATCATGACCCTGTCTGGCGCGTGGGACAAACTCCGTACCGACCCTATTCTGAAATTCCTGGTGGTGTCTCTGTCGTTTTATGGCATGTCCACCTTCGAAGGGCCGATGCTGTCCATCAAGTCCGTTAACGCACTGTCACACATGACCGACTGGACCGTTGGACACGTGCATGCCGGGGCACTTGGCTGGGTGGCGATGATCTCCATTGGCGCCACGTATCACCTGATCCCGTTGTTGTATGGCCGCAAGCCGGGCGAGATGTTCAGCATCAAACTCATCGACCTACACTTCTGGCTGGCGACCATCGGCACAGTGCTGTACATCGTATCGATGTGGGTTAACGGTCTGATGCAGGGCCTGATGTGGCGAGCAGTCAATGACGACGGCACGCTCACCTACAGTTTTGTAGAAACCGTGATCGCCAGTTACCCGGGTTATGTCGTGCGCTTTATTGGTGGTGGCATCTTCCTGTCAGGCATGCTGGTGATGGCGTGGAACATCTGGAAAACCTGGCAGATCACCCGCGAGGAGATCGCTTCAGGCCGATTGACTCAACAGGAGGCACTGGCATGAACGATCTGATCGAAAAAAATCTTGGATTGTTGATTGCGTTTGTAATCGTTGCCGTCAGTTTTGGCGGTGCAGTTGAAATCATCCCGCTGATGTCACAACGTGTTGTGCAGGAACCCATCGAAGGCTTGGAGCCATATTCTGCGTTAGTTCTGGAAGGCCGTGATATCTACATACGTGAAGGTTGTAACAACTGCCACTCACAAAAAATTCGCCCGCTGCGTGCCGAAGTAGAACGCTACGGCCATTACTCAGTCTCTGGGGAAATGATCTACGATCATCCGCATTTGTGGGGCTCCAAGCGCACGGGGCCGGATCTCGCGCGTGTCGGCGGTCTTTACAGTGACGACTGGCACTATGCACACCTGATGGATCCGCGCTCAGTGGTCCCGGGTTCAAACATGCCAGCCTACCCATGGCTGTTCCGCAATGAACTGGATCTTGAAGTCACCCCGCGCAAGTTGCGGGCTCTGCAGCGAATCGGCGTGCCCTACAGCGATGAAGACATCGCCAATGCCACCGAGGGGCTGGAAGGTGTCACCGAGGCGCAGGCCCTGGTTGCCTTTCTGCAACACCTGGGCACGTTGATTACCGAGAGGCGCTGACATGGATATCAATGATTTCCGCACCCTGTCCACGGTGCTGGTGTTTCTGGCCTTTATTGGCGTTGCCTGGTGGGCATACGGTCCCAGCCGCAAAAAGTATTTTGATGACGCCGCGCAGCTGCCGTTTCACGATGACGACACGGCACCAGCGCCCGCTAAAACTCAACACAAAAAAGGAGAACAGGCATGAGTAATGCGTTCAGTCTGTTTGTCATTCTTGGCACACTCGGCTCGCTGCTGGTATTTACCCTGCTGCTGGTTCTCAACCGCAATGTCAGCAATCCCGGGCAAACCACCGGCCATGAATATGACGGCATAGAAGAGTATGACAACCCGTTGCCGGCGTGGTGGTTCTGGGGATTTTTACTCAGTATTGTTTTTGCGCTGGGGTACCTAATTTATTATCCGGGACTCGGCAATTTTGAAGGACTGTCCGGCTGGACCTCGGCTAAACAACTTGCTCAACAACAAGCAGAGGCAGACGAACGTTTTGGCCCGGTGTTTGCTCAGTACCGGGCGATTCCGGTCGAGGAACTGGCGACCGTGCCGGCAGCCATGCGCATGGGCCAACGACTGTTTGCAACCAGTTGTGCACAGTGTCACGGCAGCGCAGGCAGCGGTGCTTATGGCTTTCCTAATCTGACCGATCACGAATGGCAGTGGGGTCTCTCGGTAGACCAGGTGCAGGCGACTCTGCAAAATGGCCGGATGGCGATGATGCCGGCATGGTCAGCGGTACTGGATGCCTATGGTATCCGCGATGTGACAGAGTACGTTGTTCAGTTGTCCGGGCGTGAAGCCGATGCGGGTCAGGCGGCCACAGGACAATCTCAATTCAATCAGTTCTGTGCGGCCTGTCACGGCATGGATGGCAAAGGCCTGCCCCTGCTGGGCGCACCCGACCTGACCAACGATATATGGCTGTACGGCGGAAGCCGTGAACAAATTACCGACGTGCTGCGTAACGGCAGAAACGGCCTTATGCCTGGGTTCTCTGACCGGCTCGACGAGGACCGCATACATATCCTCAACGCCTACGTGAGAAGTCTTGCACCACAATAAATCGCGCTGATGACTGCGCAATTCACAGATTGAATTGGCAATTATCACCGGCGGTACGGGGCAACACGGGATACAGACCATGCAGAAAATTCCGGCTAAACAACTGGGCATAGACGACCTTGACTCACGCGTTTTTAATCTCTACGAAAAACGGGAAAAGATTTTTACCCGCAGTATCGAAGGTTTTTTTCAACGCCTGAGGCTTTACACCGGCTGGCCTTTGTTGCTGGGCTATTTTCTGATGCCATGGATCAATCTGGATGGCCGACAGGCCGTCTTGTTTGATTTGCCGGCGCGCAAGTTTTATGTGCTGTGGATGACGTTCTGGCCACAAGACTTTGTGTTGTTAGGCTGGCTGTTGGCGATTGCAGCCTTTGGTCTGTTTTTTGTGACCACCTTATGGGGACGTGTATGGTGCGGGTATACCTGCCCGCAGACGGTGTGGACGGCCGTGTTTATGTGGGCCGAACAGGTGGCGGAGGGAGAACGCAATCAGCGCATCAAACTCGACAAAGTACCTTCGGTGCTGACACCCAAAGGCTGGAACAAAGCCGGGATTAACAAAACCTGGCGCAGGCTGTTCAAACATGGCATGTGGCTGGGGTTTGCCGCACTGACGGGTATCACGTTTATCGGATATTTTTATGGTATCCGCGACTTGGTCAACGATGCGCTGTTGTGGCAACTGCCACTGGTCGCCGTGGCATGGAGTGTATTTTTTACCCTGGCCACCTATATCAATGCCGGATGGATGCGTGAACAGGTGTGTATTTATATGTGTCCTTACGCGCGCTTTCAGTCGGTGATGTTTGACCGCGACACCCTGGTTATCTCCTATGACGCTGCGCGCGGGGAGCAACGCGGTGCACGGCGGCGCGACACCGATTACACCGCTCAGGGACTGGGTGATTGTATCGATTGCACGATGTGTGTTCAGGTGTGTCCAACCGGCATCGATATTCGTAACGGGCTGCAGTATCAGTGTATTGGCTGCGCCGCCTGTGTGGATGCTTGCGACGACATCATGGAAAAAATGGGTTACGCACGCGGGCTTGTCGCTTACACGACCGAGAGCAAGCTGGCCGGGGGCACCTGGACCTGGAAAAGACCCAAGCTACTGGGTTATGGCGTGGCTATGCTGATCATGAGCCTGTTGTTTGCAGTAGTACTGTGGAATCGTGTGCCCCTGTCTGTTGAAGTCATCCGTGACCGCGGCTCGTTGTATCAACAGCTGTCTGATGGAAGTATCCAGAATGTATACCGTCTGCGCATCATCAATATGGACAATCAGCCACACGATTTTGTTGTTGAACTGGATGGCCTGACCGGCGCCAGAGTGTTGCCGGCGGAGCGAACCGTGAATGTCAGCGCCGGAGCCATTCACGACGTACTGTTACGGGTATTGGTAGACCCTGCCCAACTGCTCAGTATGAATCAGTCCTTTACCTTCCGGGTCAACAGTCAGGATGGCCAACTGCACGATGACACCGAGAGCCGATTTATCAGCCCATCGTCCGCACAGCAAGGCCTTTGACCTGTGAGTAAACACGCATGAACAACAGACATCCTTCACACGTTGCAGATGCCGATACACGTCCCTGGTATCGATACCGTTGGCCGTGGATTCTGATCTCGATGCCAGCAGTTTCCGTCGGTCTTGGCGTCTTGTTGATTACCACTGCAATAAACAACCCGGCCATTCTGGTGGTTGATAACTACTATGCGGAAGGTCGGGGCATCAATCAGTCCATGGCCCTGGATGACGCCGCCAAACGCATGCAATTGAGCGTCAATCTGGCCGTTACTGACGATCTGATGACGCTGCAATTGAATCGGGCCGGCGCCACTGATGCCAGCGAGGACGCCTTGCGCCTGTTTGTTTACCACGTGACAGACAACACCCGCGATGCCGAGTTTTTGTTGCTGCCGGCCGTCAACACACCAGGCCTTTTCGAATTGGCAGAGCCTGCAGAATTTCCCGCGATGATGCAGATTCTGGGCAGTGAAACCAGTTGGTATCTGGAAGTTCGTGGCGCTGACAACGACTGGCGACTGCGCCAGCGCATCACCACGCCGCTGACGGAGGTCAGCTTCTGATGACCAGCCTGGTGACGGACAACACTCGCATGGTCACAAACAACGCCGTGCAGCGTCTGTGTTTTCATTGCCAGTCGCCGGTGCCGTCACGGTTGGATTTTTATGTCACCATAGACGGTCACCCGCAGCCACTGTGCTGCAGTTCATGCCAGGCGGCTGTGCAGTTTATTTATGACCTGAATCTTGAATCGTATTATCAGTACCGTGAGCAATGCAGCACCAACATTGTCGCTGATAAAAACACCACCAACGCTGAATACAGCCGTTTGCACAAAGCACTGACAACACTTGCCGATGGTCGTCAGCAGCTGATGCTGCTGATTCCTGACCTGCGCTGTGTGGCCTGCGTCTGGCTGCTGGAGCAGGTGCTGGGACGCGAAGAGGGTGTCAGCGAAGTCAGCGTTAACTATGCGACCCGGCGCCTGCGTGTTGTTTTTGATGACAGGCACAGCCCGGCAACACTGGCAAAACGCATTGAAGGACTGGGTTACAGTGTGCGAGCGGACCTGCCGGATGCGTCACGCGAGGCATTTACGCAAACGCGCCGCAGCCTGTTGCTCAAAATGGGTATCGCCGGCATCGGCATGATGCAAGTGATGATGTTTGCCTTTGGCGACTACATGTCTGGCGGTGAGATGGAAGTGGAATTCCTGGCTTTACTGCGCTGGGCCAGTATGGCGCTGACCACGCCGGTGGTGTTGTACAGTGCGTGGCCGTTTCACCGGGCTGCCTGGTTTGCATTAAAAAACCGCACACTGACAATGGATGTACCGGTCTCGCTGGCCATTGTGTCAGCTTGGCTGCTGAGCATCTTCAACACGCTCACCAACGGCGTTGAGGTGTATTACGACACCGCGTGTATGTTTACGTTTTTCCTGCTGATCGGTCGCTATGCGGAACTGTTGTCGCGTTTTCATTTCCAGCAAAGCCAGGATCTGCTGCAGCATTTGCTGCCGGATTCAGTGCTGCGCGCAACACATCCTGAGGCCACAGACAGCATCTGCGTCAGCACCACTGAACGCGTGGCACTGGAATCACTGAGAGCCGGCGATATGCTGCTGGTCATGCCGGGCGAGACCATCCCCGCCGATGGATTAGTTGTGCGAGGGCACAGCGGCGTCAGTGAGGCAGCCTTTACCGGCGAAGCCATTCCGCAACCCAAACAACCGGGCACCCGGGTATTGGCGGGCTCCGTTAATCACGACGGCGAATTGCTGGTGCGGGTCAAGTGCGAGCCCGGCGAGTTTGTGATTCGCCAGATTGCGCGGTTAAACGAACAGGCCGGTGCCTGGCGCCCGCGCTGGGCGCAGTTGGCCGATCGCACGGCCAGCTGGTTTGTGGCGGCGGTGCTATTGATTGCGGCTGCAGCCGGCATTTATTGGTACCAGGCCGGCAGTGCCGATTATCTGGTGATTATGATGACGGTGCTGGTGGTGTCCTGCCCATGCGCACTGTCATTGGCCACCCCGGTTGCTTACAGCATAGCAACAACAACACTGCGTAAATACGGTGTGGTGATTAAGCACGGCGCGTTTCTGGAGCGGGCGGCAGAAACTACGGCAGTGGTGTTTGATAAAACCGGCACTCTCACCGAAGCAAACCTGAAGGTCACCGATATTGTGCTGGCAAACGCGCAGGCACTGCAGGGGATACCTGACCCCCAACAGATGTGTATGTCGCTGGCCAGCGCACTGGAGGCCGGCAGCGAACATCCCATTGCCCACGCGTTTAATGCGCCTTACGCGTTTGTGGTCAGCAACAACGAAGTCGTACCGGGATACGGCGTCAGCGGCGACATTGACGGCTATCATTACCGTCTGGGGCTTGCTGAGTTTGCGCTGCCACAGCAGGATCCGCGCGCATTGCCACCATCCGGCAGCGGACACTGGATTGTGCTGAGCAGACAACAGCAGGCGCTGGCATGGTTCTGTCTGCAGGACACCCCACGCGCCGAAGCCAGTGCCATTGTCAGCAAACTGCATCATCAAGGTCTGCGCACAGCCGTGTTTACCGGTGACCGCTCTATGAGCGTTGACAGCATCCGCTCACT
>JBFZEG010000099.1:0-3280 GCA_041306975.1 Gammaproteobacteria bacterium | reverse complement strand
GTCTGCAGGACACCCCACGCGCCGAAGCCAGTGCCATTGTCAGCAAACTGCATCATCAAGGTCTGCGCACAGCCGTGTTTACCGGTGACCGCTCTATGAGCGTTGACAGCATCCGCTCACTGTTTTCGATTCTGGACATTCGCACCGCCATGAGTCCACAGGACAAGGTCCAGGCCATCCGCGACCTGCAGCAGTCGGCACGGGTGATGATGGTCGGTGACGGCATCAACGACACCGCGGCGATGGCGGCCGCCGACTCCTCACTGGCGGTCACACCGCGCGACAGTTTTGTGCAGAACAGTGCAGATGCCACGCTTTTAAGCGGCTCGCTGATGATGCTGCCGGCGATTCTGGTGTTTTCGCGCAAGTGTCAGCGCATCATTCGCCAGAATGTGACGTGGTCCGTTGTATACAACTTTACGGTGATCCCGCTGACCCTGATGGGCCTGGTGTCACCCTGGCTTGCGGCACTGGGTATGAGTCTGTCGTCCGTGCTGGTGGTCAGTAACGCCGGACGGCTGCGATGGATGGAGCACTGACATGGACGTGCTGTTTGTGATGATTCCTCTGGGTCTGGTGCTGGTGGTGTTTGCGATCTGGAGTTTTGTCTGGTCGGTCAAACATGATCAGTTTGATGACCTTGAACGTCAGGGCTGGTCAATTTTATTTGACGACGATAAACCGGTTAAAACGCCTGTCTGTGTTGCCGAACCTGGTGTTGCCGAACCTGTTGTTGCTAAACCTGTTGTTGCTAAACCTCTGGCCGCCAAAGCCGGCACTCACAGCGGGGATGCACCATGAGTCTTGGCAGCGGCATGATGACCGGCGCACTCACGGGCGAGTTGATGTCCGCGTTTGCACTTGGACTGTTCAGTGCCCCGCACTGCCTCGCGATGTGTGGTGGGATTGCCAGCGCGCTGCTGATGGGCGGACGCAGCAATCTGCTCACGGCGCGGACAGTGCCCGGGCTGATGACGCAGTCGTCAGAACTGATCGCCAGCTCAGTTACACCATCGCCCTTGATGGTTGCAGGATTTTCACTGCCGTTGATGGCGGATGCTCTGGTGTACGGCACCGGCAAAATAGTGGGCTACATGGCACTGGGGGTTTTGGCCGGCACCGGCGGATTTCTGCTGGGTAGCCTGCATTCCTCAGCCTTTGTGCTGCTACAGGCGCTGTCAGGCTTACTGCTGATTGTGCTGGGACTCTACACAAGCGGGTGGTGGCTGGGTGTTTTGTCACTTGAACGCCAGGCCTACCGGCTCTGGCAACCGCTGCTGCGGCGCGTGCGACATCTCTCGCTCCAGCACACATCGAACAAACTGCTGGCCGGTATTGCATGGGGTTTGCTGCCATGCGGTATTGTTTTCAGTGTTTTAAGTCTGGCGCTCGCCAGTGGCAGTGCCCTGCATGGTCTGTTGATCATGATGGTGTTTGGATTAGGCACCTTACCGTTTGTCCTGCTGAGCGGAGGCTTGCTGCAGTTTATGCTGCCACTCCTGAAGCTGACCTGGATCAGACAATGTGCCGGGCTGGGCATGATAGCGTTAGGCATCTGGACCCTGGTCAACAACCTGGGGTAACAACAACAGTCCGGCGGCCATTTGCAGTGCTGCCGGTGTCACAAAAAGGAGATAAGGTCATGAACCACATACTGGGCATGTTGACCAACCCGCAGCAAGAATGGGGGCGCATCCGCGACCGCAATGACTCTGTGGCGGGCCACTACTTTCGCTACCTGATCTGGGTAGCCGTGTTGCCACCGATAGCCTGGTGGTACGGTGCGTCGCAGATAGGCTGGGAGCTATCCGGTCGTTCCATCCGCCTGACATCTGAGTCGGCGGCGATGATTATGGGTCTGTTCTATTTCACCATTCTTGGCGCCGTGGCCTTTCTGGGCATGATGATCCACTGGATGGCCAAGACTTATGACGCCCGCAATGATGATGCAGCACATGCCATCGGCGTTGCCGCTTATATGTGTGTTCCTATGTTCCTGGTTGGGCTGACAGGCTTTTATCCTAACCTGTGGCTTGATATGTTACTGGGCACGCTGGCGGCTGCTTATACCGTGTATTTGCTTTATATTGGCATACCTATCGTCTATGACATGCCCAAGGAACGAGGTTTTCTGTTTGCCAGCGCAACGGTTGCCGTTGGGTTGGTACTGATGGTGTCGCTGATGGGGCTGACCGTTTTCCTGTGGGAGATGGGATTTTCACCAATATTTACTGACTGAGAAACATGCCGCAAACCCTTAAACTGAGTGTGATGTTTTGCCTGTTGTCGCCGCTGGCAGTGCCTTTGCAGGCGCAACCTGCGTCGGTCTCAACACTGGATGTCAGTGACTTCAGACGATGGGAGTCGCGCTCATTCAGCGGGGATACCCGTTATTTGCCAATGCCCGAGGGTGGTGACACTATCCTTACAGCCACCGCCGCCGGCACCGCCAGTGCGTTTTACCGGCAAGGCAAAATTGATCTGCAGCAGACACCCTGTCTGCACTGGCGCTGGCGTATTGACGCCACCGGCCCCGACACGCTGGCTGAACAAACTAAAACTGGCGACGATTACGCAGCACGTGTTTATGTGGTGCGTAGCGGCGGCCTGCGGTTCTGGCGCGCTAAAACCATCAATTACGTGTGGTCAGCCAATCAGCCCGTCAACACGCGCTGGCCTAATGCCTATGCCGGCGACAATGCCCAGATGTGGGCGCTCAACACCGGCAACTCGCTGGCAACACAGTGGCAGTCTCACAGCCGCGATATCCAGCAGGACTGGCAACAGGCGTTTGGAGAAACGATTACCGAGCTTGACGGTATTGCCATCATGACTGACGGCGATGACAGTGGTAGCCAGTTAAACGCGGCCTATGCGACACTCCATTTCACATCACGCAACAGTCAGGGGCAATGTGTGTCTGCCGACTGATCTGGACGCGCGTTCCACTGGAGACCACCACGATGAAATTGTTTGAAACAAAAACCGCGCCGAATCCGCGTCGCGTGAGAATTTTTTTGGCTGAAAAAGGCCTGCTTGATCAGGTTGAAATGATTCAGATGGATCTGCAGCGCGGTGACAATCTGACACCGGAGTTTGTTGCTAAAAACCCCATGAAAAAAGTGCCCATGCTGGAACTGGACTCCGGTGATTGTGTCAGTGAGACCATGGCAATCTGCCGCTATTTTGAAGAAGCTTTTCCGCACAGTCCGCCCATGCTGGGACGCACGGCGCTGGAAAAAGCTCAAATAGAACAGTGGCTGCGCTGGATAGATTTTTA
>JBFZEG010000056.1:0-57180 GCA_041306975.1 Gammaproteobacteria bacterium | reverse complement strand
TCCTCCTTGAATCAGCGATTGTTTACCAGTAGTCAGCGTTCTAAAGACGCTATGAATGTTGTAGCTGGCTGGCAGTCTAGTTGCAAAAAAATCTTGGGCTTCAGAGCGGAAACAGGATTGCGGAATCAACCACTACAACAGGGCACAGGCAGGGGATGTGCATCAAAGAACAACCAGGCGCATAGCGCCGTGCGTGATCAACCACTACAACAGGGCACGGGCAGGAGGTGTGCGTCAAAGAACAATCAGGCGCATAGCGCCGTGCGGACTAACCACCGCAACAGGGCACGGGCAGGGGGTGTGCGTCGAAGAACAATCAGGCGCATAGCGCCGTTCTGAGACCCACACCCCCTGCCCGTGCCCGGGAAAGGATTACTCAGCCCGCAACGCCGCCTGCGCCGCCGCCAACCGAGCGATCGGCACCCGCGGAGGCGAACAGCTCACGTAATGCAGACCCAGCTTATGGCAGAAATCGATAGAATCCGGATCACCAGCATGCTCGCCACAAATCCCCAGTTTCAGATCTTTGCGCGTTTTAAGACCATTGCTGACCGCAAACTGCATCAACTTACCAACTCCGGTTTTATCAAGACTGGCAAAGGGATTTTTGTTGTAGATCTCTTTTTGCTGATAAACCTCGTAGAACAGCCCCATGTCATCGCGGCTCAGGCCCAGCGTGGTCTGCGTAAGATCGTTGGTGCCAAAGCTGAAAAACTCAGCTTGTTCCGCGATCTCTTCTGCCGTGATCGCCGCTCTCGGAACCTCGATCATCGTGCCAACCATGTACTTGATCTTGATGCCCTTCTTCTTCATCACTTCGTCGGCCATGCGGCGCACAATCGCGAGCTGGTCGGCGAGCTCAGCTTTGAAACCGACCAGCGGGATCATGATCTCCGGGTGAACCTCAATGGGGTCTTTGCCGGTCATCACTTGCGCGGCGGCCTCAAAAATCGCCTGTGCCTGCATCTCGGTAATCTCCGGGTGCAGAATGCCCAGTCGACACCCACGGCAACCCAGCATCGGGTTTTCTTCGTGCAGAGCTTTGATACGATCAATGACAAATTCCAATGGTAAACCAAGTTTATCTGCCAGCTGGCGCCGCACAGCATCATCCTGCGGCAGGAATTCGTGCAAAGGCGGATCCAACAGGCGAATGGTGACCGGGCGGCCAGCCATGGCTCTGAACAATCCAACAAAGTCTTTTTTCTGCATGGGCAGCAGTTTTTTCAGTGCTTCGCGCCGCTGGACGCCATCCACCGCCAGGATCATCTGGCGCATGTCATCAATACGGCTGCCTTCAAAGAACATGTGTTCAGTGCGGCACAGCCCGATGCCTTCAGCACCGTAGGCGACTGCAGTCTGCGCCATCGCCGGCGTGTCAGCGTTGGTGCGAATGCGCAGGCGTCGGTACTTGTCTGACCAGTCCATGACAGTCTGAAACAGTTGGTAGGTGTAACTGTCTTCGGGCTTCATGTGGCCTTCGAGTACGCGTTTTACTTCGGAGTCCGCGCTCTCAATCAGGTCTTTGTATACCACGCCAGTTGTCCCGTTTATAGAGATGTAGTCTCCTTCACGTAACACAAAACCGTTGGCCGTTAGGGTTTTTCTTTCGTAATTAATGGTGATGTCGCCGGCCCCACAGATGCAGACTTTTCCAAGCTGTCGTGCAACCAGTGCTGCGTGTGATGACACACCGCCGCGTGTTGTCAGAATGCCCTGTGAATGCAGCATGCCCTTGAGGTCGTCGGGTGATGTTTCGGAGCGGCACAGAATTACCTTGTTGCCTTTGCGTGCTTCGATTTCTGCTTGCGCTGCAGTGAATGCTATGCGCCCGGTTGCAGCGCCAGGGCCGGCTGGCAAGCCGCGGCAAATAACAGCGGCCTCCTTCTGCGCTTTGATATCAAAAACCGGTACCAGCAAAGAATCGACTGATTCTGCCGGAATTTTCAGCAGAGCTGTTTTTTGATCGATGAGTTTTTCTTTGTTCATCTCTACCGCAATTCTGATCGCGGCCAGCCCGGTGCGTTTGCCATTGCGGGTCTGCAGAATAAACAGGCGGCCGTTCTCGATGGTGAATTCAAAGTCCTGCATGTCTTTGAAGTGCTTCTCCAGGCGTGAGCGCACTTTTTCGAGGTCGGCAAAGTTCTTCGGCAGTTCTTTTTCCATGGCGGCAATCGGTTTTGGCGTGCGTAAGCCCGCGACCACGTCTTCACCTTGGGCATTTGTCAAATACTCACCATAAAACACTTTTTCGCCGCTGGCCGGATCCCGGGTAAACGCGACGCCAGTGCCGCTGTCGTCGCCGGCATTTCCAAACACCATGGACTGAATGTTGACTGCCGTACCCCAATCCGCCGGAATTCCGTACTGTTGTCTGTAGAGAATTGCGCGGTCGTTTTTCCACGAGCCGAACACTGCGCCGACTGCGCCCCACAGCTGCTCATAAACATCCTGGGGGAAACTTTTGCCGGTTGCTCGGTTGATCAGCAGTTTGTAACGATTGACCAGTTCGCGAAGTTCGTCGGCCGTCAGTTCGTTATCCAGGTGTTTGCCCAGCGAATGTTTCATCTCGTCGAGCAACGCATGAAATGGATCTTCAGACTCCTCATCCGCTGCCTGCACACCCATCACAACATCGCCGTACATCTGGATAAACCGGCGATAACAATCCCATGCAAAGCGTGGGTTGCCGGAAATGTTGGACAGACCTTCCACTGTTTTGTCGTTCAGGCCCAGATTAAGAATTGTATCCATCATGCCCGGCATGGAATCGCGGGCACCGGAGCGCACCGAAACCAGCAAGGGGTTGTCGCGGCTGCCGAACTGACGCCCCATTTGTTCTTCAATTAGACCCATCGCCCGTTCAACATCTTTTGGCAGAGATTTGGGGTATGTGCGGCTATGATCGTAGAAATACGTACACACTTCTGTGCTGATGGTAAAGCCTGGAGGGACTGGGAGGCCGATGGAAGCCATCTCCGCCAGATTGGCGCCCTTGCCGCCCAGCAAGGCACGCATGGTCGCATTACCATCGGTTTGGCGGCCAAAGTTGTAAACGTACTGCGCGGATTTTTGAGTTGTGGCTTTGCTGGTATCAGATTTTTGTTTCATAGCGTCCGGGTTCTTGATCAGCAGTTGTGCGCGTCAATGCGCGTTTCAGAAGGGCGCAAGAATACTTCAACTGCAGCCAATGAGTCGATATCTGGTCGCAAAAGAGTGCTTTTGTAGTATTACTACATTTCCAGGTTTGTTGCGGAGTGGTCGAAGCTGCCGTTCTGCAAAAAGTGAATGACCTGCTCGATCACCGCGTTGCTGCGCATGATGAAAGTATGGTTGAAGGGCATCTCGATAAAATCACGCATGCCATCAACCTTTGTGCTTTCTACCGTGACTTTGCCATCATCGCGGTCTGGGAGAGCAAATGAGAATATCGGGCTTATCGAACGAGTGCCAGCAATCACCCCAAGTTCGAAGTCAACGGGCGGGAGCTTGGCAGGGACACTTTCTGGTCCGCGGGTCCCCAATTGTGAGGCCGGTTCGCCACTGAAAAACTCAAATCCCGGAATGTTTCCGAATACATCGATAATTTGACTGCCGTGATTGGGCGGTGCCAGCATGACTACGCGACCGAGTTCGGCGACTTCGTTGTGCCTAAGGTAGTAACGAACAAGAATGCCGCCCAGTGAGTGCGTTACAAAATGGATCCGTTGCGCCTCGAGTGCGCGGCAGTCCTGCAGGCCTTGCTCGATGGCAAGAGCCGCCAGTTTCTCGATATTATGTGCGCGTGAATTGTAGTGAACGTTGCTGCCAGAATAGCCTCTTTCGGCCAGAACGTTCGCCATCTTTTCCATGGAAAAATCGGTTCGGCTGAGGCCGTGCAGCAAAACCACACACTCGTTGGCCTGGATGGGCTCTGGATAGGGCATATCCGCCGACCATGCCGTGCCTGCAAGCCATGACAACAGGCAGCCCATAACCAGCAGGCGCACCGGTGCGGCGCGTGAATCGGTGCGGGAATCCGCTATCGACAGGGGGGCGATAGTTGTGCCGGGCTTGCGTCTGTTCATAATCGATTAATCAAAGTTGTAAACCTTGGGTGTCATGGACAGGTTGCCTGCAACCAACTGCCACGGTTACAAAAATTCCATAACGATGTTAGCCTGTCGGAGCGGTCTGTGCCATCTTGATGCGACACACTTTGTTGCAAAAATGGACAGACAACCATTGTAATAGTACTAAAACTTCAGATACGATCAGTCGCAATGCTGATAAATGTGTATTTGATGCAGACAGTAGATAGTACAGCGGTAGTTGCTGTCAGGGAATGTCCCAGACAGACTGTTAGCCGCGTAACCCCTGCGGGAGGAATTCAAAATGAAAAAGACCAGTATGACAGCTATGCTCGCTCTTGCGGCTGCAGTTAGTTTTCAGGCTAATGCGGCAACAGGCGTTGATCCACTGACCGAAATCAAGCCAGTAGATGCCGAGTGGTTCTACAATGGCTCTGAGCCAGACTATGTTGTTGAAGTACCCAGCTTCACTGTTCCTGCAACCGGCGTAATCGACTACATCGATTCCGTAATTCCGTTGGAGTTTGGTGAAGATCGTTGGGTTAAAGCTGTGCAGTTTATTCCAGGCGACAAGCGTGTTCTGCACCACCTGCTGAGCTACGTTGTTGCTGACGGCCAAAATGCTGCTGATGGCATGATCGACGAGACTGTAAACGATGATCGTCGTGAATTCCTGGAAGGTTATGCACCGGGCAAAGAGTACGCAACTGAGTTCCCCCAGAACACTGGCGTGTTTATGCCTGACGGTTCTGCACTGCGTATGAGCATTCACTACACATCCTTCGGTCAGGAAACTACTGACAGCACTCGTGTAGGCCTGTGGTTTGCAGACAAAGATGCTGCGCCAGAGTACGAGTACCGTACTTACTCAGTTTCTACCCCAATGAACCAGATCCGTATCCCGGCTGGCGCAATGGAGTATGCATCAAACGCAACTCATGTGTTTGAAAACGAAATCACTCTTTACGGCTTCCGTGCACACATGCACTACCGTGGCAAGTCAATGGCCGCTCGCGTGATTTACCCAGACAACACTGTTGAAGAAATCATCAACGTGCCAGACTACAACTTCGCCTGGCAGCCAACCTACCGCATGAATGAGCCAATGGTTTTACCAGCTGGCTCACGTGTAGTAGTTGAAGGTCTGTTCGACAACTCACAGTACAACGTGGGTAACCCTGACCCGAACGTAGACGCCATCGGCGGCCTGCAGAGCTGGGAAGAAATGTTCATCGGCTACTTCTCTTACACTGATAACAAGTAAGTAGTAAGTATGTGACTGTTTGAGCAGCAAAATCGAGAGGGGCTGCATCCTGAGGGAGCGGCCCTTTTTGTTTGTCGGATTTAAAAGTAGATTAAATTGGATATAAGTGTGCCGTAATATTTTTTACTTCACATGTCATAAGTTTGCGCCAGGTTAATAATTTGTTAAGTCCAGTAGAGTAAACTTGCAAACGAAAGTCTTGCTGTTAACCGCTAACCAAAACAATAATATGTCGTAGAGCATGGTTTCCACCGAAATCATGAGCCTGCAGAATTATCCAGAGAGAGAATGAGGGTTTGTTCATCATGAAAAAAATCACCTTGGTGGCGATGTTTTCCTTAGCCGCTGCGTTCAGTGTTAGTACCCAGGCGTCCGAAAGAGTCGGCGATTTCACGCTGATCGATAACTCCGGTAAATCCCACCAGTTAAGCAAGTATGCTTATAACAAGGCGCTGGTAATCGTCTCCCAGGCAACGGGATGCACAACCAATCAGGAAAACATCGCTCGTTACAAACAGCTCCGCACAAACTGGGATCACCGTGGTGTGAGTTTTGTGATGCTCAACTCAGACGCCCGTGATGACCGCGCTGGTATCCGTGCAGAAGAAGCGGTTTGGCAGTACGATTTGCCAATTCTCGATGATGAAACCCAACTTGTGGCAGAGTCACTGGGCGTTACGTATGCTGGTCAGGTGATTGTTGTTGATCCCGTTCGTATGAATGTGATTTATCGCGGCCCGCTGCCTGCGCAGCCAGCCAATGCTCCACTGGGGCAGGTGTTGACTGCAATAGTGGCTGATGGCGCTGACAGCCGTGAAATGGAAACAGTGACCGTTGCTGAGGAAGCCGCCGTAGAGAGTTGTGCACTGCCCTTCCCGGCGCGCGATGTTAACATGGCTGATGTACCTGACTATGAAACCGTCATTGCACCTATTCTTATAGAGCGCTGTGTAGGTTGCCACGTAGAAGGCGGAATTGGCCCATTTGCGATGAACAGTCATATGATGATTCAGGGCTGGAGCCCGATGATTCGTGAAGTAATCATGACTGCTCGTATGCCCCCGATGCAGGTTGACCCCACCGTTCGTGAGTGGGTCAACAGTGGTAATATTTCAGTTGAAGAGCGCCAGAAGTTGATTCACTGGATCACTGCAGGTTCCCCACGTGACTGATAAATAGACAGATTTTTCGTTGTAGAAACAAAACAATTCCTGTTTAAACGATACAAAAGAAGGGCCATCTTTGGAAACAAAGATGGCCCTTTTTACTGTTAACCTCTTACTCTCCCTCTGATCATGACGCTACACTTTGTTGCAAACTTGGCGCGGTGCCAGTTGTTTTGCGCTGAAGGCTGGTTTACGATCGGAAGTAATGCAAGATAAGTGGTGTGCAGACAACTAAACCGCCAAGTGATTCAGCGGCAGGTGTGTTGCTAGGGTTACTTATTCCCGTAAGAGGAGCATTAATAATGAAAAGAATTAGTTTGACTGCTGCGCTTGCTTTAGCTGCGTCAATGGGCGTTCAGGCCCAGACCGGTGTTGATCCGCTTACGCAGGTTCAACCACCACAAAGCGAGTGGAGCTACAACGGCTCTGCGCCTGACCATATCGTTGAAGTACCAGCCTTTGTTGTCCCAGCGACTGGCGTTATCGACTACATCAACTCTGTGATTCCTCTGGAATTTGAAGATGAGAGATGGGTCAAAGCTGTCCAGTTTATACCCGGCGACAAGCGCGTTCTGCACCACCTGTTGTCCTATGTTGTTGCTGACGATGGCGGCAACGAGGGCATGATTAATGAAGAAGACAACGATCCACGACGTGAGTTCCTCGAAGGCTATGCGCCTGGCAAGGAATACGCGACCGAGTTCCCTACCAACACTGGTATTAAAGTACCTGTAGGTTCAGCGCTGAGAATGAGCATTCACTACACCTCATTCGGGCAGGAAACAATGGATAACACTCGCGTTGGTCTGTGGTTCCATGATGCGGAAGACTCACCTGAGCTGGAGTACCATACCTATTCAGTGTCCGCCAATGGTGCTGAGAACCTGCAGATCCCAGCCGGAGCGATGAATCACGAAATGGCTGCCACTCATGTATTTGATGAAGCTATCGTGTTGCATGGTTTCCGTGCACATATGCATTATCGAGGCAAATCCATGAGTGCTCGGGTCATTTATCCTGACAACTCAGTAGAAGAGATTATCAACGTAGCCGATTACAACTTTGCCTGGCAACCCACTTACCGAATGGCTGAGCCAATGACTCTGCCAGCAGGCTCTCGTGTGGTAGTTGAAGGTTTGTTCGACAACTCTGAGTTCAATCCAGGTAATCCTGACCCAACAGTGATGGCGGTTGGCGGACCACAGAGCTGGGAAGAGATGTTTATTGGATATTTCTCTTACACAGATCTACCCAAGTAAGGTATCGTTAGCGCCTGAAAAAACAGGCAGTACGTATAAATAGGGCTGCTTCCAGTGGAGGCGGCCCTTTTTTTTATGCTAAATATCCGATAGGAAACCGAGAGTTATGTCGACCGACGCATTATTCAAACCCTTTAATCACCCCAAACTCACTCTGAAAAATCGCGTACTGATGGCGCCGATGACCCGTCAGTTTTCACCCGATGGCGTGCCGGGCGCTAACGTGGTCGATTATTACCGTCGACGTGCCGAGGGAGGGGTAGGTTTGATCATTACAGAAGGCACAACGATTAATCACAAGGCAGCGTCCTTTGAGAGCAAAATTCCCAATTTCTACAGTGATGAAGCGTTGGCGGGATGGGCAAAGGTTGTTGAGGCCGTCCATCAGGCGGGCGGCAAGATAGCGCCGCAACTCTGGCATATCGGCTGTGCACGCAAGCCGGGCACAGGGCCGTTTCCGGATTATCCAAGTGCCACGCCATCAGGCATGGCGTTGCCGGGCAAACAGACAGGTGAACCATTGACAGCCGACGAAATCGGCCAGATCGTCAAAGCGTTTGCTGATGCGGCAGGTGATGCCAAACGTATTGGTTTTGATGCTGTCGAGATACACGGCGCGCATGGCTACCTTGTTGATAACTTCCTTTGGGAAGGATTGAACCAGCGCGACGACAAGTACGGTGGTTCACGAGCAAAACGCAGCCAGTTCGCAGTGGAGATTGTCCAGGCAATCCGCGCGCAGGTGGGCGAAGACTTCCCGATTATCTTCCGGTTTTCACAGTGGAAACAGCAGGACTACAACGCACGGCTGGCCAACACGCCGGAAGAGTTGCTGGAAATTCTGCAGCCTATCTCAGAGGCTGGGGTGGATATCTTTCATTGCAGTACACGTCGATTCTGGGAGCCTGAGTTTGCGGGATCGGATCTCAATCTTGCGGGCTGGACACGCAAGTTGCTGAATAAACCGACGATTACGGTTGGTAGTGTCAGCCTGAACGAGGAGTTTATTGCAACCTTTATGGGTGGCGAGGCTAAGGGCGTGGACATCAGCGAATTGCTCACGCGTCTTGAAGCCAACGAGTTCGACCTTGTTGCTGTGGGTCGTGCGCTGATTGCCAACCCGGACTGGGTGCAGTTGATGCAGTCAGGCAGGCATGACGAACTCAAAACGTATGATCGAGCCATCCTGGCAGAGCTGATCTGATCCGGGATAATCAACGTGCCCGTATCAGCCAGGTCTGGTGAATGCGGGCGTTGCGCTCAAAGTCTTTGTCCAGACTTTGGGCGCTGTAGTCCTGAATATCGAATTGCTCTGCCACCGCGTCATCCATCTTGAAGCGGCGCATGTTGTTGGAGAAAATCAGCAGGCCGCCGGCATTCAATCTTTTCATACACAAGTCGATGAGCATGGCGTGATCACGCTGAATGTCCAATACATTGTCGGTACTTTTTGAATTGGAGAATGTGGGTGGGTCGAGGAAAATCAGGTCGAACTTATCACGGTATTTTTGCAGGTAGGTGATGCAGTCCAGTTCCACCAATTCATTCTGGTAAAGATCCAGACCATTTAACTCCAAATTTCGGCGGGCCCAGTTGATGTAGGTGCGTGACAGATCAACACTCACGGTGTGACGTGCGCCACCCAGCGCTGCCTGCACCGTTACTGACCCTGTGTAACAAAACAGATTCAGAACATCCTTGCCATGCGCTATCTCATTCACGTAACGACGCATGGGGCGGTGATCCAGAAATAGCCCGGTATCCAGATACTTTTCCAGATTCACAATCAGGCGCGCATCGCCTTCATTCACGATGATGTCTTCGCCATCGCGCTCTGTGGGTTGATACTGTTGTTTGCCTTTCTGGCGTTCGCGCACTTTGATCGCGACTTTGTCGCCGGGCAATTCCATCACATTCTGTACGGCGACCACAGCCTGTTTGCGCCGCTGTGCAGCATCGTCTTCACTGATGGATGCAGGCGCTTTGTATTCCTGCATATGCACACGAATCACCTGTTGCTCATCTTTGTACACATCAATCGCAAATGAATATTCGGGCATGTCGGCATCGTACAGGCGATAACATTCAATGCCTTTCTGCTGTGCCCAGCGCCCGATGTGTTTCAGATTTTTGCGAAGACGATTCGCTAGCATGACGCCGCCTTCATCCAGGGCTGCTTCGGTCATGGATTTAATGGTGACCGGACCGGTGGCCTGACGCTGATAAATACTGTCTTCATTGACATGGAACATCAGCAGCTTGGCTGGTAACGCGCCGTTAAACAGCGCGTATTGGCGATGGCTGTGCATGCCGATGAGTTTTCCCCATTCCGGGCGCGCGGTGAACACCGCGGCTTCGGCACCTACGGCATGCGTGCGGATAAGTTTCCCAAGTTCCTGATAGAGCTGCATCACCTCTGTATCTTCACCCAGCCGCTCTGCGTAAGGCGGGTTAGTCAACAGCAGATCAGGTTTGCGCGCCGGTTTGGCTTCCGTCAGCAGGCATGAGTCAAATTCAATAAAATCCCAGACCCCGGCGCGCTCGGCGTTGCGCCGGGCCATGCCCAGCGCGCGCAGGTCCTGGTCACTGCCCAGGGCTTGGCCATTCCAGCCTTTGGCAAGCTCGCGCCGTGCCACGGCTTCAGCGCGCACCTGCTGATAGGCTTCCTGATCATGGTGTGGCCACTGCGATAAGGTTCCTTCGCGCAACAGCCCCGGCGCCACATCCATGGCCATCAACACCGCTTCTATCAAAATTGTGCCCGCGCCACACATCGGATCATAAATGACGGCCTGATCTTGCGTCATAATGCGCGGCCACCCGGCGCGCATCAGCAAGGCGGCAGCCAGCGTTTCTTTCATGGGTGCTTCGCCCTGTTCAAGGCGGTAGCCGCGACGGTGCAGGCTTTCGGTCATCAGTTCAATGCCCAGCGTCAGGCGGTTGCGTTTGATAACGGCGTGAATTCGCAGATCGGGTTCCTGCTTGGACACATCCGGCCGTGGCAGACCCTGTGCGCGGAACTGATCGACAATGGCATCCTTGATGCGTTGGGCAATAAATTGCGTGTGGCGCAGTTGATCGGTGGTGCCGGCGGCGCTGATCGCAAAGCTGCTGTCGCTGTCCATGTGCTCAAGCCAGTTGATGCTATTAGCCACCTCGTATAGCGAGTCGGCGTCGCTGACCGCGCGTTCTTGCAGAATCAGAATAATGCGGTTTGCAACCCGCAGGTGCATCAGCGCCCGATAGGCTGTGAGCAAGCTGCCTTTAAAATACACACCGGCAACGGTTTGTCTCAACTCGTCAGCGCCACACACACGCAGTTCATCTTCCAGCAGGGACTCAAGGCTTTTGGCGCAGCTGGCAAAAAAATGCAGCGATTGTTGGGTGTCGGACATAAATGAGCAGGTTTCCTGATTCAGGCTAGGTGTTTTAAACAGGCGTGCATGATAATACGAAACCGGACTCAATGCCTGCCGGGATTGCAGCTGGGTTTGCCGGCACTGCAAATCGGAAGACTTTGTTATACCCCTGAGTCAGCCCCTGAGTCAGACCTTATCGTCAAACAACCAAGAGACGCTTTATGCTCAGTTATCGTCATGCGTACCACGCCGGCAATCATGCAGATGTGCTCAAACATCTGGTGCTTCTGGCACTACTGCAGCAGTTGAGGTCAAAAGAAAAACCCTTTGTGGTGATCGACTCCCATGCCGGGAATGGCTTTTACACACTGGATAGTGCTCAGGCGCGCAAGACCCGTGAGGCGGAAAGCGGAGCCTTGCCGCTGTGGCAGCATCACATGCAGCAGCCGTTTGTGCAGCCACTGCTGCGCGATTACATGAATCTGATCGCGGGCTTTAATCCTTTGTCTGATGCCAGACAGCTGGCGGTGTATCCCGGCTCACCGGCAATCATTCAGTCTCAGCTGCGAGAGCAGGACCGTCTGGCCGTTATGGAATTACATAGCAGTGAGATTGAAGCCCTGCGCAGCAATTTTCATTTTGACAGTCGTATCGGTATTCATCATCGCGATGGGTTTGAGGGTGCAATAGCATTAACACCGCCAACGCCTCGGCGCGGACTGGTGTTGATTGATCCTGCGTACGAGGACAAGTCTGATTATCAACGGGTAGCCAAGACCGTCAAGGAAGTACACCGGCGCTGGGCAACGGGCATGATTGCAGTGTGGTACCCGATGCTGGGTCGCAGCCGGGATCACAGCCCCGCGTTGATCCAGCAACTGAAGTCCTTGCCCGACGTCAGGGTAATGGAGTTAACGGTTGGTAATCAGACTGAGGAATTTGGTATGCATGGTTCTGGTATGATTCTGGTCAATACCCCATGGCAGTTTGGCAAACTTGTGGATGCCGCCATGAATGAGGTGGCATCGTGTTTAAAGGCCGGTTACCGAGTTAATTTCGGGTAGTGCTTGAGAGAGCAGGGACACTAATGAACATCAGATTTTTAACGGTATCGATAGCTTTGCTGATGATGCCCGCTGTTGCGCAGCCGCCGCTGGATGCGACCATGTATTCCGGTACTCATCTGACGCTTAGTGAAATTTTGTCGGCTGAGCTGCTGACAAGTCATCCGCAAATGAGTGACGGCTCTCATGCTGATTGTTTTCACCTGGATACGGTGCCGGGAAAAGAGTATGCCGTCACGCTACGCTCAAGTGTGTTTGACAGTTATCTGATGTTAGGCGCAGGCCCTTGTGCTGATGTGATGCTGGAGCTTGAGAGTGATGACTTCGAAGAAACATCGCTGGACGCCCGTATCATGTTCACGGCCGCCCAGAGTCTGTACTCGATTTTTGTAAACAGTTATGACGCCGGCTTTACCGGGGCCTTTACGCTGCTGGCAGAAGAAGTGGTGCTGTCAGCTGAGGCCAGCCCCATAGCAGACGCGGCGCCGGCAGAATGACAGTCTCAGATTCTGAGTGTCTTGCCCGCGGTGCGGGCGGACGTCAGCGGTTATGACCCAGCCAGATCACTTCATACAGATCATTACGCTGATCGCGGGCGTTAGTCACCGACCCTTCGTGTCGCACTTGCACCAGTTTGTCGAGATCCAGGTCTGCGACCAGCGCCATTTCGGTGTTGGGTGTGCTCTCTGCGATGACCGCATCATGCGGAAACGCAAAATCGGAGGGTGAGTACACAGCAGACTGCGCGTACTGAATGTCCACGTTATGCACTTGTGGCAAATTGCCCACGCTTCCCGCGATACATACATAACACTCATTTTCGATGGCTCTGGCCTGGGCGCAGCGTTGTACACGCAGGAAGCCATTTTTGGTATCAGTCCAGAATGGCACAAATAAAATGTCCATGCCTTGTTTGGCCAATAGCCGCGATAACTCGGGGAACTCGACGTCGTAACAGATCAGAATGCCAATGCGGCCTGCATCGGTGTCAAAAACTTGCAACCGATCGCCGCCATCAATCACCCAGTCGCGCCGCTCATGCGGCGTAATATGCAGCTTGGCCTGAGAGTCCACGGTGCCGTCGCGTCGGCACAGATAGGCTTTGTTATAGAGGTTGTCGCCCTCCATCACCGGGATACTGCCAGCGATGATGTTGATGTTGTAGGTGATGGCAAGCTCTGACAGCGCTTCGATAGAGCGCGCTGCAAACGTTGACAGAAAACGAATGGCCTCAAACTGATTGCTCTGGTCGCCCAGCCCCATGAGCGGCGCATTAAAAAACTCCGGAAACAACACAAAATCCGACTCATAGTCAGCCATGGTGTCAACAAAGTACTCCACCTGCGACAACCACTCTTCGAAGGACTCGGTCAGTCGCATTTGCCACTGCATCACACCAACCCGTACGACGGTTTTGCGGCGTTGACTGGGGTCGAGTGTTTCCGGTTCATAGAGAATATTGTTCCATTCCAGCAGCGTTGCATAACCCTGTGACTTTGCATCCTGAGGGTTATAGTCCTTCAAGAGGCGTTTTACTTCGAAGTCATTGGCCAACTGAAAACTCAGGATGGGGTCATGTACTTCTTTATGGTCAACCGCCTCGATGTATGCTCTGGGAGAATACACCTCAGCATGCAGGTGATAGTTGGTGATGCGGCCGCCAGCCAGTATGGCGCGCAGGTTCATATCCCGGCACAGATCTTTGCGGGCATCGTACAATCGACGGCCAAGACGCAGGTCGCGATACTCCGGGTCAACAAACAGATCCATACCATACAGAGCATCGCCCTCTGCGTTGTGCTTTATCTGTTCGCGGCGGCCGATAAGATCTTCGTAGGTATGCTGTCGGCTGAAACGGTCGTAATCACAGCGGATTGTCAGCGCAGCGGCCACCAGATTGCCGAAGTCCTCGATAACAATCTGGCCCTCAGGGAAATCGTTAATCAATCGTTCAATAGAGCCTTCTGGCCAGGCTCCACCAATGTCCGGGTAGACCGCTTCCATCAGTCTGGCGAGCTGCGGGTAGTCGGTTAATGTCAGATTTCTGAGTTTCAGGTGTACATCTGAGGGAGTATCGGGGCTCATTGGCGGCATCCTTGGTCGGGCGAGTTGCACACGTTATCAAATAAGGTCTGTGCCAGCTACCGCGCGTTGGATGGCATGCCCGCGATTATGGACTTGCTGCAGACTCTGGAGTATGCTCTGAGGCCCTTTCCAGTTGGACGAAATTCCAGCAATCCGCTGTTCAGAATCATTTCTTTAGGGGGAAGCGATTTTGATTGACGGGTAGCGGACGGGAAGATTCTGCAGTAACAGGAATGCTATTAAAAAGAAAACCACAAAGTCTGAAGCTGTTTTCTGGCTTGATGAGGAGAGTGCAAGTGAAGATTAAAAGTAAACGTTTGGCTGGCATGTTTGTCAGCAAGCCTGCGCTGACCGGCCTGATTTTCATGGCTGCCGGTGTCGCGCTGGCAGCTCCTGTGCTGGTCTACGCACAGCAGGAAGGTGAGAGCATCGAGTGGCTGACGCTGGGTTCTGATTACGCTCACACCCGTTACATCCCTGCATCGCAGATCACTCCCGAAAATTTTGAATCCCTGCAGACTGCATGGACCTGGGATGGCGCAAGCTTCCAGGCCACCAGCGGCCGCTCAACGCCTAGCTACATTGACGGCATCCTTTACACCGTTGCCGGTGATCGTCGCCATGTGGTGGCCATTGATCCTGAAACGGGTGAGACCATTTGGTCGTACCGCGAGCCACATACCTTCCGTCACGAATACTCCATGCGTAAGGACTACGGCAAGGGTGTTGGTTATGCTGAAGTTGACGGCAAAGGCGTTATCTACATCATCAGCCCGGGCTTTTTCCTGACAGCACTGGACGCCAAGACTGGCGCGCCACTGGAAGGTTTTGGTCACGAAATCGGTGTTGAAGGTTTCCCTGACACCGGCGTCGTGGATCTGCAGAAGATTCTGGCAGCGCAAAATGGATATGAGTTTGACCCCTACTACGGCATTCCGCTGGAATCCGGCTATATCACTGCATCTTCACCGCCCATTGTGGTTAATGGTGTAGTCATTGTGGGTAACTCTGCTGAACAGGGTTATAACCAGACCCGTTACGAAAACATCCCCGGTGACATTCTGGCATTTGATGCCAAAACCGGCGAGCACGAGTGGACATTCAACATCATCCCCAAGGCCGGTGAGTTTGGCGCAGACACCTGGTTTGAAGCTGACGGCACCCCGATCGAAGATCCGCACTCCTTTACGGGTGAAGTGTCTTCATGGGCACCTATCGCAGCCGATCCAGAGCTGAACATGGTCTACATCCCGACTAACCCGCCAACCATCGACTTCTATCGCGGTCACATGACCGGTGATGGCCTGTTCGGTACCAGCCTGATCGCGCTGGATGTTGCAACGGGTGAGCGCAAGTGGCACTTCCAGATGGTGCGCAAAGACGTCTGGAACTATGACACGCCAACCGCACCCGTACTGCTGGATGTGATGCACAATGGTCAGCCAGTCAAAGCAGTTGCCCAGGTCACCAAGCAGGCGTTTACCTACGTCTTCAACCGTGAAACCGGTGAGCCATTGTGGCCCATCGAGTACCGCGATGTCCCTCAGTCAACCATGCCTGGTGAAGTTTTGGCTGCTCAACAGCCATTCCCGACCAAGCCTGCGCCATACGATATGCAGGGTCTGACTCACGACGATCTGATCGACTACACGCCTGCACTACGTGCTGAGGCAATTGAAGCGATCAAGGACTTCAAGATCGGCCCATTGTTTAATCCGCCATTACACACCAACAACGAAGAAGGTTTAGTTGCTGCACTGTGGTGTCCGGGTGACGTGGGTGGTGTAAACATTGACGGTCCTGCTGCCGGTGATCCGACTACTGGTACGCTGTTTGTTGTCTCCCGCAAGGGCTGCACCAACCGCATTATGGCACCGGCACAGGAGCGTGATGCGCAGCTGGAATTGCCCACCGGCGAAACCTTTGCACAGTACGCAGCTCTGCGCTCAGCGCTGGTGCGTGGTCCGCAAGGCCTGCCACTGTTCAAGCCGCCCTACAGCCGCCTGACTGCAATTGACCTGAATACCGGTGAGCACAAGTGGTGGATACCCATTGGTGAAACACCTGACCGCGTTAAAAACCACCCTGCACTGGCGGGTATTGATGTCGGTAACACGGGTACAGGTAATGTTGCTCCAATGACGGTGACGGCGACCATGCTCATGTACTCCAGCGTTTCCAGCGATGGCACGCCAACACTGTTTGCGGTGAACAAAGACACCGGCGAGCAGTTTGGCAAGGTGACAACTCCGGATGTCAGCCGCTACGGCATGATGAACTTCCAGCACGAAGGCAAGCAGTATGTTGTTCTTCAGACGGGCAGCACATTGACTGCGATGGCTCTGCCGGATTGATGCAGATGTAACAGATGACCAGATTGTTGGTCTGATCAAAGAACCCGCTGTAGCGAAAGCCCGGCGGGTTTTTTGTTTTGTAACGTCGATAAATAAGGTTGCTACGTGTTAAACAAACAAATGCTTTCAAGCTCAAATGATATGATGTAGCATACTTTCGTGTTTAACATCATGTAGTCGGGGATATTCCTATGAAATTCAAAAAAGCACCGCTGAGTTTGGCAATTACGTTTCTGGCAGGAGGCAGCTCACTGTTGTTGAGCGGCGCCACCATGGCGCAAACGGGTAGCCCAGCGCAGTCGGCTCCGCAGGTGACTGAAATCAGAGTCACCGCACTCGGTATTGATGAAAGTGCCGATCTGATTGTTGCCCCTTTTGATGTGATTGAAAGAGACGAGCTATTAAATCGCGCGGGTACCTTGGGTGATCTGCTTAACGGTTTGACCGGCGTGCACGCTGACAGCTTCGGCGGCGGCGCGTCGCGCCCCGTCATCCGTGGTCAAGGCGCACCGCGTACCAAGATTCTCTCAGATGGCAACTCTATTCTGGATGCCTCGGATGTGTCTCCAGACCATGCAGTGACAGTTGATACCTTACTGGCTCAACGTATTGAAGTGGTCCGTGGCCCGGCTACTTTGCTGTATGGTGGTGGCGCCATTGGTGGGGTAGTTAACGTGCTGGACGATAAAATCCCGACCTCTATGCCCGAAAAAGGTTATGAGGGTTTTGCCGCGTTGCGAGGCAATACGGTGGCAGATGAAAAAGCCGGCGCCATCAGCCTGACCGGGCGCGCCACTGACAATCTGGCGGTGCACTTTGAAAGTTCAATGCGAGATGCCGGTGATTATCAGGCTGCTGACTGGGATGAACCCCAGGTAGACGGTACCTTTGCCGAGAACAACAACACCAGTTTTGGCGCCTCCTGGATCGGTGAGCGTGGTTTTATTGGTCTGTCATACTCATACCGGGCTGACGAGTATGGTATCCCCGGCCATAGTGAAGAATACCTGGGATGCCACCCGGAGGATGATGAGCTACATTGTGACGACGACCACGATGATCACCACGACGACCACGATGACCACGACCACCACGACGACCACGACGACCACGACCACGAAGAGCATGCGGTTCCTTTTGTTGACCTGAACAGCAAGCGCGTAGACATGCGCGGCGAATATATGAACCCTTTTGCGGGCATCAACAAAGTGCGTTTCAGAGCCAGCAGCACAAACTATGACCACACCGAGTTTGAGGAAGACGAAGTGGGCGCAGTGTTTGGCAACAAGGGTTATGAGGCAAGGCTTGAGTTTGATCATGCGGCAGTGATGGGCTGGCAGGGACTGTTTGGTATTCAGTTATCTGACAGCACTTTTAAAAATGGCGGCGAACACGTCTTTATGCCAACAGTGGATTCGCGCTCGACCGGGCTCTTTGTTGTTGAGCATTACCAGTTGAACGACGCCTGGCACTTTGAGGCTGGCGCCCGTTATGACCGCCAGAATCATCGCCCGGTGGATGACGACCGTAATCGGCCTTCATTCAGCGACTCTGCGTTTTCATATTCTGGGGCTGCCATCTGGAATATCAGTCCCGGCACCATTCTGTCGGTGACCTACGCACACGCACAACGTCTGCCACAGGCGCAGGAGCTTTACGCCCGGGGCATACACGTTGCCAGCAATACCTATGAGTGCGGCCTGATAGCCCACCCGCTTACCTGCGGTGGTACAGTAAACAACCAGGACATTACAAAGGAAACAGCAGACAATTTTGAGCTGGGGCTGCGCAAGATTGAGGGGCCCTTTACCTACAGTCTCAGTTTGTTCCGTAATCAGGTTGATAACTACATTTACGCACGCACACTGGATCAGTACGAAGATTTCCGGCTGATCAAGTACACCCAGCGCGATGCCGAGTTTACGGGTTATGAGGCCGAGTTTGGCTACCGCTTTAACGATGTTTTGTCTGCATCCCTGTTCAGTGATTACGTGCGGGTCGGGCTGTCATCGGATGACCGCCTGCCACGTATTCCGCCGCGTCGCACGGGTGGACGCGTCAATACTCAGCTCGGGAATGGTTATAACGCAGAGCTTGAATTTTATCGGGCAGCCGGCGCTGATCGGGTGGCCAGTTTCGAGACTGCACAACCCGCATACGACATGCTCAATCTGAGCGCAAACTACAGCTTTGGTGATGAAGGTCGTTATCAGGTATTCCTGAGAGGTTCAAACCTGTTGGATGAAGATGTCAGGAATCAAACCTCCTTTATTGCCGACGTTATACCCATGCCAGGTCGTAACATCAGCGCCGGTTTCAGAGTGGGCTTTTAAACCGGCTACTGGCAAGGCAAGGCATGTTTAATCTGTAGCTAGTGTTTTTTGAGGCCGGTCGTGATGTCCGGCCTTTTTTTGTCTGTCAGTATTATGCCCAAATAATTCGTTGAGCGTGCTCTTGATCTATAGTACGATCGAGGTCCGTTTTTTTTCAGGAGATCCAAGTACCCTCCATGGGCACATTAATCGCTATTATCGTCTTGTCGATAAGCTTGTCATTTATCTGTTCTCTGCTTGAGGCTTCGTTACTCACGCTGACACCTAGTCACATTGTCAAGTACAGACACAGCAACCCCGATCTGTACGAAAAACTTCGCAAACTTAAAGACCGTATCGATCAGCCCCTGGCGGCGATACTCACACTCAATACCGTAGCACACACTTTTGGGGCTGCCGGCGTAGGCGCCCAGGTCGGTGTTGTATTCGGCGATGGTTATTTGGGCGTAGTCTCCGCAGTGATGACCTTCCTCATCCTTGTGCTTTCTGAAATCATTCCCAAAACCTTGGGTGCGCGTCATTGGCAGACACTCGTGCCGATACTGCCGGTAACCCTGAACGGTATGATCTTTATTCTAAAGCCTTTCATCATGCTGTCAGACAAGATTACCCATTGGATGGGTGTCGGCACGGCCGATATCGATCTGCGATCAGAAATCAAGGCATTGACCAATCTGGGCCGCGATACCGACCAGCTTGATGAAGACGAGCGCCGCGTCATTGCCAATATCCTTGACCTGCATGAAGTAAAAATCAAAGACATCATGACGCCGCGCACGGTATGTGAATATCTGACCAGTGGCGTAACGGTTGCCGAAGTGCTTGAAGGTTTGCGGGATACCGCGTTTTCGCGGTATCCGGTGCTGGATGAGAGCGAACATCCCCAAGGCATTGTATTCAGAGCTGAACTGCTCGACGCTGAGCCGGACATGCTGATTAATGAATTGATCAAGCCTGTAAAAATTGTGACAGATGATGTCAGCGCCGAATCGGTAATGACCTCATTTCTGGCTGAACATCAGCACATGGCGCTGGTGTATGACCAGTACGGCACATGGCTGGGCTTGGCCACCATGGAAGATGTTCTGGAAACTATCCTGGGGCAACCCATTATGGATGAAACCGACGACATCCCTAACATGCGCCGCTTTGCCCGCAAGCGTTGGGAAAACCACATGAAACACCAAGGCGCTACTCGCGGTCAGCAGCCAGCTGCCGACAGCACGGTTGACCGATAGCGCCTTTACGGCGCTTTCCACTATAATCGGCCGCTGTTAACTTACTCGGCAGTCCTGATCATGCATTCCCACGCCTCACTCGCGACACTCACCCTGAATCCGGTCAGCCAGATTCAGGGCGATGTCACACTCCCCGGCTCAAAAAGCCTGTCAAATCGAATTCTGTTGCTGGCAGCACTAGCGCGTGGCGAGACGCGCATCAGCAATCTGCTGGACAGCGATGACGTGCGTTTTATGCTGCAGGCCTTGCTATTGCTGGGTGTGTCGTATGAACTCAGTGCAGACAAGACTTTCTGTGTGGTTCAAGGTAATGGCGGCCCACTCAGTTATAAAGGTGCGCTAACGCTGTTTTTGGGGAATGCCGGCACCGCCATGCGTCCGCTGACGGCGGCACTGGCTGCCGGAACCGGAGAGTTTGAGTTAACCGGTGAGCCGCGTATGTCGGAGCGTCCGATTGCCGATCTGGTTGATTCACTCAAGGCCTGCGGTGCCAGCATTGACTACACAGGGCCTCATGGTTTCCCACCCTTACACATTCATGCTGCGGGTCTGCGCGGCGGTCACGTCAGCATTCGTGGCAATATCTCCAGTCAGTTTCTGACCGCTATGTTGATGGCCGGTCCCCTCTGCAAGGACGGTCTGGACATAACGGTGGAAGGCGAGCTGGTGTCTAAACCTTACATACATATCACGCTGGATGTGATGAAACGTTTTGGTGTGGAGGTTGAAAACCATCACGACCAGCGTTTTGTGATTCGTGCCGGCCAGCAATATGTCGCGCCTGGCGACATCATGGTTGAAGGCGATGCCTCCTCAGCGTCCTATTTTCTGGCCGCTGCCGCGATTGCCGGTGGCACGGTGCGTGTTCATGGCACTGGCAAGGCCAGTGTGCAAGGTGATGCCAGATTTGCCGAGGTGCTGGAGCAAATGGGTGCCAAGGTTACCTGGGGTGATAGCTGGATTGAGGTCAGCAAAGGTGACCTGATTGGTGTGGATGTGGATTTAAATCACATTCCTGATGCGGCCATGACCATCGCCACCACGGCTTTGTTTGCCAAAGGGCCCACGGCCATCCGCAACATTTACAACTGGCGCGTTAAAGAAACCGATCGCTTGTCAGCCATGGCCACGGAACTGCGCAAGGTGGGCGCGCAGGTGGAAGAGGGTGAGGACTACATCGTCATTCACCCGCCAATCAAGGTGCTACCGGCAGCCATTGATACCTATAACGATCATCGTATGGCCATGTGCTTCTCTCTGGCCGCCTTTGGCGACAGTGCCATTGTGATCAACGATCCTGGCTGCACTGCCAAAACCTTCCCGACCTATTTTGAGTTGTTCAGCAGTTTGACCCGGTAGATCAACCGGGTCAGCTCAGACAAACACTGTAAGGCGTTTGTCACAGAATCTGCCTGTCAAAACCCGTCAGTGACAATCGGCAGAATGATGGCCGACGGCCGGCGGCTGTCAAAATAAATGGTATTCTGCGCAGATTTTGCCGGTGTGGCGACATCATCCAGTGCCGAACCATTGTTGGGATTCACCGCAAAACGCGGGAAATTGCTCGATGTCACATGCACGCCAATCCGATGACCTTTTTCAAAGGTCTGCGCCGTGCTCCACATGTTGATGGTGAGTTTCTCAACAGCGTCAGGCGTCAGCAGTTTGACATCCTCAGGATTCTGGCCATCGCGAAAGCGTGCGCGAATCGGATAATCCAGAATCAAGGCTTCATAACCATCCGGGTAAATATCCACCAGTTTGACCACAAAATCGGTGTCCAGCGCGTCGGTTGATACATACAGTTCCATGTCGATATGGCCGGCAACCACCGTGTCGCTCTCAAGTACCGGTGTCGCAAAACGCAGGTAGTCCTGACGCTGGCCGATGTCGCGCTGATCACGCGGGCCAACATCCGCCCCCAGATTCTGACCACCCATGGTCGGAACCGGATTGGCCGGATCAAAGGTATAGGTTTTAAAGGCCTCCGTTGCAGACGGTGGCGTGGTTGCCAGACTCATATCCGGCTGCAAATAGTAGTTTGTCAGCGTGGCGGCGGGTGGCCAGCTGTCCATATGAATCACACGGTTATGCGGCGACACAGCGCCTTTGCGCGCAGAACCCATCATATAAATGCTAACCGCCGGTTCATCCATAATGCCGTTATCAATGTCCTTGAGCCAGTAATCCCACCAGCGCATCTGTTGCTCCAGGTCGCCATTGATAAAACCACCGCCGGGATATTCGAGGTCACCTTGCAGCGTGCCGTGCCCGAATGCACCCATAAACAGTTTTTGTTTGCCACGCGCTGCCGGGTGCCCCTCGTTTTGCAGGTACACAAAGTTGAACAGCGACCCTTCGGCATAGATGTCATGCCAGCCACCCACGTTGTAGACCGGGATCTGCACGTTCTGGCGATGGAACAAAAAGTCGGTTGCGCGCCACTGCTCATCCAGCACCGCGCGTGCCCGATAAGCGTTGATCATGTCTTCACTCACACCTTGACCACGCAGCCAGCCGCCAGAATGACTTTCCTTAAACACGCCACCCACAAAACGCGAGCGGTAAAACAGGCTGTCCGGTGCCACGGTCACATAGGCTGCCGTCAAATGGGGCGGGGCTGACGCGGCGGCCAGATTGGAGGTGATGCCAGGCGCAGAGGTGCCAAAAATACCAATTTTGCCATTGCTGAAGGCTTGTGAGGCGATCCACTCCACGGTGTCGTAGCCATCTTCAATGTCGGTTTCAAACGGACGGTTTTCACCCTCAGAGTCATAACGGCCCCGCACATCCTGAGAGATCAATGCGTAACCACGCTCGTTGTAACGCGTTACGCTGCTGTCCACACCATCTTTGTCATACGGGGTACGTGTTAATACCACCGGGAAGGGGCCGTCACCGTCAGGCAGATAAATATTGGTGGCCAGATTCACGCCGTCACGCATAGGCACCATCACAATCTGTTTGTTGGCAGGGCCGGTTTGCGCCCAGACGCTGCCGTTGAACAGTGTCAGACACAAGAAAAATAGCAGCATCAATGCCAGATGGGATGGAGTGGTTTTTATTCTGGTGTACAGTGTGGGTGTCATTGCAGACCTCATTATTGTTATCAGGTTTTTTCTTAAAACGGTGTTAATTTTTGAGCCCTTTAGTTGCAGCGTTTAATAGCGGCATTCAGTTATAAGCCGTTTAGTCGCAGCGTTTGGTAACAGCGTTCAGCAGCAGCGTGCAGTAGCTGCCTGCAGTAGCTGCGTTCAGTAGCTGCGTTCAGTAGCAGACAGTAGAGATCATAAATCACAGCATGTCAAAGCCACAAACAGCTCAACAGATCATCCGGCAACTCATAGTTGATGAGCATCTGCCAGCTGACTTTGCCTCGCTCGCCAACGACTATTTTTTGCCACTGGCCGACCACATCAGCCAATGTCATCAGCGGCGGCAGCAAACACTGGTGGTGGGTATCAATGGCGCACAAGGCACCGGAAAATCGACACTGTCTGAATTGTTAAGACGCTTGTTGCTAGCCCGCAATCTCTCTTGTGTTGTGTTATCCATTGATGACCTTTATCTCACGCGCGCACAACGCAGTGAGCTTGCCCGCGATGTTCATCCATTGCTGCAAACACGTGGGGTGCCCGGCACCCATGATCTGGCGCTGGGTTTGTCGTTGCTGGCCGCGTTGAAATCGGCAACAACAGATACTCAGGTTGAGCTGCCACAATTCAACAAGGCACAGGATGACAGACGGCCCTCACAAGATTGGAAAGTCCATCAGGGGCCGGTGCATGTCATTGTGATCGAAGGCTGGTGTGTGGGTGCACAGCCGACCTCTCTGGCGGGTGAACCCATCAACTGTCTTGAGCAAGAACAGGATGCTGACGGACGCTGGCGCGGGTTTATTGAGCAACAGTTGCTGGACTACCAATGCCTGTTTAGTCAGTTCGATCTGCTGGTGATGCTAAAGGCGCCCTCCATGGAGAGCATTGTCGAGTGGCGCACTCTTCAAGAGCAAAAGTTACAGACCAGAACTGCTGGCGAAGTAGGCGCTGGCGCTGTGGGCGTTGGCGAGGTGGCCTCAGGCATTATGAGCGACGCCGAGCTGCGGTGGTTCATCATGCACTATGAGCGGCTGACTCGAATTATGCTGGAGACTTTGCCCGAACGTGTCGATGTGCTCTTTGAACTGGCCGCTGACCATCGCATCGTCAATGCCCGCTACCGGCCACTCGCGGTGTGAGTCAGTTGCAGATTAATGCTGTTTGCCATGGCGCCAGCGCCATATCAGCGCGGCTCCGAGCTCAACAAAGATCAGCACCACCAGCACTTGCACTGCCAGTGTTGAGGCATTGGCGTCGGGCGCAAAGCCCACCGCAAAGTACCCAACACCAATAAACAGACAATTCCACAGCAGGATGCCTGCAAATGTGGCCACACTGAAGGCTTTGGCGTCCGCATGAAACAACCCGGCAATAATCGGTGATATCAGCCGGATGGTCGGGATCAGCTGCATGACAAACGCCAGCGTGCGTTGATTGGCCCTGAATGACACCACGGTGCGATCCACCCGCGCCTGCGACAAACCCACCATGCGCCCGACCCAGTACAAAAAGCGATAACTGCGCTCTTCACTGAGTGACACCGCCAATCCGTAAAACACCAGACACCCGCTGACGCTGCCTGTCACGGTACCGGCAATGGCTGCCAGCATGGACCACTCGCCGTTGCCGGCAGCAATGCCGATGGCGACTAACACACCGTAAGAAGGCAACAGCGGGATAAAACGTTCGGCAAGGCCCAAGGCCAGCAGGCCAACAAAGCCATACTCGGCGATCCATTGAATAATATTGCCTAGCGGGTCCATCGTGGGGCTGTCTCGGCGTGGTCGGGTTTGTTATGAATCTGAAAGCCGCGATGCTACCGGATCCTGACAACCTCATCCAGTGCCGATAGTTTGCTGGTGAATGTGCAGGCAAAAAAAAACCCGCAGAGCGGGGTTTTTATAATTGGGCTGATTCTAGTGTTACATGCGCATGCAGACGATGTAGAGTAATCCTTCGTCATAGGTACCAGCTGGTACCGTTGCTAGTACAACATCATTTCCGCGGAACGCCCCAGTTAATTTATCACCATCATCAAGTTCGTTATCTAGAGCTGCCGCCGCTGAGCCCGGAACGTTGTTCATACAGACTTTGTTTGTGTTAGCTGGCATAGCGAACTGCTGCGCAGAAGTTACTGCCACCAAGCCGCCAAATGGGTTCTGTGGGAGTGCAGATACACCGGGGGCAAGTGGGTCACCTGGAATAAATCCTGCAGCGCGCAAATGCTGCCAAAACCGTAACATCTCATCCGTTGGGCCAGTTGTGAATGTTGCTGCAACAAACGTACCGCCAAGTGTACCGTTGGCATCGCCTGCGACTTGATCAGTCCAAGCTGCGCCGCGTTCTCCAGAGACGGCATTGATATCATCACCAGGCATGCGTGAATAACGGTCCATGTAAGAGTATGCTGCGGCTGGAATACCTTTAAAGTCGTTAATGGCACCACGTACACGAGAGTTTTCGATCAATTGTTGACCTTGCAGTACACCACCGAGCAGCAAGCCAACGATGACCAATACTATTGCGATCTCTATCAGGGTAAAGCCGCGTTGGCCTTTTGCAACGCTAGACATATTTTTCATTTGATTCGCCTCAGTTGAATAAAGATGGATGATTGTTTTCTAAAACATTCAACACAGCGCTAATTCTATGGCCTTTCGAAATTGGTACAAGATGTAGGTTTTTTTTACACTATCAATGTGAATCAGTACTTGGCGGGTAGTTCAATTATAAACACCAGGGGCCCATCGATCGGTGCCTCAATGTTAATGGCACCACCCCATTTATTGGCCAACTGCCGCGACTGAAACAAACCAATGCCCCGGCCTTTGCCATGTTCACTCCAGAAAGGTTCAAACAAACGTTCCGGGTTAAGGCAGGGCTTACCATTGTGGTCATACAGACGGATTGACACAAAACATGGTTGGTCAGTTGCCCGCGATTGGCCAGCATCTGATTTGTTAGCGATATTTTGGTGGATATGCCAGTTCAACAGAAGTTTTGGCGTCTGGCTGGAGTTGCCGGCCTGAATCTGCTGCACGTAGTTGCCCAGCAGGTTATCAAGAATGCTCTGAAAGGAGTCAGGTGCAATTAATACAAAGCAGTCAGGTCCTTGCAATTGTGCTGGCAGGCCGTGTAAATCCAATGCGTTGCCTGCAAATGCCTTCAGATTAACGGCGGCTGCCTTATTGCGTGCGCCCAGTTGTGCTTCACTGCTTTGCACCAGACGCTTCAGTATCCGATCGGCGCGCTCCTGCAACGCCGGCAAACTGCGCTTGAGCATCTCCATCAATCGGCTCTCCTGCCCGGGAACCGGTTTCATCAGTTGATCAGCGGCCAGACTTGTCAGCTGCAACATATTTTTTATGTCGTGCTGAAGGAACACACTCATACGTGCTGTTTGCTCAAAGGTTGATCGCACTGAACCCAGCTTAGTCCACAAGTCCATCTGTAATAGCAGAAAAAATTTTTCCGCCAACGTGCGACTGAAATAACTGCGCTCCCAGCCGTGTTTTGGCGTAAAGAGCTCGACATGCAGACGGATATCACCGACATCAAAATTTTTACTCAAAAACACCGATGAACGTTTGCCATGAGTTTCCTTGATATCAGTGCCAAACCACACAAGGTGCCATGACAAACCCGTAAATCCACCAGCTGACAAATCCGGCCAACTGGCGCGCAAAAAATCAGGCAGGTCAAATTCAAGCGTTTCATTCAGGCGCATCAGTTCGCTGGCACGTTCTGTCTGACGCTGAGCCTGATGCAGCAGCAAGGCGACAACCATCAGGATCGTGCCGCCAATCAGAATCAGATAGGGATACAGTAAGGCAATCATCAGGCTTAGGAATCCTGTCGGTTGATACCAAATTTTTTCAGAAAGTAATAGATGCTCTCGCGTTTGAGCCCCAGTCTTGCCGCACTTTGATAGACATTAAAACCGGTTTCTTTGAGCACTTGTCGTACAAGGCGCTCCTCAGCATCTTCGCGAACAGCCTTTAAACCGTCGCAGATGCGTGCGTTTATCTGCAGTCGCGTCAGACCTTCGGCAGCCATTTGGGTTTCCTGACGTTGAAACAGCAAAGCACGTTTGACGGCTCGCAGGATATCGTCAAACTGAGCTGGTTTTGCGAGGAAATCAAATGCGCCTTCGCGGATGGCCGCCAGCGCAGAGCTTTCCTCATCCTGTCCGGTGAGCACAATCACTTTGGCGGTGTTGTTGTTCACTAGGATGGCGTTGATTAATGCAATACCCTCTGCGGTGGAGTGTACGGCCGGCGGCAATCCGAGGTCGATCAGCATCACACCAATATCCGGATTGTTTGACAAACACGTCATCGCTGCCTTGCGGCATTCTGCCTCGAATACACGCAAGCCTTGCATTTCCAGCGAGTCGCGCAGGATGGATCGCAATGCAGCATCATCCTCAACCAGCAGCAGCGGTGGCGGCAAGTCTGCAGAGATGTTGCAATGAGGCGAAGTCATGGCGCCGCTCACGGCAACTGGCCAGCGCTGACCAGGCGGCTGACCAGCACATGCGGCGACAGCCAGTTGATGATGTCATCGTAGTTGGTATCGTTGTATTCACGGGAGACGAAGGTATTGGTATTGGTCAAGCGGTACACGCCTATGGTGACATTGCCCGCGTTGGCGACCTCATCAGCAGAGGTAAAGGCACTCCAGTTGGCTCCCATCGAGATCACCACCGTAGGTACCGTGTTTGCCAGTTCCCGCGCAGGCAGCGGTGCACAGGTGGCATCATTACAGACACGAAGTGAGGTCGGACCTGCGACTAACGTGGCCGGGTTTGCAAACAGCGACTGCATGCCTGCCAATGACGTGAATGCCCGGTTCCCACCAGACTCCAGCTGGGAAACAGAGTAGCGCAGTGGATTCATCCACGGATCCAACAACAATCCATCAGCGTTTACCCGACCCTGCAATCCCAGTGTGACCGCAGGGACAAAGCCATGCCCGCCATTAAACGCGCAGACCCCGCCCCCGGCCGGCGCTTCGACGCCATTGCTGATATCAGAAGCGGGACAAGGCAGTCGGCCGTTGGCCTGCGCAAAACCATACAACGCCTCTTCAACGCGATTGATCAAAGCCTGTGCATCACTGCGCCGCTTGTTCTGCGTGATTTGTCCGATGGCGGTTATCAGACCACCCAGCACCAGGCCCAGTATCATCAACACCACCGCAGTTTCGATCAGCGTGAAGCCGGCTATGTGCATGGTCCTTGTGTTCGACAACTTTTTCATGGCTATACCTCGCAACTAGCTTGGCTGCGTGCAATATCGGGTTGACCAAAGGTGACTGTGTATGTGATGGCGCAACTGTCAAAACTGACCGTCACGCTATTAGCGTTAATAAATGCATAGTTGATCACCGTGCCCCAGTTGTTCGCGCTAAACCAGACGGGCGGCGGCGCGGCAGTGAGTGCTGCAAGAAAGGCCGGTTCATCCACAGGGTATGTATTGCCATTGGCGGGATGGTAGGTGGTGAGTATGCCACGAACAACCTGTGTCACCCGCGCGGTCGCCAGAGTCATCACTTCGTGACGGTAAATTGGCAGCACCCGGTCATTAAACAGTGTTGGGTTAGCCGCCCAGCTGCTTGCAAAGGCGGTGCCGGCGGCATTGGTATGCTCAAGGTAATTGGCGGCAGTATTATTCTGGCGGGTTTGCCCGCTAATGACATCGCCGGGTGCAATCAATATGGCAACAATATCGTTTTGTCCATCCAGGGTCAGTGACCCTGCACTATTGCTGTTTAACACCGCAGCAGAGCTTTGCCGGAACACCGGGCTAACGGCCAGCCAGAATCGCTGATCATTCAGAATCCCATGGTCGCTGAACATAAATGGCGCTCCAGACCCTGTATCCATGCGTCGGGGTAGTCTGCCCGGCAGATTGCTGGCACTACAGGGCGTATTGGGTAAACCATCGGCATCGTTATCGGTGTCCGGGCATGGGAAGCGGCCCGGAGGGCTGCCAGGAAAGTTTTCTGAATAACTCATCGCAAATGCCAACAGTGTTTGTTTGGCGGCAACCATTTCCCGCTGAGTGTTGTTGGCTGCATTAAGGCCAAAATTTGCATTGTTCACCGCACGCAGTAACACCGCCGCCGTGGTTGTAAACAAGATGAGGAACAAGATCAGCACCGCAGCGCCGAGTTGTTGTTGCGGGAGTGTGCCCCGCATCATTGTGTGATCGCCTGGATCGTATTCAGCGTGGTAGTGATTGTGGAGATGGTCTCCAGCAAGCCACCAATCGCTTCACCACCCGGCAGCACGCTTGATGGTAGCGGGTCGGTTGTTCCGGGAGCGGCGGGTGGCCGCATCAATGCTTTCAGTTCCTCAGGTAGCAGATAAGGCTCGTAAACTGCTTCCGTGGCAAAATGCAGCACCTGCCCAGGTCGCACAATATATCGATTGCCCAGGTAGTTCACCCACAGCACTATCAGGTCACCCAGTCGGGCCAGCCGGATATTAGACGGCAACTGCTGCTGATCAATCGGTTCTTTGTTAAGCCAAAGTGTATAACTGCCATCGGCTCTGCGTACGGTTCCTTCGAGCATCAGATACAGATCATCTGGCGGCGGAGGTGTCACCATGATCTCAGCGCCGGGCGGCAACTCAAGTTCTTCACCGGGCGCGACGTCCTGCAAAAAGATGCGTCGAATTTCGTCGAGTTCCATGCGCTCGCGTTGTGTGCTGAACAGCCGACCGAGTTGATCTGCGTACTGTGCCAGCGCGGCCTCAGACACCAGTGACAAGGTCAGGAATAGCAAAAAAGCTCTGATATGGTGGGCGATACGTCTCATTTTACAAACCCTCCTGCGCGATTGCTGCAGGGGGTGTCAACTCAAAACTAAACCAGTTGACTCGACAACGCGAGACTAAATTCTCACGCAGTTGTGTAAAGGTATCCGTAGCGATGGAATCCAGAATTATCAAACACTGCGTTGGCAGGAACAGTCCTGGCATGCTCAATAACTGATCCAGCACGCGTACAAGATCTCCTTCGTGCAAAAGAGGAAGCTCTAGATCGATACTGGTCTGATTCACGGTGACAGGTTCGCCGGGCAACGGATCCTGCGGCGGATAGGGCACAACATGACTGATCTGTTCACCCATCTCTAGGTCCAGAGCGTAAAGCTGTAATGACTCGCGGATACTATCCATACGTTCCAGAAACTGCAGTCTATCCGGGGCAGAGACGACGCCGTCAGTATCGATCTGAATATAGCGATCAATGTAGCGAATAATGGTTTCTTCTTCCTGGGCTATCTGTGTCACGGAGGTGCTGACCTGATCAAAATGGACTCGCGCGGCATTCAGGTTGTCGTTTGCTAACTGCTGCAGCCTCGTGGCGCTGACGTGAGTCACCAACGCCAATATGGATAAAACCAGGAAACTGATGACAGAATTCCTGATCAGCATCAGATCACTTTTGGAGAGCGGCGGTGCTGCTTTCATGGCGGCGTCTCCTCGCTCACGGGCTCTTCAGCTGATAGCGCTAGCTCAAAACGTGCCGCCCTGGCATTGCCATTTAACTGAACATCCAGAGCAGCATCAGAGTCCAGATTGATTGGCATGCTGATCGGTGTCACCTTCAGGTCAGGAATGTTTTCAAGCGAATCGATAAATCCCTGCACCTGATCGCGGGTGGTGCGCACACTGCTGGTGGCTTCAACGCTGCCCACTATACTGGCCGTCAACCGGGTGCGCCCGTCGATCACCGCACGCATGTAGGACGAGCGGATGGTCTCACCGCTGGCACCATAGCCAGCTTCAGGCTGTGACTCATCAATAATGGATTCCATTCGCCATTCCAGCGAATTCAGGCGGATGTTAGGCGATGTGCTCAGCGCCTGACTGATCTGCACCATCAATTCACCCGGGCTGACAATTTGCTCATTTATCGTGTCGTGAGTGCTGACCAGCAAGGCCATGGTGCTGGAGGGGATCGGCGTTTCGGGAAAGCCTTGTCGCAGCTCTTCATAATCACTGACTAGGGGCAGTGTCTGTGCGTTGATGATATCAGTCTGTTCATTCTTGGCGAGCGCATCCATCAGACTTGGCGCTGCCAGTACAGCACCAATCACAAAGGCGGTAATACCTGCAGCAATCAGACTCGCGCGGGTCTGATTGATGAAGTAGTAACGTCGGCTTTTAAACAAACCGTACACATTCGGGATGCTGGCTTTGCGCAGGGTCTGACCCAGCGTTAACAGCAGGGCACCGGGTGACTCAATGGCCGGCGACAGGCTTTTCAGCATCTGTGCTGCGATGCGTGTATCCCGGAACTGATAGGTGATGTGATTAACTTCATCGTCAGAATCCTGGCCCTGGCAATCCTGCGGCACAAATACGACGGTCTTGATATCTTGCTCGTAGGGCAGCAATTTTATTCTTTCCAGATACTTGCGCGTCTGTAGGGCCTGATCCTGCACCAGTTGCACGATGCCGGTGTGCTGCGATTGACTGCGCGGTAACAGGCGGCTGAACAAAACTTTGCCCTTTTGCAAATAGGTTTGCCTGACCCCTGTCTGAGGTTCCACATTCACCAGCAACAGATGGGGGACATTGTGCAAGCTTTGCTGTTTGGCAAAGCTCCCCATCAGATAGGATGCTGAGCTGATTGATTTGATAGCAATCTGTTGATCCAGAATTAGATTTAACCAGGCATCGACAAGGTCAGGGCGGCTCAGGGCCGTGAACAACGCCTTGTCGTCCTTTCTGCCGTCTTTTGCCCGGCCGATAATACGCGCGACGCGATAGGGTGTGGTGCGGTACAAAAATGACAACTTGCGTTTGAGCAGCGCAGAGCGGTCGGAGCCGCTGACGTGCACAACGTTTTCGTGCCGGAAATCTTCCTCAATACAATCAACCACCACAATAAACGGTGCACTGCGGTTTTCAATCAGTCTGCCCTGAAAATGGTCGATTGCCGAGGTGCTTTGGTTAAAACTGCCGAGTTCAATCAAGCCACTTCTGTTCCAGCCATACAAAAGCGCACCATCGTTATGGATGATCAGCAGTTTTTGTTTAATGTCTGTTGTCATTTGCGCATGAACCAGTTAAATCTGCACGTTGGAAATGGTGTTATAAATCGGCCCCAGCACTGAGAGCATCACCCAGCCCAGCAACAAGCCCAGAACTGCCGTCATCACCGGGCCAATCAAAGCCTGCACTTTATCAATTGAGTCCTTGATATCTCGATCATAAAAATAACTGACATTTAACAAGGCATAATCCAGATTTCCGGTTGTCTCACCCACCTTCAACATACGAATCACCAGTGGCGGGAATAGCCCGGTATTCTCAAAACTCTGTGCGATAGGGTCGCCCTGCTGAATATCATTGCGGGCATATCCGAGCGCCTGTTTGATGACCCTGTTGTCGATAACGCCTTCGGCGATCTCAAGACATTTCAAAATCGGGATGCCGGCGGCATACATCATCGCGAAGAAATTGGCAAAACGGGACAGCAGGATTTTTTGTATCACCGGACCAATTTTCCAGACTTTGATCTTCATGAAATCAGCCTGCATTGCGGCCTTTTCATTGTATTTAATCAGCAGTTTTATGCCAAAAAGTGTGGCCGGTGGCGCGATAATAATCATGTACCAATACGCCACCATAAAGTCGGATGTAGCGATTAGGGCACGGGTATGGGTAGGCAGTTCCTCGCCCATGCTTTCAAGAAAATCAACCAGTTGTGGAACCAGATAAATCATCAGAAATGCCGTCACACCCAGCACCACCGTGCCTACAATCAAGGGCGAGGTCAGCAGCTTCTTGGTGGTTTTTTCAAGGTCGTCCTGCCACTTGATAGTTTGTGACAGAGAGTCAAATACTTTAGGCAGTTCACCGGTGGCTTCACCGGCGCGAATCAGGTTCACGAACAAAGTGTCAAAAATGGTGGGATGATCAGCCAAGGCATCCGACAGCGCTTTACCCCCTTCAATTTCATCCACAAGGTTGGCAACAATTTCGCGAAAACGCGGGTGTTCCAGGCTGTCACGCAGATCCCTCAGGCCTTCCAGCAGCGGCACGCCTGCCTTGGTCAGTTGTTCCATGTGAAAACAAAAATTGATCAGGTCCGATTTTTCAACTTTTTTCTGACCGATGGATGCCCGGTGCTCTTCGGTGACATCGGAGCGGATCAGATCCAGCCCCATGCGCACAAGACGCTGCTCCAGATCGATCTCGTTGTTTGCGTCAAGGTTGCCGTTGCGGATCTTGCCATCGCGGGTCATAGCTTTGTATCGGAACAAGGCCATTGTGACTTACCCCAGTACTCTGTCAGTGAGATCGACTACCCGTGAAACTTCTTCCAGGCTGGTGGTGCCGTCCAGAACGCGCCGACAGGCATCGTCAGCAATGGGCCGGAAACCACCCTCTTTGGCCTTATTGATCATCGCCCGCATGCTGGCGCGACGTGAAATCAGGTCATCCATGTCGCTGTTTATTTTGAGGATTTCGATCACCGCGTTTCGACCCTTGTAACCCTGATGTTCACATTTATCACAACCGCCGGCGGTATAGATAAATACCGGTTCAGGTGTTTTGACGCCCAGCAGGCGACGCTCAAGCTCACCGGCTTCGCCCCTGACTTTGCAATGCGGACACAGCTTTCGCACCAGTCGTTGTGCCACCACCCCAATCAGGTTGCCGGCAATGACGTCCGGCAAAATGCCTATGTCCAGCAGACGGGGCATTGAGCCGATGGCAGAGTTGGTGTGCAGTGTTGAGAATACCTGGTGACCTGTCATGGCGGCGCGAAACGCCATTTCTGCGGTGATATGATCACGGATCTCACCGACCAGGATGATGTCGGGGTCTTGACGCATCATCGAGCGGATACCCTCGCCAAATCCCATTTTGACAGACTCGTTCACCGATGACTGCCTTATCATTGTCATCGGGTATTCCACCGGGTCTTCCATGGTCATGATGTTCACACCTTCGGTGTTAATCTGATTCAGGATAGAGTAGAGCGTCGTGGTTTTACCGCTACCGGTCGGACCGGTGACCAGAATAATACCTTCGGGTCTGGCCAGCATCAGGCGTAGCAGCGCGAGGTTTTCGTCGCTCAGACCCAGTTTCTCCATGGCCACAATGCCTTTGCGGCGGTCGAGAATACGCAGAACTATGTTTTCACCCCAGGTGGTCGGTTGTGCTGCGACCCGGAAGTCAATCTGGCGGCCGACCAGTGACATGGAGATGCGGCCGTCCTGCGGGGCGCGCGACTCTGCGATATTCATGTTGCTCATGACTTTTAGACGCACAACCATCGCGGGCCAGTAGCTTTTGTGCAGGCTTCGCACCTGTCGTAACACGCCATCAATACGGTAGCGGATGCGCAGGAACGCTTCTTCCGGTTCAAAGTGAATGTCCGAGGCTTCACGCTGAACAGCGTCAGCCAGAATTGCATTCACCAGACGTACCATCGGGTGACTGTATAGGTCATCGCTGACTTTCAGACTTTCGAAGTCAACTTCACCGGTTTCAATTTCCTGCAGGATGCCGTCAATGGACAGATCAAAACCATAAAACTGTTCGATCACACGAACAATTTCTGCCTCGCTCCCCAGTACCGGCGTGATGCGCAGATCACCGCCATTAAGCGCAAGAATCTGGTCCAGCGCTACGATGTTGAAAGTATCCGCCATCGCCAGCGTGAGGTGACGCTGAGCCCTGTCATACGATAAAGGCAATACGGTGTAATGTCTGGCGATATCCTGGGGTACTACGCGGATGGAGTGTGAATCCAGCACGGCATGACTGAGGTCAACGCTTTTTTGTCCGGTGTTTTCACTGAGGGCGTCACGCACCAATGCATCAGTCACAAAACCCAGATCGATCAGCACCGAGCCCAGCGGTTTGTTGCTGCTCTTCAGCTCCTGCAGCGCAATGCGCAGTTGGTCTTGAGTGATCGCGCCCTGGTTGAGCAGTAGCTCACCGAGGCGTATTTTAGGTGCGGTTTCGCTCACGGCTGACTCCCCTCCAGCGCCCGCAGGCGCTGATCAAGAATGGTGAGGTCAAATCCGGGCACAAGCTGCTCGCTCAGCTCCAGTGCTTCCCGATAAAAATTAAGGGCGGCCTCAGGTTGATTGATGCGCTCGAGGCTGATCGCCAGATTAAACGCGTAATCCGGACTGACCGGCCCTTCAGCCTGGGTGCGAGCGGTTAACAAGGCTTCGTAATAGGCTTGTTGTGCATCATGCCAGCGCTGTTGACTGGCATACAGATTACCCAGCGAGTAACTCACCGCAGCGATTTCCGGGTGATCAGTCTGTAGTGCTTTGAGGTCAGTTTCGCGCTGCACCGGATCTGATGCAGTGGTGGTCTCCAGCAAACCGGTGCGCGCCAGCGCGTCACGAGGATTCAGGTTCAGCAGCCGGTTGTAGGTTTGCCGGGCGCTGACCATATCCCCCTGCTGCATGGCACTGGCGGCAACCCCCTGCAGCGCGTCCCGATTATCCGGGTCGAGTGCCAGCAATTGTTGGTAAAGAATGCGTGCAGCGGCGTAGTCGCCCTGTTGATACGTCGACCAGGCGGTCAGCATCTGCATGCCCGGATTACGCATGGGTTCACTGCGGCTGATGCGAATGGGGGACTGCGACCCGCTAGTCACTGAACCCGCTCCGCTTTGCCCGGTGTCCAGCGGTAGTTCGTAAAGTCCGGTTTCCGGATCGATGGTGGGCGCGGTTTGCGCAACCACAGGAGCAGTTGTTGCCGGAGCCGAGGGTGATGCTATGGGTGCTGTTGCCGGTGTTTCAGCAATCGCTATGGCTGATTCAGTTACCACAGCTGTTGCATCAGCAGCCGTAGTGTCCGGCGAGGCAGTGTCAGTAGCAGCAACCAGCGCTAAGGGAGCGGCACTGTCAGCTGCGGATATCGGTGTTGATGCAGTGTCTGGTGTGGTGATTGGCGCCCCGAGCGGTAGGTTGTCTGAGAGCGGCGGAATCACGTACTGATTTACGGTGCCAGACATCAGCGACAGAACCAGCCAGCTGCCGATGATGACAACAGTCGCGAATGCGGCCGCTGATCCGAGCACAAACAGGCGCTTTTGGGGTGTCAGGTTAGATTTGGAATTGGGTTTGGATTTACTCTTGGTTTTGGAAGCAAAAAGCGCGCGCACAGATTTTTTTGCCGCCAGGGCATCTTTGTATTTATTTGCCTTTGTCTGACTCAGGGTTGTCGACGGCTGTTTTGATGGTGCTGGTGCAGGTTGCGGCGCTCGCACATGAATCTTAGGCTTTTTGGGTTCCGTGCTGTGTACCACGAGCTCTAGTAAAAAATCTGTCATCTCTTGTTGAGGCGCGACTGCCGGCGCTTCAGTCAGCTTCAACAAGGCAAAAATGTCATCACCAAAGGGCAGGGCAGATGATGCAGGCTCGGCCGGTTTGACCTGAGCGGGTACCTGTTCACGGATCACCGGTTCAGGAATAACAGGCTCAAGAATAACGGGCTCGGAAGTATCGGCCACCTCCACTGCCTGGGGCGGCGGCTCAGTTTTTTCTGGCTCTGGTCCTTGTGCGGCACGGCGTTTGGACTCTTCAGCCTTACGCAATGCTTCCATCAATAAACTCATCGGTGCTGCCCTGCGTTATTTATCTGAGACGCCTGGCTGTTTGCTGAACAGGCTGATTACTAAAAAAATCATCTATCCCGGCGCCACCCACTGGCAGGAACTCGCGGAACTGTTCCAGATCTGCGTCAATCGAAGGTTGCCGGACAACAACCGGGCGGATAAACACAATCAACTCGGTTTTTGTGGCGGTATCGTTGCGATAACTGAACAAGTTGCGGATGCCGGGCAGCCGCGAGGCAATCGGTAAGCCGGCAGTGTTGTTTTCCAAGGTGTCCTGCATAAGGCCGCCGAGCACTGCAACCTGGCCGCTATACACTTTGAGTATGGATTCGATTTCGCGGATCTGGATTTCCGGGATGGCGTTGATAACTCCGGATTCAGCCAATATCGGGTTTGGGTCATTTACAAAGCGCACAATTCTGGAGATTGTTGGTCTCACATTGAGTGTGACCTGATCACTATCACTGATTTGTGGTGTGACGCTCATGATAAAGCCGACCGGTACGGTATGCACTTCGGTGGTATACAAAGGGGGTGTGCCAGCTGTAGTTGCAGTGGCTGCAACGCCCGGCTCTACTTCAACGGTAAAATAAACGCGGTTATCCACCACGCGCAGCATGGCGGCCTGATTGTTGAGCGCCATAATCTTTGGACTGGACAAAATGCGCAGCTCGCCGAATTCGGACAGCATACGGATAGTGGCGGCGATGGCGTCTGGTCCGCTGGTGCGATCAATGGTCATCACCGACGCTGGCGCATCACCCAGGTTGATGCCGGTCACACTTTGCATAAAGTCGATCTGACCGCTGTTGCGGCTGATGGTGGCCCAATCGACACCGGACTGGTAATTGTCATTCAGTGATACCTCGACGACTGTCGCCTCTATCATGACTTGCGCCAGTGATCGGCTGCGAACAGTGTCGATAAACGCGGCGATGTCCTGGTGTTGCCGACTGGTGGCGTTCACCGTAATCAAGCCTGACTCTGCATTGGCGACTACTGCCGACCCGGCAGATGATCCGGTTTCTGCGGATGCAGCACCGCCCGATATTTCACCCAGGAGTCCGCGGATGTTGTCGACCAGGGTCGCCCAGAAATTGTTGCTCGATCTTTGTGACAGGTTGGCAGTTGAGTTGTTCGCTCCGCCAGACGCGCCCCCTGCCGCAGCTCCCGCGACAGTGCCAATGGAACTTGATACGTTAAGCACGGTATTGGCATCACGCGTCACATTCACATAATCGATACGATAAGTGCGCTGAAACGGCGTGTCCGGCTCTACGATCAGCGTATTGTCGGATTCGATGCGCCAGCGGAAATCCACCTGCCGGCTGATGCGCTCTATAATCTGCGGCAGCGTCTGATCTACCGCGTTTATGCTGACTTCACCAGACACATTGGGGTGCACGTCAATATTGATGCCCGCGTCCCGTGCCATGGCAAACAGCAGTTGTCGCACTGGAACATCCTGCACAACAACAGTGAACAGCTCTGGTGCAGCCTGTGCCTGTGGCTGGGGGAGTAGCGGCATCGGGCGCACGATCTCTGGAATGTCATCGGACACCTCAGGCTGCGCAGGCTGAATATGTCTGTTATCGTCACTACGGTCGGGCAATGACGTGCCGCAGGCTGCCAGCGGCAGCACCAGCAAAGCGGTGATAATTCTGAAGCGGATTCCCTCAGGTAAACCGATCATGGGTCAGCTCCTCACTGTCAAACATTGCAGTCGCGCCACATTCTGAATAAATGGCTGATGCGCCCGCAGCTCTGACGGTAAACGATTAATTGCGGCTCTGGCGGCCTGCACAGTAGCGTACTGTCCGAAAAGTATCCGCCACAGTGGACGATCCTGACCTTGAGTTAGACACACGTAGGTGTTGTCCAACAAATCAGACCGGTCGATCAGGCTTAACGTACTCTCAACAAAAGGTATTTCATCCGTGTTCATATACAGCACCTGCACAGTATAAAGCCCGGTTTCACCTGTCTGCCGAAGACGCTGGTATTCATTGATGCGTGCCGAAACGATGCCAGGCAGTACCCCAACGTCAACCGGCTGGTTAACACTGTCTGTAGCGGATGTCGGTGAAGCTGCGCCAGCGGGGGGTTGCTTCTGGATTGCTGTTTGCTCTGGCACTGGCACTGCCGCCGCATTCACATTTTCTGCCGCAGCAGAATCACTTATCCGCAAGGCAGGGTTTGCTACGGGTACCGCGCTGCTGATGGTGCTGCTCTGTGCGCTGCGGGCAATAATCAATTGCCACACAAGGATCCCAATAATCACCAGCATCGCAGCAAAGCCCGCTATCAACGGAGATATCCGCCGGGTTGGCGTGTAGTCGCTGTCATGAATTGCAGCCTTCACATGCTGTACCGTCACCGTTGGCTCCAGCTGGTTTCCCAGCGAGCGCGGGCGTGTTGCAGTTGCAGATTCGGAGTACGCGGCGAGCATGGCTTTGTCGGCCAGAATATTGATGCGGCGGGTGAGGCCGCCCGAGGCTTTGGAGATCAGATTCTCGGCAGCTTTGCTAAAAATTTGTGGGGCAGGGCAACCTGCGGCCTGCAGACGATGACGCAGGTAGTCGCTGACTTCATCTGGCGTGAGCGGATTAAGGTAGAAGCTGTGGGTTATGCGTTCCTTAAGCTGGCGTATATTTTTTTCCTGCAGATTTTTATCAAGCTCGGGTTGGCCGAACAAAATAATCTGCATCAGCTTATGCTGGTGGGTCTCCAGATTGCTGAATAAGCGGATTTCCTCCAGCGTTTCCAGCGGCATACTTTGCGCTTCTTCGATAATCACCAGTACGGAGCGATTGGCGGCGTGCTGCTGCAGCAGATGCGACTGCAATTTTTGCATCAGCACCAGACGAGGTGTGTCTTGCGTGACATCCAGATTGAGCTCAAAGGCCACCGCATATAGGATGTCATGGGGTGTCAGTTTGGGGTTGGCGAGATAAACAACTTCAACAGTTTCTGGCAGACGCTGTTCCAGCATGCGGCACAACATGGTCTTGCCACTGCCCACTTCACCAACTACTTTGAGAATACCTTCCCCTGATTGAATCGCATACAGCAACGCTTCAAGTACCACACCGCGACCACTAGCTCCGCCTGTAAAGAAAAGTGAAGGGTCGGGAGTGATCCTGAACGGAGGCCGCTCAAGTGTATAGTATTCCAGGTACACCAAAAAACTCCGTTAGAATAAAGACTTAGTGATAATAAGTTAAGTCGCACATTGCTATAAGCTTGTTGAGTGTACAGCGGAAAGCGGGAATGCATCGTTATTGGGTCATAATCGGGCAATAAATGCTGTAAAGATTTGTAAATTAAGGGGTCTTGGTGATCTGAGCCTCGATTCGACGGGTAGTGGTGGTGCTACCCACAACGGTTGTTTTGATGCGAGTTGCCTATAAGGACAGCACGCCATTGCTGCGGAAAACATCTGTAATGACGCTACTGTCAGGGCCGCTGATCTCACCCGACAGCCGTGTTCGGGCGATAGTGGGCAGATTGCTGTCAACCAGTTCGGTCAGTGAATAGGTTTGTTGACGGGTTATGTTCAGCTGGCGATTTACCGGTGTCATGCCGGTGATGGTCGCCGCAGCAGAGTTTGTGCTCGGGTTCGTGCTCGCATCACCATTAGTCAAATTCAAATGGTCATGATCTGCGGCCATCCATCCGCTTGACACGGACTAAGCTGAAAAAAAGCGAGATAAGCGAGATGACTTGTTGTCCATTTTTATTTTCATAGCTGGAGCGGGTGAAGGGAATCGAACCCTCGTCACTTGGTTGGGAACCAAGAGCTCTGCCATTGAGCTACACCCGCTTGATCGGGCGACAAACTATCGCACTGACGGCTTTTTGTCGATAGCCACGGATGATGGCTGGAGCCATGATCAGCGCCGCCTAACCACATCCCAGAAATAGCCGCCCATCAGATCTGCGGATTGAGCGGTGGCGAGGCTTCCACGGCGGCATCGGCTGGGGCGTCGCGTGTGGTTTGCAATGAGCTTGGGTTACGAATGGCGTATTGTGTCATCCAGCGCAGGCCCATCAGTTGCGACTGGCTTAACTGTTCGGGATTCATTTCTCCCCTCAGTCGATTCATCGAGCGTAGAGCAGGCTCATATCCAAAACGATAGGAGATCTCATACCACATGTGTGCCATCGGGATATTCTGCTCGGTGCCCAGGCCTTCAGAATAAATTCGACCGAGAAAAAACTGAGCTGTTGAGTCACCGCGATGCGCTGACCGGTTAAACCAGAACTGTGCCTGCTCATAGTTGCGCGGCAGCCCGGTTTCATTATCTGATGCATACAACATTCCCAGTTGGGTCAGTGCGTCGCGCATACCGAGTTCAGCGGCCATGGTGAAATAATCGCGTGCCTTGATCAGATCGCGGTCCGCGCCGCGTCCTGTGGCATACATCACGGCCGCGTTGAACTGTGCGTCAGGGCTGCCATTGTCGGCTGCCATCGTAAACCAGGTCAGCGCAACGGTCAGGTTTGCTTCCGCGCCCAGACCATTCAGGTACATAACGCCCAGATTGTATTGTGAGTCGCGATGTCCCTGACGTGCCGCCTCCTGATACCATTTCAGCGCCTCTTCAAAGTTTTCCGCCCGACCTTGGCCATAAAAATTCATGGTGCCGACGGCGTACTGACCATCGGGGCTGCCGGCGTCTGCGGCTTGTTGGTACCAGTAGTAGGCTTCCCTGAAATCCTGGGCAACACCCTCACCACGGTCGTACATGAGGCCGAGATTAAACTGCGCCTGAGTAATGCCTTGTTGGGCAGATAATCCATACAGCTGCATGGCCTGTTCAAAGTCCTGATCTGTCCCAATGCCCTGATGGAACATCAGCGCCAGATTAAATTGTGCCAGGGCATGGCCCAGCATGGCGCCTTCGGTGAAGTTGGCCAATGCCGTGGGGAAATCCTGTTCTTCAAAGGCCTTAAGACCTATTTCTACCTCATAGGCCAGCGCAGGACGTGCCAGCCCTGCGCTCAGCAGCAGGGCTATCAATAAGGTACGCACCGGCATACACAACATCCTCAGCAGAGGTTTCAACATGGCAGCAACCTGACAGGTAAGTTAAGCATCCGCCCGATTGTAGCGCGCTGTTGTGCATGCCGCCAGCCGGCAAGATAACGGCTGGCGGCGGCCGCTTGATCGAAGGTCTTGTTATTTCTAATGTGTAATACATAGTTTTCCCTGATCAGAATCAGATAACTGAATCTGCTGCCTGTGACATCCATGCACAAGTCTGTTGTTAAGTCGGTGACACAAAACTTTGATAGAAATCATTTTTTAAACCAGTTGCAACTTGCCACTTCCAAGGCACGGAGAATACTTAATGTCACTGTTATCAAAAATTCAGCGCAAGCACCCCTTGTTAAACTCCATGGTTACGCTGGCGGTTGCCGTGGCCTTTGCAGGGTTGAGTTCCCAAACACTGGCGCAGCACTGGCCGGGCAGCATAGAAGTGATTCGTGGTAACAATGCCGGGGAAACCATCAGCGGATTCGTGTTTGAGGACCTCAATGCTGATAGCCAGCGTCAGAACAATGAGTCTGGTGTTGCGGGTGTGTTAGTCAGCAACGGCCTTGATGTTGTGCGCACCGACGGTAACGGCCGCTACCAGATTGCTGTGCGCCCCGACATGGATCTCACCGTAGTGCAGCCATCGGGATGGCAAGTACCGGTTGATCACCGCATGGTGCCGCAGTTTGCTTATATCCATAAACCTGGTGGATCGCCTACGCCACTGCGCTTTGGTGGCATGCCAGATACCGGCGCAGCGCCGTCTGAAGTCAACTTCCCGCTGCGTCGCAGTCCCGACACTAGCAGCAATTTTACCTGTGCCGCCATCGGTGACAGTCAGACCTACTCAAATGGCGAACTGAGCCAGTTCCGCGACAGTGCTATTGCTGATCTGGTGCAGATGGACCTTGGCGGCAATGACTGCATGCTCTACCTGGGTGATGTCGTGGGCGATGACCTCAGTTTGCTGGAGCGCCTGCTGGAAGTCGGTTCAACAGTCGGTGTGCCGCAATGGATGGCTCTGGGTAATCATGATCTTGATTTTGATGCCACCAGTGATGCCGACTCGTCTGACTCCTGGCGCCGCATTTACGGCCCCACCTACTTTGCCTACGAAATCGGTCAGGTGACGTTTGTGGTGCTGGACAACATTGTGTATCCCTGTGGTGAAGAAGACCTGCGTATGCCGGGACGCGAATTCTGCGTGGATTCTGATCGACCGGTTTACAACGTGCGTGTGCATGATATCCAACTGCAGTGGTTTGAAAACCTGCTGGAGCAAACGCCTGATGATCGTCTGGTGGTGATGGCGCATCACGGCCCCCTGTTGTCGTTCTACAGTGCAGAGTCACGTCAACATCAGGATGACTCAACAGCTCAGATTCATGAATTGGTGGAGGGACGCGAGGCGCTGTCATTGTCGGGTCATCTGCACACCCTGGAAAACATTGCACCCGGCGAAGCGTTTGAGGGCTGGCAGGACGCTCTGGGTGTCAGTGATGCGCCGTTCCGCCACATTGTTGCGGGCGCCGCGTCAGGGCACTGGTGGCAAGGAGACCTGGCGCTGGATGGTGATTCGATGGCGTTGCAGCGCATGGGTGCCCCGAAGGGTTTGCTGATGCTCGATTTTAACGCAGCCGATTATGAGGAGCGCTACGTTGGTTCGCGCATCGATCCGCGTCGTGGGCAGTGGGTCGACTTTAATACGCCTGCGTTTCGCCAGTGGTTTAACGTGTTGCAGGACTGGCGGGCGCTCCCCCCCAGAGAGCGCAATCCCGTCCCGCCGGTATCCATCAATGATCTGGCCGATACCCGCATTCATACACCCGAGGATTTGCAAGCGGGTGTTTTTATCACCGCCAATGTCTGGAACGGCAGCGCGGAGACCCTAGTCAGTGCAAGCATTAACGGTGGTAATCCAATCACGCTGACACGCACGCAGGAAGGTCGGGGTGAGGCGGCGTACATCGGTGCTGATTATGCAGACCCGTTTGCTGCCAAACGTCAGGCCACCGTGGGTCGCTACGCCATCGAAAGCACCACGGGACGCGATCGCAACCGCGGTTATGAAGCCTATCGCGGGTCGCGTTTTGAGGGCGTGCCGCAACCACAAACCGCCGTCGCCGACCGTAATATGCATTTATGGAAAGCACAGTTGCCAACTGATCTGCCGCAGGGTGTGCACGTCATGGAAGTGACCAGCACCGATCGTCACGGTCGCACTTACACCGACAGAGTGGTGTTTGAAGTCAGAGACGAGCGCCCTGATCCACTGCACAGGATTGAAGTCTGGGACATGGATACCGGCTTGTAATGATAAAATTATAGTACGATGTCGAACTTGTATGGTTCGATATCGTACTATAAGATGACCGCTTCTTATCTTGGATAACAAGGTGGTTGTTATGAATTCTCAAGCGCCAGTCATGCCCCGCAGACGTTTTATCGCCATCTTGGGAGGCGGTCTGATTTTTGCCGCCGGCGCAGGTATCGCCGGTTTTTCATTGACCCGCACGCCGCATCAGGCGCTGGCTGCCTGGGATGAGGCCGGTCAATACAGCGAACCCCGACGTTTTGCGCTCTCTTATGCCATCCTTGCCCCCAACCCGCATAACCTGCAGCCCTGGCAGGTCGATTTGTCTGAGCCCGATGTGGTCACGGTGTTGGTCGATCCTGCCCGCCGCCTGCCGGAAACCGACCCCTTTGATCGCCAGCTGACCATCGGACTGGGCTGTTTTCTGGAATTGATGCGGATTGCTGCCTCACAGCAGGGGTATCAGCTCGACATCACTTTGTTTCCGCAAGGCTCCGACAATCTGCTGCTGGCCTCGCAACCGGTGGCACGTGTGCGGTTTGTTGAGGCGCGTGCAACGGCTGATACCTTGTTTGACAGTGTTCTGCAGCGCCGCTCGACCAAAGAAGCGTTTGATATGCAACAGATCGTCAGTGAAGATCAGATTGCCATGCTTAATCCAGTAATCGACGGCGTAAAATTTGCGGGCACCCGCGACACAGAGCGGGTCAGCGTGCTGCGAGAACTGATCTGGCAGGCGTACGAGGTCGAACATAAAACGCCTGCCAAATTGCAGGAAAGTATTGATGTTATGCGTTTTGGCAAAGCCGCCATTAACGCTTCACCCGATGGCATTGATCTTGGTGGTATGCCGCTGGAAGCGATGATGGCACTGGGCATGCTGGATAAAACCTCGCTGGCAACCACAGGAACCATGGCCTACCAGACCGGACTGGACATGTATCAGACCATGTTTGCGGCCACCCCCGCATTTGTGTGGTTGACCACGCCAGACAACAGCCGCGAAGCTCAGATAGCGGCAGGTCAGGGCTGGCTGCGACTGAATCTGATGACCACTCAGCAAGGTTTGGCGCTGCAACCAGTCAGCCAATGTCTGCAGGAATATCCGCAAATGCAGTCCCACTATCAGCGCGTGCATGAGCTGTTGGCTGCACGAGGCGAGACGGTGCAGATGCTGGGTCGTTTGGGGTATGCTGCAGCAGTCGCACGCACCCCACGCTGGAGCCTGAATGAAAAGATCAGCAACACCTGATAACCCTGAAATCAGTGACGCACAACTGATGTTTGACGTGCTAAACGAAATCGGCATTATTTCCCAGCTCAGCCGCGCGTTGCTGGAATCACGATTGCAGGATGGTCTGACACAACAGCATTTTGGTGTGCTTAATCACATGGTCAGACTGGGCGACGGGTGCACGCCGCTGGGGCTGGCGCGCGCCTTTCAGGTACCCAAAACCAGTATGTCGCATACGCTGGCAGGGCTCGAAAAACGTGGCTTGATTACCATGGCGCCCAACCCCGACGATGGGCGCGGCAAACTGATTTATCTGACGGATGCAGGGCGTGATTTACGAAACATTGCCATCAGCACCATCGCGCCGGATGTCATTGCCATGATCCCTCAGTTTGGTCGCGACGATGCCAACGCAGCGTTGCCATTGTTGCGTAAGTTGCGAGTATTGCTGGACGAAGCCAGATAAACACACGATAGATAACTGGCGACAATTGACCACCAGACACCTGGCATCAATCAGGGCAGTATCATTCTGAATACGCCGCCACCAACCTCGGCATTGCTGAGTTCGACCTTGCCGATGTGTGTATCCAGTCGGTGCAGCGCAGCGATGCGCCCTACCAGATAAAGGCCGAGCCCGGTGCCGGTTTGCCCGGGATGGTTGGGTGCTGTAGCGCCGCGCCCAAGCAAGTCGGCTGGATAACCATCCCCATCGTCGGTAATCTCGAACAAGGTGCCGTCATTGGTGCTGCGCACCGTCAGCCGCACCAGGAATGCGTCATAAAAGGCGGTCACCGGAGCGTTGTCGAGATGCGCTTCAATCGCCACAGCCGGGAACAGGTCGGCATATTCGGTTGCTAATTCCTGCAGCAAATCCGCCGGAGAATCGGCATCGACAGCAATGAAAAATCTGTAGCCGATACATTGCCGTTCATCGTTTTAATCTCTGCAAGTTAGTGTCTATCTGCCTGAGCTTGGGATCCTCAGGTGATTGCCTCGCCAGTGAATTTCGATAGCGCAGACAAATGTTAAGGCGCTCGGAGTCAACGCCGTGACGAACCATGTGTTGCGCCAGCGCCAGCGCAGCGTTACCAACAATCTGCAGGTTATTAGGCAAACGGTCTGCGGCGGACGAGAGCAAGGCGATGGCTTGGTCAAACTGCCCGGCCTCTGCCTTGCGCACCCCCTCGTTGTTGAGTTGGATAATCTCACGTTGACTCGCAGCGATTATCGCAGCCGCCTGCTCAGCCTTGTTTTTACCACCCAGCGCGGTCATCACCTTTTGCATCAGATTGCTGCCGTCAGGATTGTTCTGGATGGCCTGCTTGATCAGATTGTGTGCTTCAGCCTCGCGTCCGAGTACCAAATTGGCTTCTGCCACTGTCAGGGCAACATCCAGAGGGACATTGGTCAGGTCGCCGGCATTCGCCTTGGCCAGCGCCTCGGCCGCGCTTTTGTTCTGGTTCAGCAGCGCCCTTGATAACAAAGCGAAGTCGCCAACGTCCCTTACTGGTGAGTGTTTGTTTACCTTAAGAGCATTGGTCATAACTTGCTCGGCAACGTCGTTCTGACCTGCCCCTATCGCAAGTGAGGTCAGCGTGCGCAGCCGACCCAGCGTGCCAGGTGATTGTTCGCCCGCTTTGTGCAGCACTTCCATGGCGTCTGTGTGCTTGTTGCTTTCCGCCAGCATCCTGGCCAGCTGGTCGTAAGCATGCATCGCCATCGTTGATTCAGCGATGGTGTTACGCAGCAGCGTGCACGCGTCATCAAACTTGCCCTCAGCTTCAAGAGCGCGCGCCAGACCAATCTTGGCCCAGGTGAGCGGCCTCTGCAGCATTACCGCTTCGTAGTGTTGTTGTGCCTCAGCGCCACCAGCTTGTCGCATTCCGAGATGGCCTTATCCCAACGCCGGAGGTCGACAGCGCGATTGACGTATTCCAGTTCCTCCTGGCGTGCTATCAGGCGATTGACGCGGGCATTGAGTTGGGCGGGTGTAAACGGCTTGAGCAAGTAGCCATCCGGCGTGCATTCAGCGACCAGCATCACGTTCTGATAGGTCTGCTCGGCGGTGATCATGATGAACAAGGTGTTGCGGCTGATCAGTTCGCGGGTGCGGATATACTCGAGAAATTGTTGTCCATTGGTGTTGTCGCCCAGATTGTAATCACAGAGGATGAGGTCAAATGGTTCTGCTGCAATGGCTTCGAGCGCCAGCTCAATGTTGGCAACAGCACGCAGGCGCTTGCAGCCAACGGAAGTCATCGACTGTTTGAGTTGGCTTCTTATCATCTCCTCGTCTTCAATCAGCAGGATAGATTTTCCGTAAAGTCTGCTTGGCAACCGCGTTGTCTCCCTGTTTCCGCCCCGGCAAGTACAATAGCCGTGGTGGGTGAACGTTTTACTTGAAATGCTACCTCTGCCCATGTCCTTAGCGGCCGCTTACGAGGAATTTTTAGGGTCCACAATTCTCTTGTTTAGAGCAAGTGGTTTTTGCTGGCCATCGCTGAGGGTACAAACATATGGACGATGTGGCCGCCAGTCAGTCAAGAGAGAGACTTTGCGTGGGCCTACAGATTCTGTTTGCGCAGAAACTCTTGAGACTGATCTGTGAGCACCATCCTGCTGCGAAAAACGCTGGGCGTGACACCGTGCAGTTCCTTGAAGGATTTGTTAAATGAGGATAATGAGGCGTAGCCTACGTCAAGAGCGATTGTGGAAATCTGATCGGTATGACTGGCGGGCGCGATCAGGCGCTGTGTCGCCTTTTTTATCCGGTATTCATTCAGGAACTGATTGAAGTTACTGTAGTGCAACTTCTTGTTGATAAAGCGTCTGAGCAGGTATTCCTGTATAGGCAGTGCCTGCGCAAGCTCGCGAATAGTAAGGCCGGTTTTTGCATACAGCTGATTATTCTCCATGGCCAGTTGGAGTCGCTCAAACAGCGCTTTGTCGGCTCGCGTTTCAAGCTGACTGACGTTGCCGCTAACCATAGACAGGCTGGCGACCGCCAGTTGTGGGGAATCCTTGTGCAGCCGGAATGTGGCGATGTTTAAATACAACGCGCACAGAAAAATAACCGCAAAGTAAATAATGCGTACAGTATTGGGCAGAAAATACAGAAATCCGGAACCCACAATGACCGCAACAATCAGGCCCATAGCCAACACAAATGGCACACGCAGGCGGCGGCGTGGCTCAACAAGATCGTCTTTGAAGTGGCGAATTGCTGTGTAAATTGCATGGGTTGCAAATGCCAGCATGATGCTTTGTGGCAGATATAACAGCAGAATAAACTGGATGTCATTCAGCTCTTGTCCCGTACGAGTAATGACCGAGCCGCTCAGGCGCAGAGTGATATAGAGCGCCAGTGTTGCCCACGCCCATAAGGGAACAGTGGATTTATTGGAGAACAGGTGGCGGCTGATCAGCCACAAAAGAAACGGCGCGCTGATGGCCAGGCTTCTGAAAAACATAACTAACGGGAACGATGCCTCCTGTACTACAGGCATGACCAGGATAATGTAAGACATCAGGCTAAAACTGTAGATTGCAACTAATTGACCGAGTAGTTGCTTACGATAATGAATAAGATACGACAGGCCCATAAAGAGCAATTGCGATATGGCAAGACTGCTCAATGAATAGTGCAGTATGAGCGATGTCATGTTGATACCGCTTTTTTGTGATTATTTTATTCAAGATAATCTACAAAAATTCAACATGCAACCGCATTCGTTTGCAGCTCAAGTTGTTTCAGTCGCCCGGGCAGATGGCCCGGGGACATTTGCCATTACTCAGTAACAATCACGGTCACGTATTGGTCGTTAAAGAGCCCGCCATCATCAGCGCGAGTCCATAAAACGTAAGTACCAGGTTCATCAAAGGTTACCTGCACTTCATAAATGCCATCCTCAGGGATTGGCGGCGGTGTGAACAGAGCGCCCCACGGCGAATTGGCTGATGTTCGGGTATCTTCCCAGGGTCTGATTTGAGGGGGATCAAAGCTGACGCTGTTGCCATCCCCACGAAACACATTCCATGACAGAAACAGGCCATTAACTTTACCGACCGTGTTTCTGGACGGCGCGGACATAAAGCGGCGCATTGCAATTTCAGTAGGTGTGCCGACAACTTCAGCGGTGATCCCTGAGCCTGAACCTGCCCTGCCAGGTCGTGGCAAGCCATCGTCCTCAACCAGGGCACGCAGTGTCAACGGTGTGCCAACGCTGATATGGCGGGTAATCTCTCCGCCGGCATCATCCCCAAGCACAGTGACAACAGGTGGGGTATTGGCGCGGGACTCAGGTGTACTGGTACCTGCGCCCAATGAGCCGGTTTCAGACGCGATGACCACCGAGTCAACAACATAGTCTTTGGCCAGAGTGCCGTAGGCGTTGCGGGTAGTTCCATTGGGACTGGTCAGCGTCCACACCAGTTCTTTATCACCCCAATCGGCTGGCACCTGAACTTTAAAGGTAAAGCGATTGCGGCGAGGCAGGAAGTGCGTTGGTTGACTGCGGTCGGCGTCACCCGGTGTAAAAAAGTTATTTTCTCCAACCGGGATGTTTATTTGCTCTTCCCAGTTTTCGTTGTGGTAGCCAAAAAGCAGATTAAAACTGCCATCAGGATTTTGTTCCCATCCTTCAAAGGCGGGCTCTATATGCTGACCTCGCGTCAAACTCTCTGCATACATGGGTTGATGCGACAGCAGGAGAATGCCCAGCAGCGCAATGAAGGCGGGCATTACCACGGTATTGTGTCTGCCGGTTTTGGTTTTTGTCATAGGCTTGTACCCCGGATGAGTTTATATTTTTACCAGGCTTAAATGCACTACAAACGACGCATCCGTCTGCCGTATTCTGAAACACTTTCTGGCGTGTTCCGGAAATTCAGGTTTGCAAACATGCGTCGGTCTTGCGTATTCCAAACTTTTCCTGCTTAACGCTGTTTGTACTGCGTTGGGCAGTAGCCACGATTGACATCCGGGCTTCGCAGTTTCAGGTGTTTGGTGACACGGCCGCTGACGCGCTCTCGCCACAGTTTGAAGCTGCCGCGCTTCAGAGAGCTGCGCATGAGCAGGATCACCTGCGACTCATTTAAACCAAATTGCAGCGCTATTGCCTCAAAGGGCGTGCGATCTTCCCACGCCATTTCAATCACTCTGGATTTTTCGTCGGGTGTTAACAACATCAGCAATGACCTGCGTGTTCTATTGTGTCCACCTTGTACGATCAATCGCAGACTGAGGTTCATTCTTATGTATGTCCGCGGACACTTGGGTCGAGTTGCCAGGGGGTGGAGCTGAGAAGTAGAGCTGAGGGCTAGGTCTGCGACACTGTGCCGCATGGTCATTGTGGTGGCGTTGCGCCATGATGCAAGTGAACGGTTAATTTGTTACCTAATGTAACAAGGCCGCTGACTTGAGGAAAAGGGAGCCATGATAATCATGAACACACAATCACACCCATTGCACGTGTCAAGGCTGGCATTGGCAGTTGCTTTGTCACTCTCTGCAACTGCTGTTTCTGCGGCTGAACCCCCGGCCGACATTGAACAGATCATCATCGAAGGTCAGCGCCACAACAGCAGCAGTCACCTGCAAAGCATCAACGCATCTGACGTGCGCAAGTTATCGGCGGCGACCAGCGACACAGCAAGCCTGCTGTCCATGCTGGCCGGTGTCAGCGTTAATCAAACTGGCGCTGTCTCCAGTCTGCCAATGATTCGTGGACTCTCGGATGACCGTTTGCGTATCAAAGTTGACGGCATGGATATGATTGCAGCGTGTCCTAATCACATGAACCCGCCATTGTCTTATATGGCGCCCAGTGACGTTGGGCAGATGACGGTGTTTGCAGGAATTACCCCGGTCAGCGTAGGCGGGGACAGCATTGGCGGCACGGTGATCAGTGAATCACGCGCGCCGGAGTTCTCCGACAGCACTCGCTTTGAAGGCGAGGCGGGCGGCTTCAGTCGCAGTAACAATAGCGCTAGTGGCATGAATGTGCGTGTCAATAGAACCAGTGAAAATCTGTTTGCCAGCTACAGTGGCAGTTACAGTCAGGGCGACAACTACACCGCTGCCAAAGATTTTAAAACCATCGCTCAAACCGGCCGCCCGGGGCATACCTTGCCGATGGATGAAGTTGGCTCAACGGCTTACGAGACTCAGAATCATAATCTCCGCCTGGCCTATAAAACCGGCGCGGATATGTTTGATGTGCAATTGGGTTATCAGAACATGCCCAGTCAGATGTACCCCAACCAGCGTATGGACCTACTGGATAATCAGCAGACGCGCGTCAATCTGAACTGGCAGCGCGAGACCGGCTGGGGACAGATACAGAGCCGGCTGTACCGCGAGGACGTCAATCACGGCATGGATTTTGGCCCGGACCGCCAGTTCTGGTATGGCTCCAATGCAGTGGCAGGTAGCGCTTGTAACACGATCCGTTTCCATGGAGATCCAGCGGGTACTTGCGCGGGCGGAATGCCCATGTTTTCTGACTCAACCAATACCGGTCTCAGTGTTAGCGCAGAAATTGACCTGCCGGCAAGAGGTCTGGTGCGGCTGGGCGCTGAGATGCAGCAATTCCGGCTGGACGATTACTGGACAGCGTCGGGCGCAGCCATGGGCCCGGGAACCTTCGAAAATATCAACAATGGCAAGCGCGACAGAACGGCCGTTTTTGCCGAGCACGAACTGAATCTCGCTGACGATTGGCTGGTCATGTACGGCGCTCGAGTCGAGCGTGTGATGCGCAACGCCGATGACGTGCGTGGTTACTCAACGGCGATGAACGCCCCAGGCATGCAAGTGATGGAGGCCAATGCGTTTAATCAGGAGACACGAAAAAATACGGATACCAACGTCGATCTGACCTTGCTTACACGTTATGCGCTGAACAGCCAGATTGACCTGGAGCTGGGAGTTGCGCAAAAAGTTCGATCAGCCAACCTGTACGAAGTATTCCCCTGGTCATCGTGGATGATGGCTGCGTCCATGAACAATCTGGTCGGTGATGGCAACGGCTATGTGGGCAATCTGGCACTGAATCCCGAAAAAGCTCACACCCTGTCTGGCAGCCTTAACTGGCGCAGTGCAGATACCCGTCATGAGCTCAGTGTGAATCCATACATCACCCGCGTTGATGACTATATTGATGCAGTGGCTATCAATGCCATGTGGCGCCTTGGTCAGTACAACGTACTCAAGTATCAGAATCAGCAGGCTGAGCTTAGAGGCGTAGACCTGACATTGGCATCACAACTGGCCAACAATGCCAGCGGCGATTGGACACTGGCCGGTAACCTGAGTTTCATCGATGCCGAGAATACCGACACCGGTGCCGGGTTATACAACATCGTTCCCATGCAGGGCCGTCTGGCGTTATCGCAGCAACTCAGTGGCTGGGATAACAGTCTGGAATGGGTGTTTGTCGGTAAAAAAGACGACGTGTCGGGTGTGCGCAATGAGCGGGGCACAGACAGTTACTCGTTGTTCAACCTACGCCTAAGTCACAGCTGGGAATCCGTCAGACTGGATCTGGGTGTAGAGAACTTGCTGGATGAGTTTTACTTCCTGCCTGCCGGCGGCACGTATGTCGCACAAGGCATGACCATGTCTATGAACGGCATTCCGTTTGGCATTGGTGTGCCAGGCATGGGCCGATCGTTGTACGCAGGGGTGAATTACAGCTTCTGATTGTCAGGTGCCGGGCTCCGGTGTTGTGGAACCCTGCATTTTCTTGTCGTTGGTAGGTACGGTGTGATCAAAACCAGTTCTCCATTATTAAGTTAGGAACTCTGGAAAACTCTTTGGTGTTATTGGTAATCAGCACGGCGTTGTTAGACATAGCGGTGCCAGCAATGAGCAGATCATAGGGACCAATGGGTGTGCCGCTTTTCTCCAGTTTTGCCCGCATGTCGGCAGTCAATTTAGCCTCTGCGCTGCCAAAAGGCAGTACGTTTACCACGGAGCATAGCTCAGTTAGCTGCTGTTGACGCTTTTCCGGAAAGCTGGATTTATGAATACCATATTCCAGCTCGTAAATAACGATGACAGGCACACCAATATCCTTGGGTGAAACCGACAACAGCTTCTTTGAGACATTACCCATGCCTTTGAAGAAGTAAATCAGGATGTTAGTGTCAAGCACATACATCAAAGTGATTCTCTTTCCGTATCAGAGGCCTGAGCGTGTCTGATGTCTGCCAATGAAGGAAAGTCGTCCCAGCTGCCCGCCATCTTTGCAATGGAGTCAGGCCAATGATTGGCCACTTTCTCCTGAACGAGTTGCGCTATCCACTTACTTTTGGATAGGTGAGAAGATTTGACTGCTTCATTCATTTTGCGCTCAATGTCGTCGTCTAGATAAATCGTGACCTGGCCCATATAATCTCCTCCTAAAATATATGTGCCATTATATGTGCAATGCTTTGATTATCAACCATTGAATAGATTGGGTCGCTCACCATTGTTTGATTCGTTCTGCCGCGTGTATAGGTGCGACCTCCAGCATGATCAGCAAGCCAGCCATTAGTCTCCATCGTGAGAAGGAGACATGTTTTATGAATGTATGCTCAGCTCTGGATTGATAATCAGTTTAGCCATCGGATGCTCTGCACTCAGTCCGGCAATGACCCCCGCTTTGTTGCGCTCCGGTTGATTCTGACTGGCCTTGAGTTTGCCAGTGAGTTTCTGAATGCTGATTTCAAGGCCCACAACGGCCTGCAACATCCTTTCTGTGTAGTCTGTTGGCGCATCATCAACCGACCATGGTTTTGGCCTGCCGGATTCATGTTGATCCGTCAGGTTGCGCACATGCTGTTTCAGCCAGCCGGCATCCTCAATGACCCGCACGCTGCCTTCTGCATGCACCGCCAGATAGTTCCAGGTGGGTACCGCGCGACCGTTTTCAGCTTTGCTGGGATACCATGACGGTGATACATAGGCGTCCGGCCCCTGAAATACCACCAGAGCAGAGGCTCCCGCCAGCAGACGTTGCCACACCGGATTGCTGCGCGCCACATGGCACTGCAAGGTGCCGAGCTCACTTCCCTGATCACAACACAGATGAAAAGGCACGTGGTTGGCGTCGATGCCGGCGCTGTCGGCCACAATGAGCAGGCCCAATCCAACCTCGCGGATGGTCTGCTGCAATTTGCTGGTGTCACTTTCGCTGAAATGCTGCGGTACGTACATGGTGAGATCCAATCAAGTGTTGAGGGGTATTTTTGCCATCCAGTGTAAACAATGCATAGGTTGTTCGCCAAGCGGGCCTGTGTCGTGACAATTCCCAGGGTATGTGACAAGACTGTCACAAAAGCTTCATCAAGTTGTCAAATAAGCTTCATAAACTCGTCTTCAGCGTGTCACAACCGACGCCTATTTTGCGATAACGACCCCAAACCCACGTTTTAAGCCCTGGAGCCGATTAATGTCTTCGCTATCAAGATTCCGCAAAAAAATGCTGCCTACAATGATACGCACCGCCGTGCCTGCCATTGCCTTGATGTTTGCAGCTGAAGCCTTTGCACAAACCGGCGTTGTTGCTGGCCGTATTGAAGATCGCGCCGGCTCTGCATTGCCGGGCGCACAGATCACTATTCAGGAACTTAACGTTCGTGGAGTGACCAACACACAGGGCGAATTCACGTTGGGCAGCCTGCCTGCGGGCACCTACACTGTGGTCATCGACTACCTGGGTTATGAGTCAACCACACAAAGCATTACGGTTGCCGATGGTCAGCGTGCCAACATTTCTCTGGCGCTGCGACCGGCTGGCGTCATTGAAGAAATCATCGTGCGAGCAACGCCGATTGTTGACAGTCAGGCACGCGCGCTCAACCAGCAGCGTATGGCTGACAACGTCAGTAACGTGATTTCATCCGATGCGATTGGCCGTTTTCCGGATTCCAACATTGCAGAAGCCTTGCAACGTGCGCCCGGTGTGGGCATTCAGCGTGACCAGGGTGAGGGACGTTACATCAACGTGCGTGGCGCGCCTGCTGAGTTCTCAGCGGTGGCGATTAATGGCGTGAGCATGCCTGCACCGGATCCGTTCACGCGCGCGGTAGACCTCGACACCATTCCGTCGGATATCGTCAGCCAGATTGAAGTCTCCAAAACCCTGCGTCCGGATCAGGATGCTGACTCCATTGCTGGCGCGGTCAACATCGTGACACGTTCGCCGTTTGATACCCGTGGCCCGCAGATGCGTGGCTCAGCCGGCATGAGCGACAACGAATATGGCAAAAGCGACACACGTGGCTCCTTGCAGGCCAGTAATCTATTTGGCAGCGAGCAGCAGTTTGGCGCCCTGGTGTCACTGAGTTATTCCAAGACACGCCGTCAGGTGGATAACGTCGAGAACGTCTGGACCGTGCTCAATCGCCCGCAGGGTGAGGTACTGAGTCTGATTGAAACACTGTTCAAAGACTACGATACCCGCCGTGAGCGTATGGCCGCAACCACGTCACTGGAATGGCGTCCAACGGATACCGACAGTTACTACCTGCGTGGCTCGTGGGCACAGTTTACCGATGACGAGTTCCGTAACCGCGCAGACATCATCTGGGAAGAGGGCACTTTGCAGCCCGGCGCCACCAATCTGAGCGGCACCTTTAACACGGTGCGTTTGCAGAAGCAGTTCCGCCACCGTGTGCAGCAGAACAATATTACGTCGTGGACTCTTGGCGGCGAGAACGAACTGAGCAACTACACACTGGATTACTCCGCATCAGTATCACGCGCCAAACAAACCTATCCGAACCGTGATGAGTTGTTGCTGCGCTCCAGCCTGCGTCCAAACGTCAGTTATGATTTTTCGCAGGATGCCAATAACCCCGCGTACTCCGTCTTTGCCACCGGCGAATTGACGCGTGTTAGTAGCATGAGCTTCCGCGAAAACACCTTCCGTTCAAACACCGGTGTTGAAGACGAGGTCAGTGTGCAGGCTAACGTCGAGATGCCAGGCATGCTGTTCAGTCAACCCACGACCTATCAGTGGGGTATCAAATTCCGTGGCCGTGAAAAGACCCACGATGAAGAGCGTTACCGGGATCGTCGTGCCACATCAGCGCCGACTCAGCCATTGTTGTCGTTCCTGACCGCTGAGCCATCATTTAACTACGGTTATAACCTGGGTTTCAAAATGGACCCGGCACTGGTCACGGCGTATCTGGATGGTATCAAGGCCAGCTCGATAACCCAGCGTCGTATCCCACAATCCATTACCGCAGACTACAGCGTGGATGAAGATATCTCCTCAGCCTACGGATCGGCGCGGGTTGAGTATGATCGTGCGGAGTTGCTGCTGGGTCTGCGTATGGAACGTACCGAACAGAACTCAAGCTCGCCGTCATTTAACGAAGTGACCGGTGCTATCGGTCAGCGTACCGCGGGCAACAGCTACACGGAATTCTTCCCTGGTGCCACACTGCGTTACAGCTTCAGTGAAAACCTGATTGGCCGTGCGGCGATCACCCGCTCAATCTCACGGCCTAACTTCCCACAAATCGTGCCGCGACTGGTGGAAAACGATTCTTCAACCATCGTGCGTGTTTCTGCCGGTAACCCGGATCTTAACCCGACACTGACCAACAACGTCGACCTGATGCTTGAGTACTACATCGAGCCGCTGGGTCTGATTTCTGGTGGTGTGTTTTACAAAGATCTGACCGATTATC